>DBEZXT010000027.1:0-17519 GCA_048291645.1 Collinsella aerofaciens | reverse complement strand
AAGAAGTAGACGAGGAAGGCAAGGGCTGCGATCCACATGAGCGGCTTGATCTTGGAGGCCTCGCCCTTAAAGAGCGCGACGATCACGTAGGCGATAAAGCCCAGGCCAATGCCGGCAGAGATGGAGTAGGTGAAGGGCACGCCGGCGACAATCATGAACGCCGGGAAACCCTGCGACACGTCGGACCAGTCGATCTCGGAGGCCTCGCTCATCATGAGGTAGCCGACGTAGACCAGAGCACCGCAGGTGGCGGCGCTGGAAACGATGGTGACGATGGGGGAGAAGAACGCGGCGAGAATGAACAGCACGCCGGTGGTGACGGAGGTGAGGCCCGTGCGGCCACCGTCGGCAGCACCAGAGGTGGACTCGACGAAGGTGGTGATGGAGGAGACGCCCATGAAACCGCCCACAGCAGCGGCGGCGGAGTCGACGATCAGAATCTCCTTGATATTCTCGACGTTGCCGTCGTCGGTGAGGAACTCGCCCTGCTTGGCCACGGCCATCGCGGTGCCCATGGTGTCGAAGAAGTCACTCATGAGCAACGAGAACGAGATGACGAGGAGCGCGGGGTCGGTAAGGACCTTGACGATGGCAGGCACGCCGCCGGCGTCGGCGATGGGGCCACCGATGCTCGAGAAGTCGAGCGGGGCGATGATACCGGTCGGAGCCTGGGTCACACCTAGGGGGATACCGGCGATGACGGCGACGACGATGCCGATGAGCAGCGAGCCGGGGACGTTGCGGCAGGCGAGGGCGACTGTCACAAGGATGGAGATGATGCCGACGATGAAGGTGGGGGAGGTGATGTCGCCCAGACCGACGAGTGTACCGGCGCCAGCGGTGATAATGCCGGCATCGCACAGGCCAATCATGGCGATGAACAGGCCCAGACCCACCGAGATGGCGTGACGCAGGACAACCGGGATGGCGTCCATGATGGCCTCGCGCAGGCCACAAAGCACGAGCAGCAAGATGACGACGCCCTCAAGGAAGATGACGCTCATGGCCACGTGCCAGTCACCGCCGCAGACGGTGGTGGTGATTCCAGCGATCATCGCGTTGACGCCTAAGCCCGACGCGCAGGCGAGCGGGCGGTTGGCGAAGATGCCCATGCAGATGGTCATGATGCCGGCGCCCAGGCAGGTGGCGCAGGCGAGCGCTCCCGCATCGATGCCGGCGCCCGAGAGCACCGCAGGGTTGACGGCGATGATGTAGGCCATCGCCAGGAATGTTGTCAGTCCAGCGCGAAGTTCGGTCCCGATTGTGGACTTGCGCTCACTGACGTGAAAAAGTTCGTCCATGCATACCCTTTCCTTGTTCGGCCCCGAGTTTAGGCCGATTGACACGAACTTAACTACTATATCGCCTTTGAAAGGTTGATGTTCCTCGCATGTTGATGTTCGGCGCTTTGTGGCAGACGGACGGTATTTTTCGCATGAAAATGTGTGGGTACCGTATACTTAAGCGGTTACAACGACCCCTATGGAGGAACGTATGATTAAAGAGCTCTGCCGCGACGAGGCTATCCTGTCTCAGCGTTGCGAGGTTGCGACTGTCGAGGACGAGTCGGTCGCACAGGATCTGATTGATACCATCAAGTCGCTCGATGATGCCGGCTGCTTGGCCGCCAACCAGATCGGTGTCACCAAGAAGGTCTGCGTCTATCTGGACGACGCCGGTGAGCCCCATGTGCTCTACAACCCCCGTCTGGTGTTTGGCCTGGGTGCCAGCAAGATGGAGGAGAGCTGCCTGACGCACGAGGAGGTCACCAAGTCCACGCGCTATATCAAGTGCAAGGTTGCCTTTGACCAGATCGTCGACGGCAAGATGAAGGAGTGCCGCCGCGACTACGCGGGCTTTGAGGCGCAGATGATCCAGCATATGATCGACCACTGCCAAGGTAAACTTGTCTAGGGTGACTACAGCACCGCACTTCGTCTCTTTTGGCCCGGGCATGACATTGTTGTCATGTCCGGGCTTTTGTGTTTAGCGCCTTTTTGTTTGGAGACAATGAAATTAGCAAGAACGTAAAGCTAGGAGGCACTATGTGTACGAGTATTCGATTTACCGATAATTCTGGCCACATGTATCTGGGCCGCAATCTCGACTGGAGCTTTGACTACGGCCAACAGGTTCGCGTGATGCCGCGCGGGTTTCACATTCCGTATTCGTTTATCGACGACGCGACAGCGGCGCACGCGGTGATCGGTATGTGCATCGATTACAGGAACTACCCTATGTTCTTCGATTGCGGCAACGATGCGGGCCTCGCCGTGGCGGGTCTCAATTTCCCGGGTTATGCCGAGTATGCCGAGGGCCCTGTCGACGGCAAGACCAATATCGCGGCCTATGAGTTTCCCCTGTGGGTGGCAGCGACGTTCTCGACGGTCGATGAGGTCGAGGCCGCGCTGCGCGACACGGTGATTGTCGCCAAATCTGCCGGAGAGGGGCTGGGCGTGTCACTGCTCCATTGGATTATCGGCGACAGCCAGCGCAGCATCGTGGTCGAGATGATGGCTGACGGCCTGCATGTATACGACGATCCGGTCGACACCCTTGCCAATCAGCCGACCTTCCCGTGGCATATGGAAAACCTACGCACCTATATCACCGCCACAAGCGATTTTCCGCAGACGGCGACATGGCGTGGCGCCGAGCTCAAGCCCTATGGAGCCGGTGCCGGCATGCGCGGCATTCCGGGCGATTGCTATTCGCCGAGCCGTTTTGTAAAGGCGGCGTACCTCAATGCCAATTACCCGCAAAAGGAGAGCGAGACCGAAAACGTCGTTCGCATGTTCCGCTCGCTCGAGGGCGTGGTGATGATCGAGGGAGCGTCCAGGATGGGCGATGGCAAGTTCGAGAAGACTATCTACACCGGATGCTTTAGCGCGCGCACGGGCAATTATTACTACGCGATGTATGGGGATCCGTCGATTCGCTACGTGAGCCTGATGGATGCCGAGGGCGCGAGCCCCGATAGGCTCGTGGTTCCCGAGCCGCGTCGTTCGTAGCCGATAGCTTTACCGCAATGCAAAGCGGCCCTGCATCTCCCGTGAGGTGCAGGGCCGCTGTCGTTGATTTGTGACGTCGCTAGAAGTTGGCGTCGTTGAGTTGTTCGTTCTCGAGGCCGTCGAGCTGTTGCTGTTCGGGCGTATCGGCGACGCTCTCGAGCAACTCGGTGGGATCGACGTTCATGTCCTTACCGGCTTCGTTGCCGTTGACCAAGTCGTCCGAGAAGATGTCGACTTCCATTTCCTCGGCCTCTTCGATCTGAACCTCGAGCGGCACCTGGGTGCGCACGAGCTTAACGGCCGGGCGCATGCGGGCAAACAGCGGCACGTACTCGATGATGATGGCCGAGTTCTCAAGACCGTACCAGCGTGCCGGGCTTCCGCAGGCGCGGCGGACGGCGTACTTGATTGCCATCACGCGGTGGTCATTGCGGTTGATGTCCGTTTCGGGGGCAAGCATCTTGCGCAGCATACAAAAGCGGAAGTCACCCACGTTGCCGCGTGTCTCGTAGATGGAGTAGGTGTGATGTTGCGGCGGCAGCTCGCCCGATGCCATCAAGTCGCCGACGATCTGACGCAGGTAGGCATTAACGCGCTGGTTGACCTTAAAGCCCAGGTCCAGGCGCACGCGGAATAAAAAGTCCGTGCCAAAGGTCTCGACGGAATACTCGTGCGTATAGGGCTCGTCGGTGACATGCACGTTAATGAACCAATATGCCTTGGCGCGCTTGGGATGCTTATCCAGGATGGAATAGAGCACGTCGCGGTCGAGCGTGAGCGGATCGGGGCTGTTGGTGAGAAATACCAGATTGTCAGCGAGCACGGGATAGGTCTCGTCATTGCGCAGGCGATTGAGCTGGTCGATGTACTTGGAGACGGGCAGCAGGATCGTCTGCGTGCGCTCGATGGCGGTGCCGCGACGCCACACATACATAAGGCCGAACAGCAGTGCGGCCAGGAAGATCATGACGTAGCCGCCGTCAAAGAACATGGTGAGGCACGAGGCGAAGAAGCACAGCTCAATGGCATCGAAGAGCAGGGCGAAGACGCAGGCGCCCAGCTTGTGCTTGAGAATGCCAGCGATATAGCTCGTCAAAAGCGTGGTGGTCATAAGCATGGTCACGGTAATGGCGAGGCCGTAGGCGCTTTCCATGCGCTCGGAGTTCTGGAACAGCAGTACGATGAAGATGCAGCCGACCCACATGATGTTGTTGACGAGCGGAATATAGAGTTGACCCTTGGTGTCGCTGGGGTAGTGGATGCGCAGGTGCGGCATAAGGTTGAGGCGCGTTGCCTCGGATACCAGCGAGAACGAGCCGGTGATGAGCGCCTGCGAGGCGATGATGGCCGCCACGGCCGAAAGCACAATGGCAAAGGGGCGCAGGGGCTCGGGAAGCATCATATAGAACGGGTTAACGATATCCATCGCGAGCATCTGGGGGTTGGAGTTGTTGGCGAGCAGCCAAGCGCCCTGACCCAGATAGTTAAGGATGAGGGCCGCCTTAACAAACGGCCAGGATGCGTAGATGTTGGCCTTGCCCACGTGGCCCATGTCTGAATAGAGCGCCTCGGCGCCGGTCGTCGACAGGAAGACGAAGCCGAGCACCATGATGCCCGAGTGGTTGATGGGCGAGAACAGGAACATAATGCCGCGAATGGGGTTGAGCGCGCGCAAGATGGACAGGTTGCCGAGCATGTTGAACAGGCCGGCGCCCGCCAGGAACAGGAACCACAGCGTCATGAGCGGGCCGAAGAGCTTGCCGATTGACGAGGTGCCGGCGCGCTGCATGGCAAACAGACCGCAGATAATGATGATGGTGATGATGATCACATTGGTCTGACCGTCACCCAATAGTGCGTGGCCCCACTCGATGGTACGCAGGCCCTCAATGGCTGTGGTGACCGTGACCGCGGGGGTGAGGATGCCGTCGGCGAGCAGCGCCGCGCCGCCGATCATGGCGGGGAGAATCAGCCATGGCGCCACCTTGCGCACGAGACTGAACAGGGCGAAGATGCCGCCTTCGTTGTGGTTGTCGGCCTTCATGGCGATTACCACGTACTTGACCGTGGTCACGAGCGTCATGGTCCAGATGACGAGCGAAAGCGCGCCCAGGATCATGTCCTCGCTGACGGTACCGATGCCGCCGTTGTTGGCGACGATTGATTTCATGGTGTACATGGGGCTCGTGCCGATGTCGCCATAGACGACGCCGAGCGTTACGAGCAGCATGCCAGCGGAGAGGGGGATGGCTCCGTGCCCGCCTTGCCCGCGCTGGTCTTGGAGGTTTGCCTCCAGTTTATTGTGTGCCACGAGGACTCCCTTAGACATCCGGTTATCTGTCTAGGACAAAAAACTTTATGCCGTCTTTATACATACAAGAGCAGTTTGGCACATCGGGTTATTTTAGACAATAATCCTCAGCTGGGGATTATTTATCTACGCAGGTAGCATTTCAAAGCAGGGGCTTTTAAGCACGTACTGTCTGGGCGATGCCAGCCTTGGCGTTTGCGCGTTTGCCGGCGAGTTCGCAAAAAATCGCGCCGCCGATGATAAGCGCGGCACCCATCAGGCGGACCGGTGTTATGGCTTCGCCCAAAAGGACGGCCGAGAACACGACGGCCGAAAGCGGCTCGAGGTAGCCGACGACCGCGACGGTCTGGACGGGCAGCTTGGCGACGGCGCTAAAGTAGAGCAGGCAACCGATGCCGGTGTTGATGACGCCGAGCATGACGACGGCGCGCCAATCAATACTGGCGGCGACGCCGGCGGACAGGAATGAGGGGGCGCCCTGCGTGATGAGCGTGAGGACCAGCGCGGTCACAAAGGCGGCGCTCACCTGGAGCGTGGAGTTCTCGAGGCCTTCGATGTGTGGCGCACCCTTGCTAGCGATGACCATCAGCGCATAGCAAAATGCCGAGGCGATACCGCAGACAATACCCGCAATGGGCATATTGCCGCCTAGACCTTGTGCTGCAATGAGAAAAGCACCGCAGGCGACGGCGATAAACCCGGCGATTTTGCCGCCGGTCAGTTTTTCACCAAAGATGAGTGGGGAGAGCGCCATAACGATGATGGGGCCACAGTAGTACAGCAGCGAGGATACGCCGACGCCGATCGTCTGGTAGGCGCGGAACAGAAAAATCCAGCTGGCGCCCAGCGCGGCTCCCGAGAGAAGGAGTGCTGCGGCTTCGCGGAGGCGAGATGGCGCCTGCAACTTATGGCGTTGGGTGATGGCGAGAATGGTGACAAGCGAGAGGGCGCCCAAAAACGTGCGCAGTAGCACGATATCGGAGCTCGGCAACGCGATGGCAGAGGCGATGATGCCGTTGGAGCCAAACAATAGCAATGCTGCTAAGTACGTAAACAGCCCGTTGTTCATGCGCTTCCATCCCCTCTATATCCGAGCATGTTCACTATGGGTGAACTGGCTTTAGAAGAAAAGCGAATATAATGCATAGATAACATGACAAAAACTCATGAAAAGGTGGAGGGGTGCCGTGGAAACGAATATTCAAAAGATGCAGGTGCTGCTGGAGACGGTGCGCGCCGGAAGCTTTACGCGTGCTGCCGAGCGCCTGAGCTATTCGCAGTCGGGCGTGAGCCGTATGGTGGCCGATCTCGAGGCCGACTGGGGCTTTAAAGTGCTCGATAGAAGTCGCGAGGGCGTGGTGCTTTCTGCCGACGGGCGGCAGGTCATGCCGGCAGTCGAGGCGTTATGCGAGGAATTCACTCGCTTGCAGCGACGGGTGGATGAGATGCGCGGGCTCATGCGCGGCAAAATCTGCATCGGTACGTTTTCGAGCGTGGCGACCCACGTGCTGCCGCCGGTGATTGCGCGCTTTCGTGCCGATCATCCGGACGTCGATTATGAGTTGCTGATGGGTGATTACTCAGAGATTGAACAATGGGTGGCTGAGGGTCGTTGTGACCTGGGCTTTATCCCGCGCGAGCCACGCGGCGCCGGCATGGCGTCGCGACCGTTGGTGCAAGACGAGCTGATGGCCGTGGTGCCAGCGGACTCCTCGCTTGCCACCGCGGAGGTCGTTTCCCTTGCCGATTTGGCCAACGAGCAGTTTATCCTGCTGGAACGCGGTAGCGACGACGAGATTACGCCGCTGTTTCGCCGCGCGGTCCTGGCAGTGCGCTCTAAGCTGTCGACCTGGGATGACTATGCGATTATGGCCATGGTCGAGGACGGCCTGGGCGTGAGTGTTCTTCCCGCGCTCATCTTGCGCCGCTGTCAGTTCGATGTTGCCGTGCGCCCACTCGAGGGACATCCTCATCGGCAGATCAACGCCATATATCGAACGGCCGACGTTTCGCTTGCCGCTGCTCGATTCCTTGAATACCTCTAAACGCGTGCATGTCATTGTCCGCTTTGGGCAAATCTCGGAGTCCGGTACATTTTCTTATGAAATTGAACTTCCGAATGAGGTACGGCGCTATACTGCTTGCTAAATTGAACTTTGGTTCAATTCGTGTTCTATAAATTGAACTTTGCCAGCAAGGAGGTTCCTGTGGCCCAAGAGACGTTTTGCGATCGCCTGCGACAGACTATGTCCAATCGCGACGTTCGCCAGTCGGACGTGATCCGCGCATCGGAGATGCTCGGCAAAAAACTCGGCAAGAGTCAGATGAGCCAATATGTGAGCGGCAAGACGATCCCGCGGCGCGATGTGGCTGAGCTGCTCGCCCGTATTCTGGAGGTCGATGTTACCTGGCTGCTTGCCGGCGACGCCGATCAAGGCGAGGCATCATCACCCCGCAACGATTCCAAGCCCGAACCCCATCCCTCAGCTCAAATTGCAAGGAGCACCACCATGCGTACTTTTTCTAAATCCACCAAGCTCGATAACGTCCTGTATGACGTGCGCGGTCCCGTCGTCGACGAGGCCGCCCGTATGGAGGACGAGGGCGAGCGCATCCTCAAGCTCAATATCGGCAACCCGGCGCCCTTCGGTTTCCGCACGCCCGATGAGGTCATCAAGGACATGCGCCAGCAGCTGCCCGACTGCGAAGGCTATTCCAACTCGCGTGGCCTGTTCTCCGCGCGCAAGGCGATCATGCAGTATTCGCAGATCAAGGGCCTGGCCAACGTTCAGATGGAGCATATCTACACGGGCAACGGCGTGTCCGAGCTCATTCAGCTTTCGATGAACGCGCTGCTCGACAATGGCGACGAGATTCTGATCCCCAGCCCCGACTATCCGCTCTGGACGGCGTGCGCAACCCTTGCTGGCGGTCATCCCGTACATTATCTGTGTGATGAGCAGGCGGATTGGTATCCCGACCTGGAGGATATGGAGTCCAAGATCACGAGCGCGACCAAAGCCCTCGTCATCATCAACCCCAACAACCCCACGGGTTCCGTCTATCCGCGCGAGGTGCTCGAGGGCATCGTCGAGATTGCACGCAGGCATCAGCTGATGATCTTTGCCGATGAGATCTACGACCGCCTGTGCATGGACGGCTACGAGCACGTCTCGATTGCCTCGCTCGCTCCCGACCTGCCCTGCGTTACCTTTAGCGGCCTTTCCAAGTCGCACATGATCGCGGGCTATCGTATTGGCTGGATGGTGCTTTCGGGCAACCAGCGCTGCATGAGCGACTTCATCATGGGCATCAACATGCTCTCCAACATGCGCCTGTGCTCCAACGTGCCGGCTCAGTCGATCGTTCAGACGGCACTCGGTGGCCATCAGTCCGTTAACGACTACATCCGTCCCGGCGGCCGTGTCTACGAGCAGCGCAACTTTGTGTATGAGGCACTCAGCAAGATTGACGGCATCTCGGTGGTTAAGCCGCGTGCGGCGTTCTACATCTTCCCCAAGATGGATGTGAAGAAGTTCAACATCACCGATGACGAGCAATTCGCCCTTGACCTGCTGCACGAGAAGAAGATCCTGATTACGCGCGGCGGCGGCTTCAACTGGGCTGAGCCCGACCACTTCCGTATCGTGTACCTGCCGCGCATGGAAGTACTCAAAGAGTCCCTCGAAGACCTCGCCGACTTCTTTGACCATTACCGCCAATCGTAGGGGATTAGGTGCCTGCCGCCGCAAGAATCGAGGCGTCGCAGGATAGACATACGACAGCGAGCGAGCCGCATTTGCGCCAAGGTGACGTGAAATGAGAGGGCGCTGACCTTCTGGTCGCGCCCTCGAAATTGAACGTCAGATAGGCGTGAATGCGGCTCGCGCAGCGTCAAGTGGTCCGCCGTTCGGTAGAACGGCGGAACTAAATAACAATCCCGTTGCAATGATCGATTTCGTGCTGGATGATCTCGGCGGTGTAGCCCGAGAAGTTTTTGATGCGGTGGACAAAGTTCTCGTCCAAATACTCCACCTTAATGCGGCGATAGCAGGTACAGGGACGCTCGCCGGTCAGCGAGAGGCATCCTTCGCTCGTCTGATAGGCATTGACCTGCTCAAGAATTTGAGGGTTGTACATCAGGAGCGTCCTGTTGCCGTCCTTTACGCAGATGATGCGTTTGCGCACGCCGATCATGTTGGCAGCGAGGCCCACGCACTCGCGCTCATGCTCGTGGAGCGTATCCATGAGGTCCTGCCCGGTCGCGGCATCGTCGGGTCCCGCGTCTTCGGAAGGTAGGCGCAAAAAGAACTCGGATTTCATGATGGGCTTAATCATGGCGGGCTCCTCATGTCTTATGCTTTCGTGGACTTTTAATAATAGCGCGGAAGGAAAGCTGCGCGTCCGCGTTACAATCTTTTGACGTTGGACCATGTTGCCAGATTCGTCGTGTACGGCGTCTGGCGTAAGTCTAGGGCTCATTTTTCGCCCTGGACTGTTCCTCTGGGGCGATGCGACTGTCGTTCCAAGAGGAAGGAAATGCATGGGGAGCAAATCTCAGCAACAAGTTCAAGCAACGCCATCGGCCACTGCGGCACTTCTCGTCGTTATGTATATTGCAGCCTTTGTTGCCGCGTTTAACGAGAACATCATTAACGTGGCGTTGCACGACATTATGGCAGCCTTTTCGGTGAGTGCCACCACGGCGCAGTGGCTCGTTTCGGGCTACATGATCGTGACGTCGATCTTTACGGCCATCATGGCCTTCCTGTCCGGCCGTTTCTCGACGCGCAAGCTGTTGTTTTTCGCATGCGGATGTATGGTCGCCGGCGAAGTCCTGTGTCTGATCGCTCCGTCGTTTAGCGTTTTGCTACCAAGTCGTATTTTGCAGGCTGCGGGATCGGGCATCTTGTTCCCGCTCATGATGAACGTGGTGCTGTCTTGCGCCCCGCGCGAGAAGCTCGGTCTGTATCTTAGCCTGGGCGGTGCCTGCATTACGCTAGGGCCGGCGTTTGGACCCGTAATCAGCGGTCTTATGTGCACGTTGTTTGGCTGGAGGGCGGTGTTCGTAGTGCCGCTGGTGGCCGGCATTGTGGTCGCTGCGGCGGGCGTAAAGCTTGTTCAGAATGTCGGAGAGCGCTCGAACACCACGCTTGATATTCTGTCGGTTGTTTTGCTCGCCGCCGGCATTACGGCATTTGTGTATTCCGTAGGCGAGTTCTCGACCAATCTGATTGCCGGCATCGTGACGCTTATCGCCGCCATTGTGCTGCTCGGCCTGTTTGCGGCCCGCCAGCTCAAACTCGAGCATCCGGTGCTTAACGTGCGTCCCATGGCGAGCGTTCGTTTTTGGCCTGCGTGCCTGCTTGTGGTGGTGTCGATGATGACGACGTTCTCGATGAGCGTTTTGTTACCGCTCTATTTTGAGGGCGCATACGGCATGACCGCACTTGTTGCGGGCTTGCTCATTTTGCCGGCGATTGCCTGTAACGCCGTGACCTCGATTGTGGACGGACGCGTGATGGACGCCCGTGGCGCATGGCCGCTGCTGCCGGTCCGCTTTGCCCTGATTGCCGTGGGGCAGACTGCCATCTCGATGACGGCGGCGAGTATGAACATCGGCGTCGTTGTGGCGCTGACCGTTGTGGTGTATGCCGGAGTCGGTTTGGTGCTGAGCCCCTCGCAAACGGCCGGATTGGAGACGCTGCCTGCCGCTGAACATCCTCACGGAACGGCATTGCTTAACACGTGGAACATGATTGCCGCATCGTTTGGCCCGTCCCTGTTTATCGGCCTGCTCTCGAGTTCTGCAGCGACTGCCGGCGCGGCTGGCGCTGCGACCGACGTTGCCCAGGCGATTGGATTTGCAACTGCCGTGCGCGTGGCGGCCGTGATTGCCGTGGTCGGGTTTGTGGCGTCGCTGGTGTACGCTCGTCGCGAGTCACACATGTCGCATTAATGTGTGCACATAGATTCTGCAGCTAGATTAGATGGCGACACCATAAACTAATGGACGTTTTGCCGAGAGGCATGAATGTTTAAAGCGCAAAGAGTGCGCGACGGGCCCCGCGAATGGGGCGATGATGCCCGAGAGGGCCAAGAAGGAGTCTCATGTCCGAGAACGAAGAGATCATGAACGAGACCGAGAACGAGACCATGACTGCCGAGGTCGAGGCAGTCGAGACCGTGGAGACCGAAGCTGCCGAGGTTGAGGCTGCTGACGAGGTTTCCGCCGAGGAGGAGGCCGAGGTTGTCGAGGCCGCCGTTGATTACGATGACGAAGAGCTGATGGACAAGATGCAGAAGGCCGCCCGCCTGCTGCGTAGCCGTCGCTTTGCTATTTCTAAGGAGGAGGAGGCCAAGGCCGAGCGCATGGCGAACATCGAGCGCGCCATCAAGCTTCTTGACCTCAAGCCCAAGATGGAGCAGAAGGAAATGTCCGACCTGCTGGGCATGCGCCTTCGTGAGCTCGATGGACTGATGGCCGAGGCCGAGGCTGCCGATCTGGTCGGCCGCATCGACGACGCCGAGGGCGATATGCGCAAGATTGTTGTCTTCGCCGCCGAGGATGCCGCTGAGGGCCTGGTCGAGCTTGCCAACAAGAAGGAGAAGCTCCTGCCCGAGCTTTCTTACGAGGAGGCCACCGAGCTGATGGCCGCTCTCGATAAGGTTATCGCTCCGCTCGTCGCCATGGGCCTGGACGAGGATCGCGGTCCTCGCGGCGGCCGTGACGACCGTGGTGGCCGTGGTGGCCGTGGCGGCGACCGTGGCGGCCGCGGCGGCTTTGGCGATCGTGGTGGCCGTGGTGGCGACCGCGGCGGTCGCGGTGGCGACCGTGGCGGCCGTGGCGGCTTTGGTGACCGTGGCGGCGACCGTGGCGGTCGCGGCGGCTTTGGTGGCAACCGTGGTGGCTATGGCGACCGCGGCGGCAACCGTGGCGGCTTCGGCGGCAACCGTGGTAACGACCGCGGCGGTCGCGGTGGCGACCGTGGCGGCCGCAACGGTGGCGGCTTCCGCGGTAACCGTTTCTAGGGGTTACGTGGTTCTACGAACCGCGTAACTAGTTGACGCTGCGCGCCCACCAGGGCGACAACTTGTCATTCAAAGAGGACGGCATGACCAGAAGGTCTATGCCGTCCTCTTTTCATGTCAATTTGTTCGCCCTGGTGGGCGCTCGCTGTCGGTACCAAAACATCGGCATCCCCAAGGAATCATTTGTACCAAAAAATGAGAGTGATAATCTCCCGGTATGAGCCCATATTCATGCTCAAGGTGGGAGATTATCCACTCTCGTTTCGTTTGTTGCTTTCGATGCCTACATTTGTAGGAACAGTTCGTGGAGGCGGGTGTCTTCGTCGAGTTCGGGGTGGAAGGTTACGCCGAGCTGGTTGCCCTGGCGCGCGGCGACGATACGGCCGTCGACTTTCGCTAAGGCCTTTGCGTCGCCGTGGACCTCGACGATGCGGGGCGCGCGGATAAACGTCAGCGGCACTTCACCGTCGATGGCAGCTACCTGCCCCTTGGTTCGAAAACTGCCGAGCTGCCTGCCGTAGGCATTGCGCTCAACGAGCACATCCATGGTTGCCAGGCGCGGCGTGCCCTTATCGTCATGGGCGGCAAGGTCGTGAGCCAGCAGAATCAGGCCGGCGCAGGTGCCCAGGACGGGCATGCCTTCAACAATGCGGGTGCGAAGCTCCTCGAGCATGCCCAACTCATCTAGCAGGTTCCCTTGAACGGTAGACTCGCCGCCGGGAAGTACCAGACGGTCAAAGTCCTGCTTTAAATCAGCCGCCTGCCTCAGCTCAATACAGCGCGCGCCCAGCTCGGATAGTCTTGCCTCGTGCTCGGCAAATGCGCCTTGGACCGCCAGCACGGCGACCGTTTGGTCTGCATAATCGCTCATGTGCGATCCTTTCTGCTGGACTAGCGCCCGCGCTCTTCCATGATAATCTCGATCTCGTCGGCGTTGATGCCCACCATGGCCTCGCCCAGGTCCTCTGAAAGCTCGGCAATGAGCTTGGCATCGGTGAAGTTTGCCACGGCCTTGACGATGGCGGCTGCGCGCTTGGCGGGGTCGCCGCTCCTAAAGATGCCCGAGCCGACAAACACGCCTTCGGCGCCCAGCTGCATCATCAGCGCGGCGTCGGCGGGGGTCGCTACGCCGCCGGCGGCAAAGTTCACGACGGGAAGCTTACCCGTGGCATGGACCTCGCGCACCAGCTCGACCGGAACCTGCAGTTGCTTGGCTGCCTCAAAGAGCTCGTCGTTGCGCAGGGCAACAACGTCACGGATCTGCTTTTGGATCTTGCGCATGTGACGCACGGCCTGAACGACGTCGCCCGTACCCGGCTCACCCTTGGTGCGAATCATCGTGGCGCCTTCGGCAACACGGCGCAGCGCCTCGCCCAGATCACGGGCGCCGCAGACAAACGGCACGTCAAACTGGGTCTTGTCGATGTGATAGACGTCATCGGCAGGGGAGAGAACCTCGGACTCATCGATGTAGTCGATCTCGATGGCCTGCAGGACCTGCGCCTCGACGATGTGACCGATGCGGCACTTGGCCATGACGGGGATGGAGACGGCCTCCTGGATGCCCTTGATCATCTTGGGGTCGCTCATGCGCGAGACGCCGCCTGCGGCACGGATGTCGGCCGGGATGCGCTCGAGGGCCATGACGGCGCAGGCGCCTGCCTCCTCGGCGATGCGTGCCTGCTCGGGCGTGGTAACGTCCATGATGACGCCGCCCTTGAGCATCTGCGCGAGCTCGCGATTGAGTTTGACGCGGTCGGCCTTGCTGTTCTGTTCTGCCATGGTTGCTCCCTTGGTTGGCATGTGCATTGCTTGACGGAACATCCTATCGGGGAGCTGGGTATGACAAAATACTCAGTTTTCGAGATAATTACAAGGTCAGACTAATACCAGATTGAATGACTTAATAAGGTCAGGTGATAGGCTCATGCTTGACTACAATTTGGAAAAACGCGGCGAAGCATCGCTTTATGAGTATGTTTACCAGCAAATTCGAGATGATATTGTTGCTGGACGTATTGTGGCGGGGGAGCATCTTCCGTCTAAGCGCGCCTTTGCCAGTCATCTGGGAATCAGTGTCATTACCATCGAGAATGCATATAGCCAGTTACTTGCCGAGGGCTATATTTGCTCAATGCCGCGTCGTGGCTACTACGCTTGCAAGCTTCCGGATGCACCGGTTTTGCCTTTGGCTTCGCAGGGCATCGACCGAGATAACGCCTCTGCGGGTCCCAGCGCGCATGATGTCAACGGACAGGTCGAGCTATTCGATGCACTTTCTCCTTCCGCTTTGGAGGCGGCGCGGCTTTGGCAAAGCGCACTACGGGCGACGCTGGCATCCGAAGATGAGCGCGAAATCTTTTCGCCCGCACCGGCGCAGGGCACCGCTCGGCTACGACGCGCAATTGCTCACCATCTGCGTGGGACGAGGGGCATGAATGTCGATCCCAACGATATCGTTATCGGCGCGGGCGCCCAGCTGCTCGATACCATGCTGGTTCAGTTGCTTGGAGCCGACAAGGTGTATGCCGTTGAGGATCCGGGCTATTTGCGCCTGACGCGCATCTATCAGGCTATGGGCTGCAAAGTTCGACATGTCCCGTTGGATGACGACGGCGTGGACCTGAGCGCTCTGCAGAAAACCGGGGCCGATGTCCTTCACCTTATGCCGTCCCATCAGTATCCGACCGGCCTTGTGACGAGCATTGCGCGTCGCTATGCGCTTCTGAGCTGGGCCGCCGAGCGACCAGATCGGTATCTTATCGAAGATGACTTTGATTGTGAGTTTCGCCTTGCCGGGAAGCCGATTCCCGCGCTCGCGTCGATAGATGCCGCCCAGTCGGTTATCTACACCAACACGTTTTCGAAGAGCCTGTCATCGGCGTTGCGTCTAGCGTACATGGTGCTGCCCGATGAGCTAATGGAGCGGTTTAGGCGCAACCTTGGTTTTTACGCCTCGTCGGTGAGTTCCGTTGACCAGGTCGCTTTGGCTCGTTTGCTGGAATCGGGTGATTACGAGCGACATGTGAACCGCGTGCGCGTTCGTGCTCGCGAGGCGCGTGATGGCCTGGCGGCGCTTGTGCGGAAGGCATTTCCGGCAGGGGAAGTCTCGATCGAACACGCAGACGCGGGCCTTTACTGCACCGTGGTTGCGGAGCGTGGAACGGGCGGAAGCACTTTTGCACGGGCCCTCACGCGCTCGAGCATCCCTTTTATCGATATCGGTGACTGTTTTTGGTGTGCCGATGGCGCATCTGCCCCTGAAAACTCAACTCATATTCTTGTCCAGTATGACGATCTGAGTCCAAAAGTACTAACTACCTTGGAATTGCAGCTAATGGGGGGCACTCTGCAATCTAAGTGAGTAGACTTTTAGCACTTTGGCGACCAGGCAGTTTTGTAACAAGCTATCTACCTGCGGTTTTGAAAAGCAGGAAGACCGGCCTGCTCGGAATGTTCAAAAAAGTCTACTCACTTGCCGCGTAAAGCTTCTGCATGAGAAAAAAAATAGGGTTTTCAACAGGGCTTCGTCCAGCTCTCGACAAGCTTTTGGCCAGTTGGGGAGGGCTGTTGAAAACTTGGCAGTCCGTTCGGCGCCATTTTTGGTGCGTTCGCGCCAATGCGTGACTGACTGGGTTGAAATTCGTGTTCTCCTGTGCCTATGAAGGATCTACTTTGTGACATATCGGCTTTTAGGTACTGGCGTTTGCCTCCTCAAGTCCGCGCTTTGTGTCCGCCGCTTCCACGACCGGAAGAAGACCGGTAGCGATATGATCTCGCCCGCAACCCGACGGCTGCGGTCGCGCTCGGTTTTCCGTTGCATACATTGGTTCGGACGAGAAACAAACGGACTTGTCCTGCCAGCATTAGGCAGCGGCTGTTTCTTGGTGAGCTCCCCAGGGAATCCGTGCTGGAAACGGAGCATGGATTTTTGATTACGTCTCCTCTACTGACGGCATTCATCATGTCACGGCATCTGACGGATCTTCAGCTTCTTTTGGTATTGGCGGAGATGTGTGGCTTGTTTGCGGTGTGTGCCCTGCCGGCGTTACTTGAGACGGAGCTTTCGCGTGCAATTGATTCGGGTGCGATTTCGACAACGTTCGGTTGGGCGCGCTGCCCGTCCGAGGACGGCACCGCCTCAAATTTATGGCGTCGAGACGCTTTGGTTTTGGGCGGAGACCTTGACCGTTTTTGTTCAGATGTTTGTGGGATGCGTTACGGCAATAGATTTATGGCGGTATCGCAACTCGTTCCATTGGGTGCCGCGTCGCCTTTTGAGGTCGAGGCGTATTTGCTACTTGCACTGCCGCGATCCCTGGGAGGCGAAGGTTTTTGCGACATAGAGCTTAATGTTGAAGTGATGCTAAGCACAAGTGCTCGAGCGATTGTGGGAAAGTCCCGTGTATATATCGACCTACTTCTTTCTTCACCGGACGGTAGGCGACAGGTGGCCATTGAATGTCAGGGAAAGGCCTCGCACGGACGCGCAGGGGATGGCTTGCGTGACGCTGACCGCATGACGGCCCTTCAGGCCATGGGCTACGATGTACTTCTCCTGACACACAGACAGATATCGGATGAGGATAGATTCCGCGCGATCGTTAAGGCCGTATGCAGGATGTTCGATGCTGAATATCGTGATAAAAGCTCGGATGAGCAAAGGGCTGAGACATTACTTCGATCTGAACTATTCGTTGACTGGACAAAATTGGGAGTAATTGACGGAAAGATGCCCGTTAGACACAAAACAGCTCGATCGTGGACGGCTGCGGTTCTAAGTGAGTAGACTTTTGGCACTTTGGCGACCAGGACGTTTTGAAACAAGTCATTTACCTGCGACTTTATAAAGCAATACGGATGGTCTGCTCGGCAAGTTCCAAAAAGTCTACTCACTTAGTTTTTGACGAGAAACCTATGCCGAAGGCGGTCCTATTTCAGGTAGTTAACAAGTTTGTGAGGCACGAAAAAGGCCCGAACCATGCGGTCCGGGCTTCATCGAGCTAGAGGTTATGTCTCAGGTTGCTGGCTTAGCCGAAGTAGCGCTTGAGCAGGCCGGCGAAAGCCTTGCCGTGGCGAGCCTCGTCGCGAGCCATCTCGTGCACGGTATCGTGGATGGCATCGAGGCCAGCGGCCTTGGCGCGCTTGGCAAGATCGGTCTTGCC
>DBEZXT010000026.1:0-15360 GCA_048291645.1 Collinsella aerofaciens | reverse complement strand
AAGGCGCCCGAGGCGTTTTGTCCGTCGGATTCCGCACGCCCCCAATGCAGCGCGGCGCTCTACGAGGCAGCGCGTTGCGGCGTGAGCATTATCTCGCTCCACACCAACCTGGACCGCTCGCACGAAGCCCGCGCCGGCCTGAGCGAGCTGCTGGGTGCCGCACCCGTGAGCTCACTGGAGCACGTGGACGACCCCGAGGCCACCGGCCTGGGCGCGCTTGCAACGCTCAACGACCCGTGCACACTGCGCGATCTTGCCACCCGTGCTGCCACGGCCTTCGGCAGCGACCCGCGTGTATGGGGCGAAGCCGAGCACGCATGCCGTACCGTCGCTATTTTGGGCGGCTCCCTGGGCGACTTTGGAGAGCTCGCCATCGACGCGGGCGCAGATGTCATCGTAACCGGCGAGGCGGGCTACCACGTGGCGCAAGACCTTGCCTTGCGCGGGCTGCCGGTGATTTTGCTCGGCCACGACCGCTCCGAAGAGCCGTTCGTTGATATATTGATGAACTCTGCAGTTGACGCCGGGGTCGACCCCCGTCATGCGATTAAAATACTGAACCCTTGCCAATGGTGGACTGTGACAAAAGGAGAGAACTTATGAGCGCCGGCGCTACGCTACTCAAGCTGCAACAGATCGATTTGGAGCTCGCCCGCAACAAGAGCGAACTTGCCAATATGCCGGAGCTCAAGGAGCTCGCTTCCAAGCGCAAGACCCATGTGAAGCTCAAGTCCGAGATGACCAAGCTCTACGCCCAGCGCAAGGATCTGGACATTGAGCTCGACGATCTCAACACCACCGAGATTCAGACCAACAACGCCATCGAGGCTGCCAAGAAGCGCCATGTCGACGGCTCCGACTACCGCGAGGTTCAGGACCTGGAGAATGAACTCGCCACCCTGGCCAAGCGTCTGGACAAGATTGAGCACACCCGCAAGGACGTCGCTGTCGCCCATAAGGAGGCGCTCGACCGCGAGGCCCGCGCGCAGGCAATCATCGCCAAGTTCGAGGAGGGCGTGAAGGCCGATACCAAGGCTGCCCGCGCCAAGGCTGCCGACCTGCAGGCTCAGATCGAAGCCGCCACTAAGGAGCGCACCGCTCTTGCCGCCACGCTGCCGGCCGACGTGCTCACCGACTACGAGCGTCTGCTCAAGCAGTTCCGCGGCTTGGCCGTCGAGACCATCCAGGGCAACATCCCCACGGTCTGCCACACCGCGCTGCAGGCATCGTCCATGAGCGACCTCAACCACGACGGTAGCGAGATTACGCACTGTCCGTACTGCCACCGCCTCCTGGTGCTCCCGAGCAAGGAAGCCTAGCGATGACGGCGGCATCCAACAATTCAATGCAACTTGAGGGAAAAACGATCCTGCTGGGCATTACCGGCGGGATCGCCGCCTATAAGTCGTGCAATATCGTGCGCCTGCTGCAAAAGCGCGGCGCACGTGTCAAAGTCGTTATGAGCGAGCATGCCACGGAGTTCGTGGGCCCGCTCACGTTCCGCGCGCTCACCAATGAGCCGGTCGCGGTTGGGCTATTCGACGACCCGTCTGACCCCATCCACCATATCTCGCTTGCGCAGGAGCCCGATCTGGTGGTCGTGGCGCCCGCGACGGCCAATATCATCGCCAAGATGGCCAACGGCATCGCCGATGACCTTATTTCCACCACGCTGCTTGCGACGCCGCGACCCATCGTGATCGCACCCGCTATGAACAACGGCATGTGGAAGGCGCCGGCGACGCAGGCCAACATGGCCACGCTGCGCGAGCGCGGTGTCCATGTTGTGGGACCCGGCAGCGGCTACCTTGCCTGCGGCGACGTGGACACGGGACGCATGAGCGAGCCCGAGGACATCGTCGAGGCTGTCTGTGAGGTGCTCAAACCCGTGCCTCAGGACCTGGCAGGCAAGCGCGTCGTCATCACTGCCGGCCCCACGCACGAACCAATCGACCCGGTGCGATTCATTGGCAACCGCTCATCAGGCAAGATGGGCATCGCCCTGGCAGGGGAGGCCGATCGCCGCGGTGCTGCGGTCAAGCTTGTGCTGGGACCGACATCGCTCGATGTCCCCCGCGGCGTGGAGTGCGTGCGCGTGCAGACCGCCGCTGAAATGCTGCAGGCAGCGCTCAGCGCCTTCCAGACGGCCGATGCGGCAATTTGTGCGGCCGCCGTCGCCGACTATACCCCCGCCACCCCTGCGGACCATAAGCTCAAAAAGGCCAACGAACGCCTGGATCGCATCGAGCTTGTCGAAACGGTCGATATTTTGGCCGAGCTCTCGCGCCAGAAGGGCGAGCGGTGCGTAATCGGATTTGCGGCCGAGACCGATAACGTCCTGGAGTACGCACAGCGCAAGCTCACCCGCAAGGGTTGCGATGCCATTATCGCCAACGATGTCTCGCGCGCCGATTCGGGCTTTGGAACCGACACTAACAAGGCCTGGATTGTGAGCACAACGGGTACGCAAGAACTTCCCGTGCTAACAAAACCCCAGCTCGCAGATACAATTTTGGACTTGCTTCAAAATTTATAAAAAAGTTCTTGCACAAGTCTAAAGTTTCGGGTTAATATACTCCCTGTTGCAAGCGAGAACAGAGCAACAAACATAAGCTTCGGGACGTGGCGCAGCTTGGTAGCGCACTTGACTGGGGGTCAAGGGGTCGCTGGTTCGAATCCAGTCGTCCCGACCAGAAGTTTGCAGGTCAGGCACCTAGTGCCTGACCTTTTTTGTTTTAAGCAATTGCTTAATTTTGATTAAGCAACAGGGTGCCAAAAATCTACCTGCGCGATAATCGCTTTTTGCGGTTACTTGCGCGTTTTGCACGCGCTTGAGCCGATTTATTAACGCGACATGAATCTACATACGCGTAGCTGGTATACAGACGAGTACAGGCTGTATTTATCGCGGCGATTTACGCAGATATGGCGACTGTAACGAACTAGTGTGTCGCTGTATTTATTCCAGCAGTTCACTTGATCTGTGGACAAGTGAGCGGTTACAACAAAACGCCAACCAGGATGGACTCCATACGAGGATGCCGCAAAGGTAATGGCGGGGAAGTGCGGCAGGCGCTCTGAGAGCCGCTGTATGCCCCCATTTCTCCTCAACCCGATACCTGTACAATGAACCTCGAATTGTTTGAGTAATCGCCAAAAGAAAAGCCCTCGCAGGATTGCGAGGGCTTTGCGATGAAAGAGATCAGAAGCAGAAAGCGGGGAGGACATAAAACGAGTCCGTCGCGCTGTAGCTGTAGCAAATACCGCCGCTTTGAACATAGCGAAAGGATGTGGAGCTGCGCGGTCTCACGGAACGAGTCCAGTGGCTATAGCCTGATGCACCGGAATAGTTCGACCTCGTCACGCCCTTGGATTTGTAGCACTCGTACTGGATGCCGTCAGATTGCATATCCCCGTATACTTCGGTTGCCGAGAGCAGAAAAACCTTGTCGGTCGTCGCCGAGGGGGCACCGCCCCCGTTACCGCCAACGTTATCGGTTGTCTTTGTGACGGGTTTCACCTTTGACTGGAGCTCGCTGGGCAGGAGCAACCAGAGGTCACCGCTGTTGAGGCGGGTACGGAGCTCGGACTTATCCCAACCACCGGCATTGGTGTCCGTAGCGTTCATTCTCTGGCTACCCAAGGCAGAGTTGGTCGCCTCGAACGTCAAGCCTGCCATGCCGCTACCATCGGCCAAGTCGTCGTGGTTGATGCCGATGATACGGTACTCGAGCGTCTTGCCATTGGTCAGCTTCATCGAGAACTTGGTGCCGGCATCCATGGCGGCCTTGGCCTTGGCGTAGGCGATAGACGATGTACCGTTCTTGGCAATGTCTTTGGCAACCGCCTCCTGCTCGTCGAGGGTCCAGTCCTTCGCGTCCTTGGCGATGGCCACCTGGACGGCCGCGGAATCGGCGCCTGCGGAGCCGCCACCGGACGCGCCTCCCTCGACGCCGCCGACCGTCCCATTGTTCACCGTGTTGCCGACCAGGTTGGACTGGTTTCGGATGGCTCCGGCCACGCCGGGTCCCGCGAACACGATGACCAGGCCGATGACGGCAATGATCAGGACGTACTCGATAATTGATTGCCCTCGGAAGCGGGTCGTTTCAGGAGCGACCCCCCCCCGAAGGTTAATTGCCGCTGCATGCATATACGGCTCCCTTCACTCGGGGTTTGCAATACGAGCCGAGCGTAGGGCTATTCCAAGTATTTGCAACGGTCTTGCCGCTGCGGCAACGATGACGGCAGGGGAGAAAGTCATGCGCTATTAGCGCGGCTATAACGTCCGCTTCGAATGCCGACCGTATTCATATCGAGGCAGCCATTTCATACCTTCAGAAAGACAACTGAAAGCCGCAAAAAAGCGGGACCCGGCTATAAGCCGAACCCCGCCCAAGAGAAGCCTTTAGAGCCGAGACAGACAACGCGTGTGGACAATCACTCAGCCTCCACCGCCATGCGCACGACCTCTTCCATCGGGTAGCGAGTGCCGCCGTCCCAGTCCAAAGCCTCGTTGTAGGCCTCGATGTCCGCCATGTCCTCAGCCTTCTCGAACGCGGCCCTTCTCACGAACTCGGAAAAGGTCATGCCCGTGGCGTCCGCATGGCCCTGAATCAAGGCCATTTCGCCCTCATCGAACTTGACCGCGATCTCGCGCATCGCCATGGTCGCTCCCGTAAACGCCGTCATCGAAGTGAATCCATTATCCACCCACCGTATACGCCCCGAACTCGAAACACCAAGCAGGATGGACTCTATACGAGGACGCAGCAGAGGTAATGGCGGGGGAGTGCGGCAGGCGCTCTGAGAGCCGCTGTATGACCCCATTTCTCTTCAATCCGACTACCCGTGCCATGAACCTGAAGCCGTTCGTTCGGTCGCCAAAAGAAAGCACGCGCGGGGTAACGCGGGCTTTGCGCTAGACAAGCTAGAAGCACCAGGCGGGGGAGACGCAAAACCAGCCCGGCGCGGAGTTGCTGTCCGACGGATTGCCGCTGCTGTCGACATGGAGGAAGCCCTTCGAGGCGTTCGGAAACACCGAACGCTCCCACCAACCGCTGCCAATGGCAATGGCAGAGTTGGGATTATAGTTCTCCGTCACCTTGCCTTTGAAGGCCTCGTACTGGGTGCCCTCGGAGGAAGTCCAGGGATAGGATGCCCAATAGGAGGTGGGGGGCGATCTCAGAGTAGCTGAGCAGGAACAGCTTGTCCGAGGTAGCCGTCACGGCGGCGTTCTTGTTCTCATCACCGCCCCCGACATTGTTCGATAGCTTCTTGACGGCCTTCACCTTGGACTGGAAATCGGAGGGCATCAGATTCCAGATCTTGCCGGAGTTCATTTTCTGACGGAGTTCAGACTTCTCCCAACCGCCGGCGTTGGTGTCAATCGAGTTCATGGGGGACCAAATGCCCGTCGTGGTGGTGAGGAACGTGAGGCCCGCCTTGCCGGATCCGCCTGCAGGGTCATCATGATTGATGCCGATAATGCGGTAAGTCAGCGTCTTGCCATCGGTGAGCTTCATCGAGAACTCGGTGCCGGCATCCATCGCGGCCTTCGCCTTGGCGTAGGCGGGCGACGCCTCGCCCTTGGCGGCGATGTCCTCGGCAACTGCCTTCTGCTCACCGAGGGTCCAGTCCTTCGCGTGTCCTTCGCGTCCTTGGCGAGCGCCGCCTGGACGGTCGCGGAACCCGCGCCGTTACCGCTGCCGGAACCGCTCGGTTCCCAAGTCCCACCTGCTGTCCCGTTTACCAATACTCCCGCCACCGTGTTGAACTGGTTCCTGATTGCCGACGAGACCCAAGGGCCGGCTATCATCACAACCAGGACGATAATCGCGATGACCAGAACGTACTCGATGGCTCCTTGGCCTCGGAGGCGGGTATTCCTAGGAGATACCCACCCCCCCGAAGGTTAATTGCCGCTGCATGCATATGCGACACTCCCTTCGCATGGGGATTGATATTGCATGCAGAGCGTACGTTAAAGCGAACCGACTAGCCCGTAACGTGCCGCTGAGGCAACGGCGGCACGGGTGCCCGCGCCACATAAACTGCTTGCCGTTTTGTTTCTTCAGACCTACTGCCACGCCTTCGGGAGGATAACGCCGGGGGCGCAGTGATTGAAGTCACTATGATTGGCATAGGTTGGGACATTCCAATCGGAACAGTCGAGGTTTAGATTTTTGCAATAGCTAAACATGCCGAGCATATCCATAACATCTGAGGTCTTCCACCCTGGTCCAAATTTCACGCTTTTCAGCGAACTGTCGGTGGAAAAAAGGAGGCGTAAATCGCCGGCTTTCCGCGTCGACCATCCGGAGATGTCAATCTCCTCGACCTTGTAAAGGTTTTTGAGCGCCGAGTCGAATTCGACGACCGAGGACGTATCCCAGCTTGAAATACTGAAGGAAGTCGCATTGCCGCAATACGCGAATGCGTGCTGCAGATTTGTGCAGTTCGACATGTCGAACTTTGCCAGATCAAAGCTCTTGCAGTTCTCCATGTACTGAAAGCAAAATGCCAACGAGTGGATTTCTATGCCATCGTCAACGGCCTTTACGGCCACGATATTATTTCTGTTAGGCCACCAGGGGGCAGTCGTCTTGCCGTCGTTTCCCACGGTCGCGGTGGCGTATCCATTTTCGAACCCCGTATACACCGCCGTCACGCGGCGGCTGTTGAGCATGTCACCGACTCTGGGGACCCCGCGGCACTTGTAGAACATGAGGCTGTGGTCGTCCTTCGAGTACACGGCGAACGCTATCCTGTGAACGGGGTCCACGATGTCGGCGTCGGTCAACGACCCGTTGCCGCCGCCCGTGCCGCCCGACTCCCAGCTCCCCTTTGAGATTCCGTTGCCGAGCGTCCCCGCCACCGTGTTGAACTGGTTTGTGATCGCCGACGAGACCCACGGTCCCGCGATCAGCACCACCAGGACGATGATCGCGATGATCAGTACGTACTCGACTGTCGACTGCCCCTTCGGGCGGCGGGTAAATCTGGGAGATACCCCCCCCCGAAAGGAATTTCCGCTGCATGCATGTGCGGCTCCTCTCGGATTGCTTTGGCTGATGCTGCAGAGGATAGACGCGATTACTAAGGATGAGTCAACAATGCCGCAGCGGCATTCACACTAAGAGGGTAAGGCGTTCGGAGTGACATCCCGTTCCAAAACGTATACTTGATTTAAGGCGGAGTGGAATGTGGGCGCGCAAGGAGATGCGGAATCGATGAGAGCCTCAAAAAAAATTACTGCAGTGTTATCATCTTTCATCCTCTCTATTCTTCCATTTCTGATTCTATGGGCGGCTTGGTCAGTCCTCCCTGATACAATTCCCGCTCATTGGAGTGGGGGTGTGGTTGATCGATGGGGTAATAAGCTTGAATTGCTGGTTGTTCCGCTGTTTTCTCTGATTGGTTCTATTGCAATTTCTGTGTACCTTATTGTTTCCACGCGGCGAAGAGAGTTCGCGGATTTCTCTGCTCGAATGCGACGGGACTTTGTTGCGTGCTATATTTCTAGTCTTCTTTTATCGACAACCTGCTCAGTGATAATTGCCGTTTGGGTTCAGTTGATTCTTACGCAAAGCACTGCGGTTGATGGGGGACTTGGACTATCGATCCTGTATTCCCTTCCCGGGCTATATGTGATCTTGTGCACTTTGCCGCCTTTTTATGCGAGCGACGAGAGCAAAAAGGCAGAACGCCTGATAACAGTTCTTATTGGCTGCGCGGAGATTGTTCTTTGTGGAATAGTGCTTGAAGGTTCGGCTGCCTCTTATACGATGATTGGACTGATGATTCTGTTCTGTGCGTTTGAGATTGTGTCACAGGTAAGGGATAGCCGGTCCTTATGAGTTGAATTACGCGCGTGCGGATATAAAGGTTGGCATGTTAAGCTGGTCGTTTTCTCGTTCTGGGACATTTGCAGTAGGATGAGTGGGACTAGGCGCGCTGCGGTGTGATGGTGACGGTTGAGACTTGTATCGCTGCAAATCCGCTGATGCACATTTTGCTATTGGGCTTGAAGGTGGGACCTACAGGCCTTTGTTTGGGATGTTCCGGTCGTCCAAAACGTGTTGCACGGCTTTATATTGTTACGCTCGTTCGGCGCTCCGTTGGAGCATTTCCGGGTTTGTCGGCATCATGACTTGGCCAAGTGACACGCTTGCCGGGACGGTTGTAACGCCGCGCCGGTTCCGTGTGCTCCTTCGTTGTTGGCCTGTCCAGCCGGGGGCGGATTCGGCCTCATGTTGTGGCGCACGGCCTTCAGGGGCTTCCCCCTGGCGAGTTATGTTCGTCCGTATGGGTAAGGGTCGGGTTGAGCTGACAATCCCGTGTCGGAAGGGGCTTGCACCATGCGCGCGATGACAGAGATTGAGTGGCTGGACGGCCGTGTGACGAAGGTGCCGGAGCTCGCCCTGGGCGATGCGCTCGGCGAGAGCGTCCAGGCGGAGCTCGATTTCGGGTTCGACGACGTGTTGGAGGGCCTTTGGGTTGAGGTGCGCCATCATGAGCCGGATGAGGACTCGGACGGCGACCCGCGCGGGAGGGGCTGCGCACTGTACGCGGACTGCCGGTACAGCCTGGTCGAACCGTCGGACCTCGACCGTGTCTTCTGCATCCTTTACGAGGGGCAGCCGAGGGTCCAGCCGCGTCGCGGGGGAGCTCGTGAACCTTTCGCGGGCCTGCGCGTTGTCCTGCCTCATGCTCGGATCTCCCTACCCGCCAGGCGCCCTCGAGGCCCTGGCCGCGTGCGCTCGATACCTCTGCGGTCCGGCTTTCACGTCCGGCCTCGCCGCCCGCGTCCGCGCGCGGATCCCATCCGGCCTCACGCGCTTGAATATCGAGCTGAGCCCAAACGATGACCCACACCCCATCGGTCTTCATGATGATGCCTCGATGAGCCAGCTCGCCCAGAGCTTTCGATACAGTCGGTTGAGTCGAACAGACTTTTTTTCGAGCTTGTCCTGACGCATGAAAAGACCTTTTGTAAGTTCTTTTCCGTTGGCATCCTTCCTATTAGGCCCTTTGGACGTCTGGAAGGAGCAAATCATGATCAGAATCGCAAGCTGGACGCGATTCTTCGCGACCGCAAATAATGAGTCGTAGGATGGCCTGTTGATTCCACTCAGGATCTCGCTCTTTGCAATCTCATCCTGTCGAACGTCAAGCGCCGCCTCCATCTCGCTAGGCGTCTCGGCCTGATCGGCAACCGATGGAGCGTCCGTGTCTAAAGGCCACGGGAGGCCACGGCCTTTTTGCGGTTTGTAGCTACTTGTACTCATGTTGATTCCTCCGGTGCGAGGCTATCCAACCCAATTGCCGACTGTGCCCATAATATGGTTGATTTCCGATCTCAGCCGAACACATTGAGCGGATAGGCCGTTCCCGCAGTTAGCCGAACGCCCCCGAGGTCCCATTCAGGCCACGGGGCGTCGTTTTCCCAGTTGAAGGAACGGTGGAGATGTGTTTCGATGGGTCCGGTGGCCATGCTCCGCCCGCCGCCCGGCACCTCTTCCCAGACTCAGCCGGACGGTCGGTCCGTCTATTCCGTTTTCGCCCTTAGGCTAGGCCAGCGGGGCATCGCCCCTCTCTGCGCGCGCCCTCTCGGCGGGGCCGGCGGGGCCGACCTGTCGGTCTACGACGGGTTCCTGAAGGGGGCGGTCGCCGATGGCAGCTAGCGAGGAGCTGGCCCGCAGGGTCGTGGAGGCCGGGCGGTCGTGCTCGCTCACCACCGCCGTCCTGGAGGAGTGGTCGAGGCTCGGCACCCCGAAGCAGGTGGAGTACCTGGCGGGCTACCTCGAGGCGGAGAGGTCCAGCCGCGAGGCCTCGAAGCGCGCGACGCTGCTCAGGCGCTGCGCGCTACCGGCGCCCAAGACCTTCGACGGCTACGACTGGTCGGCCGTGTCGTGGCCGGAGGGCATGGGGCGCGAGTCGCTGCTCGCGCTCGACTTCGTCGAGCGCAGGGAGGACCTCGTGCTCATGGGCGACATCGGCACCGGCAAGACGCACATGGCGTCGGCCCTCTGCGCGCTGGCGTGCGAGAGGAGGCTCGAGGCGCGCTTCTTCACGGCGTCCTCGCTCGTGATGCGCCTGAGGAGCGCCCGCGACGACGGGAGGCTCGACCGGGAGGCCGCGCTCATCGGCAAGGCCCGCCTGCTCGTCATCGACGAGCTCGGGTTTCTCCCGCTCGACGCGGACGGGGCGAGGCTGCTCTTCCAGGTCTTCGCCGACGCATACGAGAGGCAGTCGGTGGTAATCACCACGAACCTGGAGTTCAGCAGGTGGGGGTCGGTGTTCGGGGACGACCAGATGGCCGCCGCCCTGATCGACCGCATCGTCCACCACGGGAGGCTCGTCCAGTTCCGCGGCGAGTCCTACCGCGTCCGCCATGCCCTCATGCAGGAGGGCTAGCCGCTCAAAAAGCGTGCGCGCTTCCGATGCTGCGACTGCTCAATTTCCGATGCTCTTTTTGCTCAAATCCTCTTGACGAAACACAGAATACGTGCGGGCGGCGCTTGCAGCCGATCGCACGGTACCGGCCGCACCCGTTGCAGCAGCGCGGCCACGCCGCCAGGCGCGGGCAGGCCGCCGACAGGTCGGCCGAGCCGTCGACGCGCTCGCCGCGCCTGGACTTCGGCGCCGTCACGAACCTGTGCGACGCCACCTCGGCGCTCACCGCCGAGGGCGACCTGCCCAGCTCCCTGGCGATCTCCCTGCACGAGGCCCTGCGCTCCAGCATCCTCTGGACCGTGTCCCGCTCGTGCCTGGTGAGCCTGCCGTAGGCCCTCGGGGCCGCCTCCGCGGAACCCTTCTTCCTCTTTCCGGACCGGCCGTCCTCCGATCTCCCGGGGCCGGCGGGTCCGGCCCTCAGGGTATCGGGTTCCCACATTCATCCGCACATGTGCGGATGAATGTGGGAGGTGTTCGGATGAAGTTGATAATCAAGGGCAGCGAAAGTGCATGTTATTTAGGACAGTCAAATTCTTTGAAAAACAAATGGATGCTGTAGAATTACGAATAAGAGTCACCCGGAAGGAGCGATCGATGAAAAGCAAACGATTTGTCCTGAATGCACTTCTGGTAGTAGCAATATTGACGCTCTTCGTCTTTTCGTACTCATACATGAATCAGCCAAGATTTGGATATGCTTTATACGCTGTTTTTTCCGGCGAAACAACTTACAACACTATAGGCTTCATTGACGCAATCTTTTTCTATGTAGTCGGCCCCGTATCAAGCGAACTGGTCGCTTTTGTTGTCAGCTACAACCTGAATCAACAAAGCCAAACTCACTCAGCGACTTCGGCCAAACAAGGAATCAATCTCTTCGCAATAATGATAATTCTGCAAATTGCGACCGTGTTGATTATCGCCCTGACCGCAACAAACGTTTTGAAGTATGAGTTCGGATTCATCGCGAGCTGTCTCATGGCAATTGCCGCGGGTATAGCGGTTTCGTATACGGCACCGGCAAAGAAGTAGATCAACTAACAGGGCCTATTTGGAATCCGAATCGTCCATGGAACCGTCGATGCCGGTTTTGGTGTCGTCATCCGTATTGGAATCGTCATCCTTGGGGCTTATAGGACACACATTTTGTCCTATAAGCCCCGATTAATTCATACTCCTCATCCTCGCCGAATTGCGAGTATGGCAGAATCGGCACTGGATGGCAGCGCGCTAGGCCGTGTCCGCGGAGTTACCCCCCCCCGTTTTTATCGTAACAGCTGATTCTAGGGACGCTTCAAAAAGTCAACCGAGGGTTTTGTCCCGTCAAGACGCCGAACGAGAATTACGTACCGCCAAGAGCCTCAAAACACGCCCCTCGCGGAACAGAATCCTCACTCGATTTCCATGCGGAGTAAAAACGTCAATCAATCATCCTCCGCAACGTCTATCCACCAAAAAGGCCGCCCCACGTGGAGCGGCCTTTGCTCGCAGCTTTTTACTGATAGTTACTCAAAAATTATTCCAACACATCCACAGAAGAGCAGCGAATCGTATTTTTCTTTCGGGAATCGAGAAAATAGCCTACCTTGACTTTAGACCCAACGCTCACGGGGCTATCGCTTACATAGCGCGTATGTTCTGAATCAACCAGAATGGTCAGACGATCAGACCCGTCGTTATATGGATATTCGCTTTCGACCGACATGGTAAAATCGCCAGAGCTGTCAACGTTCAACACCAATCCGCTCACGAACCACAAATGTGAATAGTCACCTCCGCTATCTTTTTGGCAACGCTCCACTTTTAGAAATAGCGCAGAGAATGCGAACACGGCAACTGATATAGCGATGAAAACCTTAACGCCACTCCCCTTGCCATAAAATACATATTTATTCGCCAAAGAAAAATACCCCTGCCTTATCCGTGTAATTAGCATAGTACTACGTTAACGTGCTCATGGCTGTGGGTTGGTTTAACCTACAGCCATGCTAAAGTTGCCAAAAGGGGCACAAAGGCCAATACGTTTGCGCCATGCCGGCACAGCGACCTGGCATCGTATGCACCGGCGGGATCATCGCTGGCCTGCAAGGAGGGCATATCCACGCGCTCATGGTCGCCGGAGGCCTCGTGATGCAGCACGCGCCGGGCGGCGACTGGAAGCGCGTCGATTGGGACGTGCTTGCCGCCTGGCTCGACAGATACGGTTACAAGGTCGCTGATTGCGAGACAGAGACCCTTCCGACCGCCGACGCGGCGAGTGGGAACGCGAGGGTAAAAACGCATCGTCGCTGAACCAGTGAGTCAGTATTCTTTAGTTGGATGATGGATATTGAAATTGATTAGCGAGATAATGTGCATATCTCATAATGTATGCGTTGCACCATGAGAGAGGGGTCTGTCATGAGCTGGAAACCGAGAAAATGCGTTATCGCCGGTCTCGTGACAACCGGTCCTGACGGCGGCTTGTTTGCAACCGCAATGACATCGTACCGACTTTTCACTTGCATGTTCTGAAAGGCAGTTGCCATGCTGTCGCAAAATCAATCGAGATACTTGGTCAAAATCGGCTTTGCCCTGCTTGCATTACTCTTTGCTAGCGACCTTTTGCTGAAACCGCCCAAGGAACTCGTTTTGCTTGCCATAGACTGCATTTCCGCCCTTTACTTTACGGCAACCCTATTCGTCGGACTAAAGGAGAGGAAAAAAGGCGCAGTCGTTGCGTCCGCCGTAGGCGTGATCACAGCCATTGCCTCATTCTTTATCTGACACATTGGTGATCTAGGGGCGATATCGTAGGAATACGACCGGGAGAGCCGGGACCAGATTGCCCGGGTTGCCCGGTCGGCTCGCGCGACGGCGCGGCGGTTCGACAGAAAGCTCTCCGGACTTCACGCCGTTTCTGATCGCATTGTAGACAGCCAACTCGTCTTCGCAGTCGGCGAGCACGCGGTGTGCGTCGTCGTTTTGGATGTACAGTAAATCTCGAAGGTCCTCCATGCACCAGCGTCCGAGATCTGGCCATGCGCGTTGCGCGAGCTGATAAGTGTCGATTGCGATGTTGTAGTTAAAGTCCAGGCCAAAGCCATCCCAGGCAGAACGGCTTTGTTTCCTTGATTATCAACTTCATCCGGACACTTCCCGCATTCATCCGTGTGTGTACGGATGAATGCGGGATTCGATACCCCGGCGGCCTGATCGGCAGACCGCCGGGAATTCTCACTCCTCGAAAAAAGCCGGCACTCGGTTAGTCCTGCGCATCTTGAAATCGCCAGACTCATGGGAGACGTAGAGAATGCCGTCCATCCCATCTCGTGATGCATACGACAGGTGAACTGAACCGCAATCCGATCCATCATTGTCGAGAAGATCGAACGAATTCGGGTCGCTCGTTGCGGCCAAACGACCGCTCAGACAAGAGCCATCGTCATTACAGATTTGCCATTCCATGTCTTCGCCTGCAAGAATCGCCATAGACGGCCTGGTCGCGCCATCGTTGACATACATCCCGTCTATGCCAAACCCATTTTCAGCGCCATCGATGAACGACTGCTCGGACCTATACCTCGCAAATGATGCACATAGCACCATTGCAAGACAAAGTACAGAGCCAACAATCGCTATCTTTGCATAGCTCTTGCCTATCATGTCATTCACCTCCCTCGTATGTATCGAGGTATTCCTGCTTGAGCGTCTGCGAGGACGACTCGGTCTTTTCCACGAGCGTGCCGGCCTCGATGAAGTAGAACGAGTCGGTGAGGTCTGCCAGGTCGTCGAGCAGATGGCTTGAGATGAGCACGCTGCGTCCCCGCTCCACCTCGCTGCGCATCGCGTCGCAGGAGGTTTTCCGTTTTCCCGGATCGAGGCCGTTCAGCGGTTCATCGAGGATGAGGTACGGGCAATCGGTCGCTATCGCCATGGCAAGCTTTACCTGCTGCTTCATTCCTGTCGAGAGTTTACGGGTCGGCTTGTCGAGATATGGGGAGATTCCGAGGGAGCTGCAGAGCGAGTCGATGTCGGCGGCCGATTTCCACGCCTCCCTAACGAAAGAGAGGTGCTCGCGGGCCGATAGCGTGGGGTAGAGATCCGCGCCGCCCGAAGAGCTCAGGTAGACGAGTTCTGCGAATTCGGCTGATCGACGTTGGTAGATTCCGTCTGCCAACAGGCTTCCCGAGCGGATGCGGGTGGGAAATTGGCCCGACAGCGCTTCAAGAAGGGTGGTTTTCCCCGAGCCGTTGGGAGCGACGAGCCCCGCCGCCGTTCCCGGGCCCAAGGAAAGCGATCCGATCGAAAGTATCGTCGTGCTCCCGTATCCCACGCTCACGTCCAGGAGCTCGAGCCCATGGTGCTTTTTAGCGGGTCCAGCCTGTTTGGGCGAACGCGTCACAACGGCGCCGACCGCGAAAAGGACCGCGACGTATACCAGGGCCACGGCAAGCATCGATGCGCCGCCCGAACCGGAGCCAATGAATTCTGTCGGGAAGCATCCTACGTAACCCGTTGCCTCGATAGGCGAGAACACGGCCAGCGGCAGGAGCTCGAGCGCGGCATTATGCCCCAGTGCCGAATCGGACAATAACGGGAATGCCGGGGCCGCGACAAGCAACGCGGAGGTAAGGGGGCCCGCGAAGACGCGCCTCGTTGCGGTCGATAGGACGGCGGAGCAAACGGATATCAAGGTTCCGCCCGCGAGCAGCGCGAGAAGCAGGGTCGTGAAGACGTCTCCCGCGGTCGTGGTAGTGAGCGCGCCGTTATGGAAGAAGGCGATCGGGTACCCGATCTGCCCGAAGCCGTTTAGGGCCAAGGCGTAAATGCCCCCGGGCGCAAGGCCGGCGAGGAGCATCGCGGTCCCCGCGCCAATTATCGAAAACACGGTTTGGATAAGGCGCCGGAATTTGGGCACGG
>DBEZXT010000025.1:0-5663 GCA_048291645.1 Collinsella aerofaciens | reverse complement strand
GCGGTCGGCGGGGCCATTGTGGCTCTTGACAGCGGATTGGGTCATATGAGCGAAAACCCGCCAGAGTGAGCAAGGTGCCTTGAAACGAGGCGGCATTGACCTTCTGGTCATGCCGCCGAAGTTGAAAGGCAGATTGCCGCTCTGGCGGGTTTGCAGCGTCGAGCCGTTACGCGGTTTGGTAAAACCGCGTAACCACTAGTTTGGTACCTTGACATTTATTTACCATGCTCCTAGATTAGTTAGGCACAAAACAATTCCACTACCTAACTAAAGAAAGGAGCGAAGCTTAGATATGTGTGTTGAACCACTCGTCCTTCCACATGAGCCCGGCGGTGACCCTTCGCAACCGGTAGACATACCCGAAGCGGTCAGCGCCGAAGACAAACTCGCCAAGCGCATCCTGAGCGGCCTGGGCTTTTGCGGCCATTACATGCATTTTCACGGCGGGGGCATATCTGGCAAGGCGCCCATCGTCTGCCTACTCGCCAAGCAGCCGACCGGTGAGCTATCCCAGCAGGAACTCGGCATGCACTTCGACCTCAAGCCGGGGTCCCTTTCCGAGATTCTGTCCAAACTCGAAATGGGCGGTCTTATCGAGCGCAACCGCAATCCCAAAGACCGCCGGCAGCTCACCATCCGCCTAACCGAAGCGGGATGGGAAAAGGCCCGCGTTGAGCAGGCCGCCCGCATTCGCTTTAGAGAGCAGGCCTTTAGCGCCCTCACCCACGACGAGCGCGAGCAGCTCGCCGAGATGCTCGAGAAAATCCGTGTAACCTGGGAGGAACTGGATGATTAAAACCCTCATGGGCAGCATCCGCGACTATATGAAAGTCACCGTTGCCACGCCGTTGCTCGTGCTTGGCGAGGTGCTCTGCGAGATGCTGATTCCATTTATCACCGCCAACCTGATCGACGCCATCAAAGACGGCGCCACCGTAGCCGAGATGCTTCCCACCGCAGGCCTTTTGGTGCTCATCGCGCTGACATCCCTTGCTTTTGGCGCCGTGGCCGGCGTCACCTGCAGCCATGCGAGCTGCGGGTTCGCCAAGAACCTGCGTCACGACCTGTTCTACAAGATCCAGACGTTCAGCTTTGCCAACATCGATGAGTTCTCGAGCTCCTCGCTCGTCACGCGCCTGACTACCGATATCAACAACGTGCAGCAGGCCTTTATGATGATCATCCGTATCGCCGTGCGCGCGCCGCTGGTCTTGATCTTCGCCTTTACCATGGCATTTATCATGGGCGGCAGCGTCGCCATGGTCTACCTGGTCATCATTCCGCTGCTGGGCTTTGGACTGTTCTTTATCATCTTTAAGGTACGCCCCATCTTCTCGCGCGTGTTCCACAAGTACGACGCCCTTAACGAGTCCGTCGAGGAAAACGTCACCGGCATGCGCGTGGTTAAGAGCTACGTGCGCGAAGACTTTGAGAAAGAGAAGTTCGCGACCGCCGCACGCGACGTCCAGATGGACTTCACCCGCGCCGAGAAGCTGCTCGCCTTTAACAACCCCATGATGAACATCTGCGTCAACGGCGCATTTGTCGTCATCATCTACCTGGGCTCCAAGCTCATCATCACAAGCCAGGGCACGCTGTTCGACGTGGGCCAGCTCTCCTCGATCTTTACCTATGGCTTTCAGATCCTTATGAGCCTGATGCAGCTGTCGATGATCTTTGTCATGGTGACCATGGCCGACGAATCGGCACACCGCATTACCGAGGTGCTTGCCGCCGAGCCCACGATTGCTGATCCCGCCGAGCCCGTGCTCGAGGTTGCCGACGGCTCCATCGACTTTGACCACGTGAGCTTTAAGTATTCCGCGCATGCGAAACGCCAGGCGCTCGACGACATCGACCTGCACATTACGAGCGGCGAGACCATCGGCATCATCGGCGGCACCGGCTCGGCCAAGTCCACGCTCGTAAACCTCATTGCCCGCCTGTATGACGCCACCGAAGGCACCGTGCGCGTGGGCGGCATGGACGTGCGCGACTACGACTTGGACGCTCTGCGCCACCAGGTCGCCATGGTGCTGCAGAAAAACGTGCTGTTTAGCGGCACCATCGCCGAGAACCTGCGTTGGGGCGACCCGAATGCCACCGACGAAGAGGTTCACGAGGCCGCGCACCTGGCCTGCGCCGACGAGTTTGTCGACGGCTTCCCCAAGGGCTATGACACCTGGATCGAACAGGGCGGCTCCAATGTTTCCGGCGGTCAGAAGCAGCGCCTGTGCATTGCGCGCGCCCTGCTGCGTCGCCCCAAGATCTTGATCCTGGACGACTCCACCAGCGCCGTCGACACCAAGACCGACGCCAAGATTCGCGCAGGGCTGGCAAGCTATCTGCCCAACACGACCAAGCTCATCATCGCCCAGCGCATTAGCTCCGTGCAGGACGCAGACCGCATCATCGTCATGGAGGGCGGCCGTATCGCGCAGATCGGTAACCACGACGAGCTGCTCAAGACGAGCGAGATCTACCGCGAGACCTTCACCTCGCAGAACAAGATGTCTGCCGAGGGCGAAGAGGCCGTCGAAGCCGACACCGAGGTATCCGCAACACAAGCTCAGACCCAGGAAGGAGGCGAGGCACATGAGTAAGGCAACGACCGCCGAGCGCGCGCTCAACCGCAAGGGTGGCACCATGTCGCGCCTCATCAAGACGCTCTTTGGCTTCTACCCCGTGCTTTTGCCCCTCGTCGTCGTCGGCGTGGTGCTCTGCGCCATCATCAACTCCATCGGCGCGACCTTCCTTCAGAGCGCCCTGCAGATTATTAGCGAATCGTGGCAGTCGGGCGATTGGGAAGCTGCACAGCCCAAGATCGCACAGCTCGTGACCACCCTCGCCTGCATCTACGGCGTCGGCATCCTGTCCTCGCTGTTCTGGAACCGCGCCATGGCCATCGTCACGCAGGGCTCGCTCGAGAAGCTGCGCGAGAAGATGTTCAACCGCATGCAGGACCTGCCGATCCGCTACTTCGACACGCACCAGCGCGGCGACATCATGAGCCACTACACCAACGACATCGACACGCTGCGCCAGATGATCAGCCAGTCGCTGCCCAACCTGCTCATGACGGTCATCGTCATCGTCACGGTGCTCTTTATCATGCTGTACTACAGCGTGTGGATGTGCCTGGTCATTGTGGCGGGCGTCGCCTTTATGACCTTTATGACCAAGCTGCTCGGCTCCAACTCCGCGCGCTTCTTCATTGCGCAGCAGACCGAGCTCGGCGTGGTCGAGGGCCATATCGAGGAAGTCATGAACGGCCAGAAGGTCGTCAAGGCATTCTGCCACGAGTCTGCCGCCGAGGCCGATTTTGACGAGCGCAACGAAAAGCTCTTCGAGGTCTCACAGAAAGCCAACATGTACGCCAACATCCTCATGCCCATCCTTATGAACCTGGGCAACCTGCTCTACGTGCTGGTCGCACTGGCAGGCGGCATTTTCCTGGCGCTGGGCGTGCCCAACCTGAGCATCTCGGGCATGGCGCTGTCCATCGCCGTCGTGGTGCCGTTCCTCAACATGACCAAGCAGTTCTGCGGACAGATCGGCCAGATCTCGCAGCAGATCAACGCCGTGGTCATGGGCCTCGCCGGCGCCGACCGCATCTTTGAGCTTATCGACGAGGAGCCCGAAGCCGACGAAGGCTATGTGACGCTCGTCAACGCTCAGGTGAACCCCGATACCTGGCAGCTCGAGGAGGCCGACCACCACACCGGCATGTGGGCGTGGAAACATCCGCACCGCGCAACCGGCGAGATCGAGTACGTGCCGCTGCGCGGCGACCTGGTCATGGACAACGTGGACTTTGGCTACACGCCCGACCACGAGGTGCTGCACGGCGTGTCCGTGTACGCCAAGCCGGGTCAGAAGGTCGCGTTTGTCGGCGCCACCGGTGCCGGTAAGACGACCATCACCAACCTCATCAACCGCTTCTATGACATCGCCGACGGCAAGATTCGCTACGACGGCATCAACGTCAATAAGATTCGCAAGGCCGATCTGCGCCGCTCGCTGGGCGTGGTGCTGCAGGACGTGAACCTGTTCACCGGCACCGTGATGGATAACATCCGCTACGGCAACTTGGATGCCACCGACGAGGAGTGCATCGCAGCGGCCAAGCTCGCGGGCGCGGACGACTTTATCACCCGCCTGCCCGACGGCTACGACACGATGCTCACCGGCAACGGCGCGCAGCTGTCGCAGGGCCAGCGCCAGCTGATTTCGATCGCACGCGCTGCTGTCGCCGATCCGCCGGCAATGATTCTGGACGAGGCCACGAGCTCCATCGACACCCGCACCGAGGCCATCGTGCAGGCCGGCATGGACAAGCTCATGGAAGGCCGCACGACGTTTGTCATCGCGCACCGCCTGTCCACCGTGCGCAACTCCGACGCAATCATCTGTCTGGACCACGGCCGCATCATCGAACGCGGCAACCACGACGAGCTGATTGCCAAGCGCGGGTATTACTACCAGCTGTACACGGGTGCGTTTGAGCTCGAGTAGGACCGGTTACTGACGGAGGGCGCCCCGAGGGTGGCGGGGCACCCTCCTGCGCACAATCAGCCCGTCACTTAGAGCGGAATAAAAGATTGTGAGCCCCTGGCCGATTGGCCAGGGGCTCGTTTTGTGTGGGGGTATTTTGGCTGGCAGGTGCTGTATATTATTCGTATAATTTATCGTAAGTTCCCGTACATCGATTGGAGCCTTACATGCCTGCCATTAAACCTGTTTCCGATTTGCGCAATTACAACGAGGTGCTCTCCGATGTCCACGAGGGCTCCCCGGTGTTTCTGACCAAAAATGGGCACGGTTGCTACGCTGTGCTCGACATGAAAGATTACGACCGGTTTTGCGCCATCAGCACGCTGATGTCGGAGCTTGAGCGCGGGCGCAGCTCGGGTGATGAGAGCGGATGGGTCTCGTCGGACAACGTCGCCGAGCACTTCCGCCGCAAGGCCGCAAGCCATGCATAGCTGCGCGGTCGTCTACTCTCCGCTGGCTCTGCAAGATCTCGACGACATCTGGGACTATATTGCCGTCGAAAAGGACAATCCCGCAGCAGCGGAGAGAATCGTAGAGGGCATCCTCGCTCGGATAGACCTGCTCTCCAGCTTCCCGGAGTCGGGCACGCCACTTTCATCGATCCATCCCCTACGCTCCGATTACCGGTTCGTGATCTGTGACAATTATCTCACGTTTTACCGCTATCACCAGAAGGTCTATATCGACCGCGTCCTCCACAGAAAGCGCGATTACCTGCAGATATTGCTTGCCAAATAAAATGATAGCTAATTTGGGACGCTCTCTGAGTGTAGCCGTCAACAGTGGACGCAGCAAAGGAACGCCCCTTTGTCATGCAAAGTCTTTGGAAATCAGAACCACCCTTAAAAAGGGTGGTTTGCTCTTAGGGTATAACCCACGGGCCCCGGGCTCGCGTCTAAAGGCGCGGGCCCGGACTTCGTCCAGGCCTAGTGCATCTTGACCCGTGGCGCGCCGGTCGAACCGGCAGCATCACCCCCTCTTGAAGGGGTCCTCGTACTCCTTCACGCTCAGCTTGTCCAGCGCGATGTCGTGGGACTCCTGCTCCCTGATGTACTTGGCGATCGTCGCCTCGTTCAGGCCGACGGTGGACACGTAGTAGCCCTCCGCCC
>DBEZXT010000024.1:0-3890 GCA_048291645.1 Collinsella aerofaciens | reverse complement strand
CGCCCGCCTGGGCGGCCACGACGGCACCAAGCCCACGCTCGACTATGACCCCGAAGAGGTCAAGCGTGCATTTTCCATCTCGACGACCATTGCGCCGATCGACTGGAAGGGCGCGCGCATCAATGTGCTCGATGCCCCGTGTTACCCCGATTTTATCGGCGACGCCTTCGCCGCGATGAGCGTCTGCGAGACGGCCCTGTTTGTGGTCGACGCCGAGGCCGGCCCGCAGCCTACGACGGTTAAGCTCTGGTATGCTGCCGAGGACCTGCGCCTGGCGCGTGCAGTGTTCGTAAACCGCCTGTCGCGCTCTGAGGCCAGCTTTGCGACCACAATGGACCTGCTGCAGGAGCGCTTTGGCACGCGCCTGGGCGCCGTGACCCTTCCCTGGGGCGAGGGCGAGGACTTTGATGGCATCATCGACCTAGTGCGCATGAAGGCGCGCCATTGCAACGGTGCCGAAGCCGTTGAGTCGGCGATTCCCGAGGAGTATCGTGCCCAGGCCGAGGAGGCCCATGACCATCTGTGCGAGCTGGTGGCCGAGGCTGACGACGAACTGATGATGAAGTACCTGGAAGGCGAGGAGACGCTGACGCAGGAGGAGCTTGAAGGCCTGCTGTCGAAGGCGATCGCCGAGCGCATCTTTGTGCCGGTTTTTGCGGGCGATTGCATTAAGGAGCAGGGCGTCAACTCGCTGATGGACGACATCGCCACGTACTTCCCGGCGCCGACGGACTACGGCGAGATGCCGCTCATCGACGGCGATTCGCTTAAGATTTCGAGTGACGATGACCGCCCGGTGGCGTTTGTGTTTAAGACCCTGGCCGATCCGCAGCAGGGTCGTATCAGCTTTATCAAGGTGCTGACGGGCACGCTTGAGCCGGGCCTCGAGCTGATCAATGCGCGCACGCGCAAGGGTGAGCGTCTGGCTCACCTGTATGTGATGTGCGGCCGCGACATGACCGAGGTCGGCCACGCTTATGCCGGCGATATCATTGTGGCTCCCAAGCTGACGGCCGAGACGGGCGATACGCTCTCGATTACCGGCAAGGTCGAGGCTGCGGCGTTTAAGTTCCCCAACTCGCAGTACCGCATCGCTATTGAGGCCGAGAATCGCGGCGACGAAGAGAAGCTCTATACGTTTATCGAGAAGGCGTGCAAGGCCGATCCGACCATGAGCATCGATCGTGACGAGGAGACCGGCCAGACCATCATCTCGGCGGTGGGCGAGGCGCAGGTGTCGGTCCTGCTCAATCGCCTTGAGGACCGCACCAAGGTCGCGGCCAAGAGCGTGCCGATCCGCATCCCGTATCGCGAGACCATCCGCCGCACGGCGAGTGCCCAGGGCCGCCACAAGAAGCAGACCGGCGGCGCCGGCCAGTATGGTGACTGCTGGCTGCGCGTTGAGCCGCTCATTGGGCCCGACGGCACGAGCGATGGCTATGAGTTTGTGGACGAGGTCGTAGGCGGCCGTATTCCGCGCTCGCTGATCCCCGCCGTAGACAAGGGTGTCCAGGAGACCATGAAGGACGGCATCATTGCCGGCTACCCGCTCACGGGCATTCGCGTGGCTGTGTACGACGGCTCGTATCACAGCGTCGACTCCAACGAGATGGCGTTCCGCGCGGCGGCTCGCATCGGCCTGCGCAAGGCATGCGCCGATGCCGACCCGGTGGTGCTGGAGCCCATCGAGGAAATCACGGTGACTATCCCCGAGAGCTACGCCGGCGCCGTGATGGGCGACATCTCGGCCTCGCGCGGTCGCGTGACGGGCATGGAGACCGATGAGCGCGGCGACACCGTGGTCATCGCCCAGGCGCCTCTAGCCGAGCTGACGGATTACTCGACGCGACTGCGCTCTATCACGCGCGGCACGGGCGACTTTACCATGAAGCCTGCGGGCTATGAGCAGGTGCCTTATGACGTTCAGGCCAAGCTGGTCGAGCGCTATGAGGAGGGCCGCGCCAAGTAGCGTGTGGCGCTGCCTGCAACATACATGCCGATGCAAGGGCCACTCTGGGCAATCCAGGGCGGCCCTTTTTGATCCCTAGGGGACGGAGGAAAACGGATCATTTTCTGGGTTACGGGCGGTGCGGTTGGCACTAGTCTCCGGATGCCTGGTTGCGGCCGGTGGCGTAGTCGATCTGCACGTGCGGCTGCAGGTTATAGCAGTACACGTGGAAGCAGAGGGTCTTGCCGTGGTCCTCGATCGATTGTGCTTCCAGACGAACGCCACGGCAGACAAGTTCCTCTTCGTTATACATGGGCGTGACGCGATAGAGCACGTGGTTGCCCGTGTCGTGGATGTAGTCGAGGATCTGCTCTTCAAACGGCAGCATGCCCGTCTCGTTGAGATAGCGCGTGCCGGTGAGGAGATTCTTGCGGTTCGCGTTTTCGCCGCAGAGCGACCAAGCGATAAGGTGGCAGCGGTTGTAGAGGCTCTGGCCCGGAATAAAGTCGTAGCGCTGTTGGTGCCATCCGGCGGGGTGGATGCGCGAGATGTCGCCGCGCTTGCCTTGACCGAGTGACTCGGGGCCTACGCAGGCGAGCGCCTTGCGAGTGCGGCCCAGGCTGTCGAGCTTGGAGAATTTCTTAAAGCAGCCCTCTTCGGTGGCACGCTCATACTCGTCGAGCGTGAACGACGGCGTGCCGAGCGCGTGTGCGCTGTCGGCGCGCAGGGCAACGTAAGGATTGCCGGCGTAGTCGGGAATGCTGCTGAGATATACGCCGCGGGCGCGGTCGAGATCGAGGTTTTCGACCTCGTCGATGGGGGTGGCGGCGCCGTCTGTGGAACCGTCGTCACCGGTGTCGGTTGCGGTGGAATCGGAGCCATCGCCAGAGTCTTGGCTATTTTGAGAGTCCGAGGAGCTCGCTGATCCCGATTCGAGTCGGGCAACCAGGTCTGCCTCGTCGTCGGTACGGCTGGGACTCTCGTTTTGTTTTTCGGCCAGAGCCGCCGCCTGCTCATCGCATTGCGGCGACAACAGCTTGGGTGCTCCGTCGAGCGACCCTGTGAACAGCGCAAACCCCAGCACCACGGCGGTGCCGATGGAAAGTACTTGTTTGTAGGCGGACTTGCGCGACATTGAGGCTCCTGGATGGACGGTTGGGAGTCTACCAGTCTAGCAGGAGCCGACAGGGGCCGTTCTATCGAACAAATACTTAAGATTTGGAACAAACGCTACTGGTTCATTTGCCTCATATGGAGCTGCGGCGGTTGTGAATGTGGGGCTATTCGGCGTTTCCCCAGATAAAACCTGCCAAAATAAACCTGTCCCTTTTTGGCAGGTTACTGGTTCATGTTGCCGTGGATGTAGGGGGTAACCTCGGGGGAGATATGGTCGCAGCCCAGCCCGCGCAGCGCGGACTCGATGGCGGCGGGCAGCGGGGTCTTGCCCTCGGCATCGACGGCGGTGCCGCCGAGCGCGGCAATCTTGGCGACATCTGCGGGTGCGGCCTCGATATGCATGCAGCCGCCGACCAAGCGCGCGCGTACCTGTGCCAGGTCAAGATCGTGCAGGTAGTCCTCGCAGGTGCGGATCAAATCGACCTTCTCGCGCGTAAGCTCCTCGCCCGTGGGGACGCGGGTGGCAAGACATGCTCCCGCCGGCAGGTTCCAAACGGGATAGCCCCATGCGCGCAGCAACTCGCGCTCTTCGTCCTTGGTAAAGCCGACCTCCATGAGAGGGGAGCGTACGCCGAGCTCTTCTGCCGCACGCATGCCGGGGCGGTAGTCACCGCGATCGCTTGCATTGCTGCCATCGATGACGGTGGGAAAGCCGAGCGACTTGGCGTGGTTGACGATGGCGGTAAAGCCGGCGTGCTTGCAGTGGTAGCAGCGATTAGCATCGTTGCAGGCTACTTGGGGGAGCTGCAGCTGATCCACCGAAAGA
>DBEZXT010000023.1:0-4152 GCA_048291645.1 Collinsella aerofaciens | reverse complement strand
ATCACGTTCGCAGCGCGCAGGGGCCGGAGAATCTTCGCGATGAGAGTTGACGTCTAATACCTTGCATCGTATAGTGTGTATAGCATAGTATATGACGAGAGGAGGTGTGCGGATGGAGGCACAGATGAAGCGCGGCTTCCTGGAGGCCTGCGTGCTCGCGGCCGTCTCCGGCGAGGAGTCCTACGGCTACCAGATCGTGAAGGACGTACCGGCGAGCATGGGGCTCACGGAGTCGACGCTCTACCCGCTGCTCAAGCGCCTGGAGAAAGCCGGGTGCATCACGGCGCGCTCCGCCGAGCACAACGGGCGGCTGCGCCGGTACTACCGCATCACGGACGACGGGCGAGCACGCATCGAGGAGTTCCTGGCCGAGTGGCCGTCCGTACGGGAGATTTACGCATACGTTGAGGGGGCGCACCATGACGCGCGATGAGTTTCTGGGCCGGTTGGGCGAGCTGCTCGCCTGCCTGCCGGCCGAGCAGGTGGAGGAGACCAAGGCGTTCTATGCGGAGGCCATCGCTGACCGCATGGAGGACGGTATGAGCGAGGAGGAGGCCGTGGCCGCCATGGGCACACCCGGCGAGGTGGCGGAGGCCACGCTCGACGACCTGCCCGCCGTGCCGCGCGCGATCGCGAGGACGCGCCGGCGCAGCACCACGCTGCTGTGGGTGCTGACCATCGTGGGCTCCCCGGTGTGGGTGCCGCTGCTCGCCGCCTTCGCCGCCGTGGCCGTCACGGTCTATATCTGCATCTGGCTGCTGGCACTCTGCGTGTGGATCGTCGCGGCGGCACTCGGGGGCGCGGGCATAGTTGGGCTCCTGCTTGCCGTAAGCGGCGTCACCATCGGCCACTTCCCGTACGCCCTCGCCTCGGCGGGCGTGGGGCTCGGCCTCGTCGGCGTGGCTCTCTTCGTTGGTGCTGGCGCTTGGGCCGCCTCAAAACAAATTGCACGCCTCTCGGCGCTCTGGGCGAGGAAGGCCGCCTCGCCCTTCTGGAAGAACAGGGGCGAGAAAGGCGGCGCTGCCGCGCACCTCGCAGCGTAGAAAGGAGTGAGTACCATGACCAGCGCGAAGAAGATCTACCTCGCCGTGGCGGGCGGGCTCGTTGCCGCGGGTGTTGTCCTCGCGGGCATTGGCTTTATCGCTTCGGGCTTCGACCCGGCCGTGTTCACAACCCACATCGACACGCGCGACAGCACCATCGTGCTCGGCGGCGTCGAGGTGGACGAACACGAGAGTATCCCGTTCATCAGCCAGCTCGCCAATCTGGGCGAGATCGACACCTCCGGCGTCGCGGATCCCGCCGCGCCCTAGGCGCAGCGAGCCCGGGCGCTCTGCCCGCCAAGCTGCGTAAGCCGGCGAAACCCGAACCTCAACCTCTACGCAACTGGCCCCAAGCCTGCGCCGATTCGCTCTCGGCGCCGCGCGGGGGCCCGTGACGCATGCCCAAAAGGTACGAGGAGAAAGGAACGCGATGACGACAACCACGCCCTTCCGCCTTCACGGGGTCACGCAGGACCGGAAGCGACTGGGCCGTGCGGTGGGGCTGTGCTTGGATTGGCTACACTGATATGGACAGTTCCGTGAGGGGCGCGAGAGACGGGACTCTGGGGAGATCTTCGAGGAGGAGTGTCTCGACTGGAAACGCGGGTTCAGTGGAGCAGGAACCTAATCTCTGTCTCTCTTGCTTTTTTGATTTGTTGAGAAGCCGGCATTTGGGGGCATTTTGGATAGCGAACAGTTCAAACAAGAAGCTGAGAAAACAGAACAAAGCCTGAGTGCCTTGAGAGTCGCCGAGCGCAATGCAGTGATTCCCTTCATGAACGGCGACTTTACCCAATGGGATCTATATCTGGCATCCTCCTCTGAGTATGCGATGAGACTGATAGACGGATTCATCTCCATGCTCGAGTCGAGGAATCTTGTTTGCGTCGCCCAGCTTCTCCGCGCACAGGTTGGAGTCTGCCTGCGGACATTCGCATTATTCGCCGCCGAAGACCAGGATGACTTTCTCAAGCAGGTGTTTCAAGGTGTGCCTGTGAACAAGCTGAAAGATTTCTCGGGTGAGAAGATGTCCGATGGAAGACTTCAAGACTTACTCGAGAAGTTCGATCCAAAGGTAAAAGATGTATACAAGGTGACGTCTGGATTCGTCCACTTCTCCATTGATGTTCTGCCGAGCATGGGTGTGCCTGGGGAGGGCTATGAGGTCGAGTTTAATTTTGGAGCCGAGCCCAACGAGAGAAACAATGCGCCTCTCGTGGAATGCGGCAAGGCGTTCTGCCACTATGTCGACCTGCATCTCCAGATGCTCCATAAGGTGATTGCTTCGGATGAATGGTATGCCGATCGATTCCGTATCGATTCCGATGGTCCTGCAGACGAGGCCTCGAAAAGCGAGAAGGTGTAGGTCGAACGCATTGACGCTGCCTTGACAGCATCCCGATATGATAACGAATGGGAGGTTCCCTGCGAAATGTGCGCCTCTGTATATTCTCGCTAGGACGCCCTCGACCGATAAGGCATCGTTGAGTTCAATTTGAGTTCAGCTCGGGTGCCTGAAATCGCCCAACTCTGATAAAAGGGGAGACGACGGTACACCACGTAGACGAGAGGCTATGGAAGTGCACGATTTGATTATATTGGCGCGCTAAACCGCCCCGCTGCCCAACTTGAACTCCGCTCACGCGTGTATGGGGCTGCGAGAGGTAACGGCCTGCGGCCTCCTTTGTGTGCTCGATGATATCTTCGAGCATGCCGGGCATGGCGGAGACATTCGCTGCAATCCAGCCGTGTTCAAGCGCCGTTTCGGATAGGAGCGAGAGGGGGCTGTCTTGCCCGTTTCCCTTGCACCCGTAAAGATGGTTGACAGTTTGGGATCTCCCGGGTCTTTAGCTTTTACCGTGCTAGATGCCTCATGGAAACTGTTGGACTTTAATCAGACAGACCCAGCATGTCGTTTTCCTCCATGAGGACATCGGCTAAAACCGCAACACCTATGCTTGTTTAAGCAAACTTCCTGATAGTCGTGGAGCTGCTGTAGCCCGACATGCAGGACATCGCTCGGCTTAAACACCGGATGCCGCATCCGCGAAACGAGTTGCGGTGCACCCTGTTCCAAAAGGTTGCCAAGTACCATGGCGTGAGCGTTGGGGTAGCCATCATTCAGCGTGGATACATCCGGATGCGCATAGATCCAGACGATTCCAACGTTCTCGTATTTCCCGTGCAGGTAATCGAAGAGGGCAAGCGACGCCATACAGTTGCCGCCGACGGTCACGACTCTGTCGGGGTTTTCTGCCGTAAGCTTCCTCTGCGCATCCTGAATTCCCGCCAGGACTTCGTCCTCGGCACAGATGCGAACTGCCTCCCATTTCTCATGTCCAAGTTTTGGGACGCGTTTCGCAATGCCGAGTGGGACCCCTGGACAGTCGGATCACGTGGTGGCCCCCTTTGAGAGGGTCACGAGCATGGTAGTCCCGTTTTCGGAACTTGCTTCGACCTCTACCGTGCCGCCGTGTAGGGCTGCAATCTCCCAAACAAGCGCTAGCCCGAGTCCTGCGCCACCGTATGCCCTGCTGCGGGATTTATCCAGGCGAAAGAACGGTTGGAAGATGCTCTCACGGTACTGCTTGGGTATTCCCGGGCCCTGGTCCTCGACTCGCAGGATCACGTGGCTGTCGTTGTCGCAGATGGAGACGTTGACAGTCGAGCCGGGGCGGCTGTAACGGATGGCGTTTTCGACCAGATTGAACACCAGCCGATAGAGGAGCGTATCACTTCCGATTGTCAAAGCGTCTCCAGCACAATTGAGGGCTATGCCCTTATTCTCGGCAAGTGGCGCAAGGTCGGTGAGGACCTCTTCGGACAAGGGACCGATCTCAACATCGTCCTCGCAAGGAACGCTGCGGAGCTCACTCATCTCGAGTAATACCTTGGTCATTCGAGACATGCGCTCGGTTTGTTCTTGTAGCAGGCCGAGCAGCTCGGCTGTTTCGGGTTGCAAACCGGAGTGCTCGGAGATGAATAGTTCAATCTGTGCTTGCATAAGGGCGAGCGGGGTGCGCAGCTCGTGTGCGGCGTTGCCGGTAAACTGACGCTGTGCAGAGAACCCTTCGCCAAGACGGGCGATCATGTCGTTGAAAGAGGCGCT
>DBEZXT010000022.1:0-3859 GCA_048291645.1 Collinsella aerofaciens | reverse complement strand
CTACCTGGCAAAGCTCGCCAAGAGCCTGCCGCAGCAGACCATCGTGCTGTGCGGCGTGGAGTTTATGGGCGAGAGCGCCAAGCTGCTCAACCCCACCAAGACCGTGCTGCTGCCCGAGCCGGGCGCGGACTGCCCCATGGCTCATATGGTCAAGCGCGAGACGGTCGACGCGGCGCGCGCCGAGTACGGCGACGACCTGGCCGTGGTCTGCTACGTCAACTCCACGGTCGAGATCAAGAGCTGGAGCGACGTGTGCGTCACCAGCTCCAACGCCGTCAAGATCGTGTCCGAGCTGCCGCAGCAGCATATCCTGTTCATTCCCGACCAAAACCTCGGCCGCTTCGTAGCCGAGCAGGTGCCGCAAAAGCACGTCATTCTCAACAACGGCTACTGCCCGCGCCATCACATCATCACCGTCGAGCAGATTGTCGACGCGACGGAGGCCCACCCCGACGCGCTCGTGCTGGCGCATCCTGAGTGCAAGGCCGACGTCTTGGCCGAGGCCGACTACATCGGCTCCACCGCCGGCATCATCAAGTACGCCGAGGAGTCCGACGCGAGCGAGTTCATTATCGTGACGGTCCGTGGCGTGCTCTACGAGCTCGAGCGCCGCTGCCAGGGCACCGGCAAGAAGTTCTACTTCCCCGCGGTGCAGCCCACCTGCGTCAACATGGATCTCATCACGCTCGAAAAGCTCGTGCGCTGCCTGGAGACGGGCGAGGGCGAGGTGCAGATTGGCGTGTCGGACGAGGCCGCCGATCAGGCCATGCTCACGCTCGACCGCATGCTCGAGTACGCAGCGTGCTAGAACAATGCGGCATGAGGGACGGTCCCTTATGTCACATTCAAGGGAGAGGATTCCTGTGGAAACCAAGCAATACCCCGATATGGAGTGCGACGTCGTTATTGCCGGCTGCGGCGTGGCGGGCCTGTATGCGGCTCTCAACCTGCCGACGAGCATGCGCGTGATCATGCTCTCCAAGGGCGCTGTCGACGAGTGCGATTCGATGCTCGCGCAGGGCGGCATTTGCGTGCTGCCCGAGGGCTCGGACTACGATGCCTTCTTTGAGGACACCATGCACGCCGGCCACTACGAGAACCGCCGCGAGAGCGTCGACATCATGATCCGTTCGAGCCGCTCGGTCATCAACGACCTGCTGGCGATGGGCGTGGACTTTGAGCGCAAGGCCGACGGCAGCCTCGACTTTACCCGCGAGGGCGCGCACAGCCGCCCCCGCATTGCCTTCCATGCCGACATTACGGGCAAGGAGATCACGACCAAGCTGCTCCAAGCCGTTCGCAAACTGGATAACGTGCAGATTTTGGAGCACGTGGCCATGACCGACATCCTGACGGGCGAGCGTGACGGCGCCACGGTGTGTGCCGGTGTCGTCGCCGTTCCCGTGGACGAGGACAACTCGGTTCGTCCCGCCGACGAGCTGGTAAATGCCGCCGAGGGCGCGCATGCCGGCGAGCCGTTTAAGATCCGCGCCCGTCACACGCTGTGGGCAACGGGCGGCATCGGCGGCGTATACGACCACTCGACCAACTATCCGCAGCTCACGGGCGATGCCTGCTACATCGCTCAGGAGCATGGCATTAAGATGGAGCACCTGGACTACGTGCAGATTCACCCCACGGGTCTGTTCTCGCCGCAGCCAGGCCGCACGTTCCTGATCAGCGAGAGCTGCCGCGGCGAGGGCGCGATTCTGCTCAATGCCGCCGGTGAGCGCTTTACCGACGAGCTTCAGCCGCGCGATGTGGTCGCTGCCGCTATTCGCGAGCAGATGAAGCAGGACGGTACCGAGCACGAGTGGCTGAGCTTTGCCCCCGTTGAGCGCGATGTAGTGACCGGGCACTTTGCCAACATTCGCGCACGCTGCTTGGAGGACGGCCGCGACATCTTGGACGAGCCCATCCCCGTTACGCCTACGCAGCACTACTTTATGGGCGGCGTGTGGGTCGACAAGGACGGCCGCACCTCGATGCCCGAGCTCTACGCAGCCGGTGAGACGGCCTGCAACGGCGTGCACGGCAAGAATCGCCTGGCTTCCAACAGCCTGCTCGAGTCCCTGGTTTGGGGCCGCCGTGCCGCCTGGTGCATGCGCACCGGCGAGTCGCTCGCCGTGGAGCAGGCGGGCGAGCCCGCGCTCGACGGGCGTCATCGCGCCCTGAGCGCCGACTCCCTGGCAATCGATGATTTGGCCCGTGCCGCTGGCGCGCAGGCCGTGGAGGAGTAGACCATGAATCCCATTACCATGAAGCTCGTCGTCGATGATCTGATTCTGCAGGCTCTACGCGAGGACATCACGTTTGAGGATGTGAGCACGGCGAGCGTGTGCCCCACGGCGCGTCCCGCCACGGTGGAGCTTATCGCCAAAGCCGATGGCATCATCGCCGGCCTGGACGTGTTCGCTCGCACCTTTGAGCTGCTGGATCCGCAGAGCTCGGTGCTGTTTGATGTTGCCGACGGTGACGAGGTACACGCCGGCGACCACGTGGGCCAGGTGCGCGGCGATGCGCGCGTGCTGCTTTCGGGCGAGCGCGTGGCGCTCAACTACCTGCAGCGCATGAGCGGTATCGCTACCTATACGCACAGAATGGCAGCGGCGCTCGAGGGTACCAAGACCGTGCTCGTCGACACACGCAAGACCACGCCGGGCATGCGCGTCTTCGAGAAGGCCGCGGTCGAGATCGGCGGCGGCAGCAACCATCGCTACAACCTGTCGACAGCCGTCATGCTCAAGGACAACCACATCGATGCCGCCGGTGGCGTGACGCGCGCGATCGAGATGGCGCGCGCCCACGCGTCGTTTACCACGACGGTCGAGATTGAGTGCGAGAACCTGGACATGGTACGCGAAGCCGTGGAGGCCGGTGCCGACATTATCATGTTCGACAACATGACCCATGACGACATGGCCGCCGCCATCGAGCTTATCGCCGGTCGTGCCAAGACCGAGTGCTCGGGCAATGTGGACGCCGACAACATTCGCGCCCTGGCTGATCTGGGCGTCGACTACATTAGCTCGGGCGCCCTGACGCACTCCGCGCCGATCCTCGACCTCTCGCTTAAGCACCTGCGTCTGCTGGACGGTAAATAATGAACGCCCGCGAGCGTCGCCGTGCCATCATGGCCGTGCTCGAGGGAGCCAAGGGGCCCGTATCGGGCAGCGCGCTTGCCCGCGAGGTGGGTGTGAGCCGCCAGGTCGTGGTGCAGGACATCGCCCTGCTGCGCGCCGATGGGCACGATATCGTGGCGACCAACCGCGGCTACGTGCTGCAGGAAGCCCCCAGCAGCCCCGCTGTGCCCACGCGCTTGGTCAAGGTTCGCCACGGCGTGGAGCAGGCAGGCGATGAGCTCACGAGTATCGTCGACGCCGGTGGTGCCGTGCTCAACGTGATCGTCAATCACCGCGTGTACGGTAAGATCACGGCCGACTTGGACATCCGCAACCGCCGCGATGTCGAGCGCTACCTAGAGGGCATCGCCAGCGGCAAGAGCTTCCCGCTGCTGACGGTGACCAGCGGCTATCACTTCCATCGCATTGCGGCGGAGGATGAGCAAACCCTCGACGAGATCGAGGCCATGCTCAAGGAGAAAGGCTACTTGGCAGACCTGATGCCCTACGAAGACGACCTGTCCTAGTAACGACGAATGCAAAAGGAGGCCTCCGCGGCGATGCGGAGGCCTCCTTTTTTGTGCACGGTGTACTTTTGAGTGTGCAAGTGGGGGAGTTGTTACTCCTCGACGATCTCGGTGATCGCGCCAGCGGGGCAAGCGTCCTGGCAAGCGCCACAGGCGACGCAGGAGTCCTCGTCAGCGACGGTAGCGACGTCCTGGAGCTCCAGAACGCCA
>DBEZXT010000021.1:0-10592 GCA_048291645.1 Collinsella aerofaciens | reverse complement strand
GATATCGCGGCACATGGTTACAAACTGTTGATCAGCTTTGCTCATTGACCCTCCTGTCAGTCGCCTACAAGCGAGATTCATTGTAGCCCAGGCGCACGCGGCCCCACAGCCCAAACATAAGCCCTCATTTTCTGACATATGCCAGAAATTCCTTGCGCAAATCCGCACGTTCGCTATTCTATTGTTGACATATGTCAGATTTGGAGTGTGCATGGCAGGAAGACGCGAAAAACTGCGCCGCGTCGGGATCATCCCCGAATACCGCGGCTTTACCCCCGATGGCCTGGCCAGCGGTGATGCCATCGACATGACCGTCGACGAGCTTGAGGTGCTGCGCCTGTGCGACCTGGAGGGTCTCAACCAAGAGGCGGTCGCCCAGCAGATGGGCATCGCCCGCGCAACGGTGGCGGCCATTTGCAGCCGCGCGCATCGCAAGGTGGCAAATGCGCTGGTCAACGGACGGGCGCTCGTTATCGAGGGCGGCAATATCGCATACTCCCCCATCACCACGACAACGGCCGCATGGCCAGCAAAGGAGGTCGACACCATGAGGGTGGCAACCACGTACGACAACGGCAACATCTTTATGCACTTTGGCCGCAGCGAGCAGTTCAAGATCTACGACATTCAGGACGGCAAGGTGCTCAATGAGCAGGTCGTGGGCACAGGCAGCACCGGTCACGGCGCCCTGGCGGGCCTGCTCGCCAACGGCGGCGTGGACACGCTCATCTGCGGCGGCATCGGCGGTGGCGCTATCAACGCGCTTGCTCAAGCCGGCATCACGGTATACGCAGGTGCCCAGGGCAGCTGCGATGCCTGCGTCGAGGCCCTCATTGCCGGCACGCTCGCACAGAACGGCGAGGCCACCTGCGACTGCCATGGATATGATCACGAGCACATCCACGAGCATGGCGAGTCCTGCGGCTGCCACGGTCACCACGACCATGACGGGCACGAAGGCTGCGGCTGCCACTAGCGGCAAGCACCTCGTCGAGAACGCGCTTCCACGCGTGCGACAACCAGCGAATAAACGGCGAAGGCCGCCTGGAATACCATCCAGGCGGCCTTCGCCATACACGACGCAACTAGTCGTTACTTCTTGTTGCGCATCTGCGCTTCCATCTGGCGCAGCAGGTCCATATCGGACTTGGGGCCGCCCGTTCCCAGGCCGCCCATGCCGCCCAGCCCCATGGCATCCAGACCGGGAATATTGGGCATGCGCATCTTTTTGCCCTTCTTACCCTTCTTGCCCTTCTTGCCGCCGGCCTGCGCCTGATTGGCCATCGTGCGCATGCGGCCCATCATCTTGTTCATCTCGCCCCACTGCTTCATAAGGCTATTGACCTCGGTGGGGGTCACGCCGGCGCCCTTGGCAATGCGGGCACGGCGCTGGCCGTTGATGATGGAGGGGCGAAGGCGCTCCTCCTTGGTCATCGACATGATGATGGCCTCGTTCTTGTCGAAGATGCCCTCGTCCAGGTTGCCGCCCATCTGGTTGAGCGCACGCTGGCCGCCGGGGAGCATGCCCAGGATGCCCTTCATGCCGCCCATCTTCTTGACGGCCTTCATCTGGTCGAGCATGTCATTCATGGTGAAGCCCTCGCGCAGCATGCGCTCGGCAGCCTCGAGCTGCTCGGCGTCGGCCGCCTCCTGGGCCTTCTCAATAATGCCGACAACGTCGCCCATACCCAGAATGCGCTTGGCCATACGATCGGGATAGAACGGCTCCAGCGAATCGGGCTTCTCGCCCATGCTCACGAACTTGATGGGCTTGCCGGTCACCTGGCGCACGGAAAGCGCGCCGCCGCCACGGGCATCGCCGTCGAGCTTGGAGATGATCACTCCGTCAAAGTCGGTGCGCTCGGCAAAGGTCGAGACGACGTTGACGATATCCTGGCCGGTCATGGCATCGACGACCATCAGCACCTGATCGGGCTTAACGGCCTTCTTGATGTCCACGGCCTCCTGCATCATCTGCTCATCGATCTGAAGACGTCCGGCGGTATCGACGATGACCACGTCGCGCAGGTGGTCGACGGCCTCCTGGATGGCGCCCTTGGCGATATCGACCGGGTGCGCACCGTCGCCGCGGAAGACCGGTACGCCGATCTCGCCACCGAGCGTGGCCAGCTGGTCGGCAGCAGCGGGACGGTAGACGTCGCACGCGGCGAGCAACGGCGAGCGACCCTGCTTCTTGAGCAGGTAGGCCAGCTTTACGGCAGCCGTGGTCTTACCGGAGCCCTGCAGGCCCACGAGCATGATGACATTGGGAATACGGTTGCTAAAGACGAGCTTGCTCTCGGTGGAGCCGAGCATCTCGGTAAGCTCGTCGAGCACGATCTTGACGACGTTTTGCGCCGGAGAGAGCGACTCCATGACCTCTGCGGTCATGCAGCGCTCCTTAGTCTTGGCGACGAACTCCTTGACAACCTTAAAGTTAACGTCGGCCTCGAGCAGCGCCATGCGAATATCGCGCATGGCCGAAGTAATATCGGCCTCGGTCAGCTTGCCCTTGCCGCGCAGGCGGTCAAATGTGTCGTTGAGGCGATCGCTCAGGGAATCAAACACTAGTCACTCCTTAATTGGACTCGCCCACCAGGGCGCGGCAGAAATCTTTGGCATTGAACTCCTGCAGGTCATCGACCTGCTCGCCCACGCCGATGCGCAGGATCGGGAGCTTGAGCTTCTCGGCCACGGCCATGGCGATGCCGCCCTTAGCCGTGCCGTCGAGCTTAGTCATGATAATACCGTCCAGACCCAGCGCCTCGTTAAACTCGAGCGCCTGGTTCAGACCGTTTTGGCCCGTCGCGGCGTCGATCACAAGCACGACCGAAACCGGCATGGGACCGGCGGCCATATTGGCGGCGCGCTTACGGGTCACATTGACCACCTTGGCAAGCTCGCGCATGAGCTCAGGGCTCGTGTGCAGACGGCCGGCGGTATCGATGAGCACCAGGTCGCTGCCGCGCTTATCGGCCTCGTCGAGCACGTCATAGCACACGCTCGCCGGATCGGAGCCGCGGTCACGCTTGATAACCGGTACGCCGGCACGCTGCCCCCACACATCGAGCTGCTCGATGGCGGCGGCGCGGAAGGTGTCGGCCGAACCGATCACCACGTTCTTGCCGCGGGCAGCCATGGCGCTCGCGATCTTACCGACCGTCGTGGTCTTGCCGGCACCGTTAATGCCCACAAACAGCACGCAACTCGGCGTATCGGAGAACGGATCGCGCTCGATGGGCACAAAGTGCTGCTCAAGCTGCTCGGCCAGGGCGCGACGGAGTTGCGGGGCGGTCTTGAGGTTCTTCTTGGCCGCGGCATCGCGCAGATCATCGGAGACCTGAATGGCGACCTCGGCACCCATGTCACCCATGACGAGGGTGTCCTCCAGGTCCTCCCAAAAATCCTCGTCGACCTCACCGCCAAAGTAGAAGACCTCGTTGAGGGCCTCGCGGCTGCGCTCAAGTCCGCGCGAGAGAGCATCGAAGAATCCCATTATGCATTCACGACCTTTCCGGTTTCGCGATCGAGTTTTTGCGAGACGACGCGACTGACGCCGTCGGCTTGCATCGAGACGCCATAGAGGACGTCAGCGTCCTCCATAGTACGGCGCTGATGCGAGATAACCAAGAGCTGCGTATCGGAACGCAACACATCGAGCGCGCCGATGAGCTTGGACAGGTTGGCGTCATCGAGCGCCGCCTCGACCTCGTCCAGCACATAGAACGGCACCGTGCGCGTGCGATACACGGCAAAGAGCAGGGCGAGCGCCGTCAGACTCTTCTCGCCGCCCGACATGAGCATCATCTTGGTGATGCGCTTGCCGCGCGGCTGCGCCACGACCTCGATACCCGTCTCGGCAGGATGCTCGGGATCGGTCATCTCCAGATGAGCCTGGCCGCCCGGGAAGAGCATAGCGAAGATCTCGCGGAAGTTCGCGTCGACCTTCTCAAACGTCACCAGGAAGGCTTTGCGCATCTTGCGATCAATGGCCACCGTGATCTTGGTGAGCGCCTTGCGCGCGCTCTCCAGATCGGCCAGCTGCTCCTCGATGTAGTCGGCGCGACGCTTGAGCTGCTCGTACTCCTCCATGGCAACTTGGTTAACGGGACCAAGGTTGTTGATCTGGCGCACAAGCTGGTTGAGTTCGCGCTCGGCGGCATCGCGGTCCGTGGGCGCCGGAAGCATGAGCGCTTCCTCGAGTACCGTGGTGCCATCGGCGGTAATGGCCTTAATGGCGGCCTCTACCTGCACCTCGAGCTTGCCACGCGCGACCTTGAACTCGTTTTGCGCGGCGGAGGCGGTATCGACTCGCTCCTTAGCGCGGGCAACCTCTGCCTTGGCATCCTCGATGGTCTTCTTGAGCGAAGCGGAGTCCGCCTCCTCCAGAGAGGCCTGGTCACGCAGGCGCGCTGCCCAATCCGACGCGCGTTCCAACAGGGCAGAATAGCGTTCGTGCATGGGGTCGACGCGCAGGCGCAGCAGCTCGAGCGAGCGCGAAGCCTGGCGTGTTCCGCGGATACGACGGTCGATGCCCTCAAGACGATGCTCAAGGTCGGGCACGCGGCCCTTCAGCGAACGCAGGCGCTCGCTCGTCTGGGCCAGGCGCACCTTGGCATCGGCGAGCTTACCGGCGGCCTCGGAATCGTCACGGCGAACGCGATCGAGCTCATCGTTGGCCTCGGCAATCTGGAGACCCAGATCGCTTGCCTGTGCACGCGCCTCGTCACGCGAACGGGTGAGCTCGTCAACGCGCGGGTGCGCGGCACGAACGGCCTCGGCAGCCTGCTCGCGGCGCTTGGAGATGCGCACGCGCTCGACCTCGGCATTGTTGGCGCTTTGCTCCAGGCGGCCGATCTCGGAGAGCAGCGAGCGGCGCTCGCCCTCAAGACGGGCGATCTCACCGGCGGCATCGCCCTCGGCGGCACGGGCCTCCTCGACGGCAGCGTTGGCCTCAACGACTTGGTCCGAAGCATGCTCAAAGATGGCAGCCAGATCGGGTTCCAGGCCCTCGAGCTCACGGATGCGGCGCTTGCGCTCCAAGGCACCCAAAGCCTCGCCGGCATCAAGCCCCACGCGCACCAGGCCGCCGCAGGCGACGCGGGCGCCATCGGGGGTCACGTAAGTCACGCCTTCAACGACCGGCGCCGACAGCGCGGCAGCAAGATCGTCAACGACGTAATAGCCGCCGAGCAGCGCCTCGACGACGGGACCGTAGCCTGCGCGCACGGACAGACGATCAACCAGACGGGTACCGGAGGCGCCCTCAGCGGCGGTAGAGCCGCTCACGCCGCGCGCCAACAGCAGTGCCTCGCCCGAGGCCTTCTTCTGGTCCAGAGCCGTACGACCGGCACGCTCAAGCGCAGACGTATCGTCGAACAGCAGCGCATCGATATCGCCGGCGAGCAATAGCTCAACCAGGCCCTCAAGCTCGCGAGGGGCTTCGAGCACATCGCCTAGGCGACCCGTTACGTCATCGCCCAGCGCACCCACCAGACGGCTCACGAGCGGCGAGCTGTCGGCCATGCGCGCATCAAGCTTCTTTTGGCTGGCAAGCTCCGAGCGCACCTCGGATAACTTGTTGCGCGCCTCGCTCTCACGATTACGCAAGTCCTTCAGGGCCGCACGGGCGACCTCGGTGGCCTCACGCGCATCGACCTGGGCCTGGCGCGCCTCCTCAAGAGCGCCCTCAAGCTCCTCGGCGCGGTCGCGACGGCTCTCGAGCGAGGCCGTGACCTCCTCGAGCTGTTCATCGATCTGCTCCAGGCGCGAGGCATACATGTTGTCCTCGACCTCGGCATTGCTCAAGGAATCCTTCACCTTGGCGAGCTCGAGCGCGGCGTTATCGGCTACGCGCTGCACATCGCGTTGTTCACGCGTGAGCTTCGAAATCTGATTGTCGAGCGCCACGCGCCGCTCGTGGAGCTCGGCGGCGGCAGGACCAGCGGCGTCAACGTCCTCCTGGGCCTGCATATGCGCACCGGTCACTTCCTCAAGCTGCGCACGCGCGTCCTCGAGCTCCTCGACCACGCGACGACGCTGATGCTCGGAGCTCGAAATCTGACCGCGCATGTCAGACAGGCGCGACACCATGTTGTGGCCCTTTTCTTCGAGCAGGCGCATGTCGGAGTTAATGCGGCCGACCACATCTTGCATATGGCGGCGTTGCTCGCCCAGGTCGCCCACAAACAGGCCCTTTTCCTCGAGCATGACCTGGAGCTTCTCGAGCTCGCGCTCCTTTTCGCCCAAGCGGTACTGCGCAAGCTCAAGCTCGGCCGCGCCCTCCTTGGAGCGGCTCTCCAGGTCGTTCCACTGCGACTGCAGCGAACGCAGCTCATCGACGGCCAGCATCTGCGTAAGCTCGTTCGCGCGCGAGGACAACTCTTTGTACTTGCGCGCACGATCGACCTGACGCTCCAGCGGTCGCAGCTGACGGGCGATTTCCTTATTGATGTCGCGGGCACGCGTCAGGTGCTCGTCCATCGACTTAATCTTTTTGAGCGCACGCTCCTTGCGGCGCTTGTGCTTGGAGATGCCGGCGGCCTCCTCGATGAGGGCGCGGCGCTCCTCGGGGCGGCTCTGCAAAATGGCGTCGAGCTTGCCCTGGCTGATGATGGAATGCGTATCCTTGCCCAGGCCCGAATCGTGCAGGATGTCCTGAATGTCCATCAGGCGGCACGGACTCGAGTTGATGAGGTACTCGCTTTCGCCCGAGCGATACATGCGACGGGTGATGGCGACCTCGTCAAAATCGACGGGCAGCATATGGTCCGAGTTATCGAGCACCAGCGTGACCTCGGCGACACCCACCGGCTTGCGCGCTGACGAGCCCGAGAAGATGACATCCTCCATGGCCTGGCCGCGCAGCTGCTTGGCGCTCTGCTCGCCCAGGACCCACAGAATCGAGTCAGAGATGTTCGATTTTCCCGAGCCGTTGGGACCGACGATGACGGTCAGACCCGGCTCAAACGTCATATGGGCGCGGTCGGCAAACGACTTGAACCCTTTGAGCGTGAGGGACTTGAGATACACGGTTCCTCGCTTAAACAGGCTTCTTGTTGAGAATCACGCCGTTGGTGGTGTAGCCCATGCGGTCAAGCGCCTCGAGAGCAGCGGCTCCCTCGGCTTCTTTCTTTGAGGAGCCGGAGCCGCGACCCTGACGGATGCCATCGATCAAAACCACGGCGGTAAAGGTGGGCGCATGCGCCGGGCCCTCGGAGCCAACGAGCTTGTACGCCGGGGGCTCGTGACCGTCGGCTTGCACACACTCCTGCAAAAACGACTTGGGGTTCGCAGGATGCTCGGCACGCTCGGAAGCCAAATGCGGCTTAAGCGTACGGTGAATGAACTCCGCCGCGGCATCCCAGCCGGCATCCAGGTACAGCGCTCCCACGAGCGACTCGTAGACGTTCTCGAGGGCCGAATGCAGGCCGCGCGCACCGGTACCGGTCTCGGAGGCACCAAAGATGATGATGTCGTCGATGCCCAGCTCGTGAGAAACCTCGGACAGCGTAGCACCCGAGACAAGCGACACCTTCAGGCGCGTGAGCTTGCCCTCGTCAAACTCCGGATAGGACTCAAACAGGGAGCGTGCGACCACAGCGCCCAAAATGGAATCGCCCAAGAACTCAAGGCGCTCATAGCTGGCAGAAACCGGCTGGCCCTCGACTGCCGAGGGATGCGTGAGTGCCGCGCGCAGCAGCACCTTATTATTGAACTCATGGCCCAGGATTTCCTGGGCGCGCGTAAGTCGTTCAGACAAAGCCAAGACCTAGGCCTCCCTGGCGTTTTCGATAGCGTCGACGGCGTCGGCGACAGAGTTGAGCGAGAGCAGGGTCTCGTCATCGATCTCGAGGTTGAACTCGTCCTCGATAGCCGTAACCAGCTGCAGGCGCTCGAGCGAGTTGGCATCGAGGTCGTCAAAGGTGGTCTCCTCGCTAATTTCGGCAACATCGACGCCCAGAACGTCAGCAGCGACCTCGGCGATCTTGTCGAAGATTTCGGAGCGGTCCATAGCGCTTCCTCTCATAGTGCATGAATACCAAAAAATGGTACCGCCCGGGCGGTACCAAGACACGGTTCTGATTCTACCCCACGACGCACGCCCCGAGACGCATAACGCCGCTGTTATAAAACGATGCCGTCCATGGAGTTGGCGACATTCTCGACCAGCCCGGCGCGCACGGCTTCGGCCGCCGCAAGCGTACCGTTTTTAACAGCCTCGACCGAGGTGGCACCATGGCCGATCAGGACCACGCCGCGCAGGCCCAAAAGAATCGCGCCGCCCTTGGCGTCGCCCGAAAGCTTGGCTTTAATCTCGCGCATCTGCTTTTTGATGAGCAGCGCGGCGATCTTGGTGCCGAGCGAGGCCATAAAGGCACCCTTGAGTTCCTGCAGCAAAAACTTGGCAGCGCCCTCGGTGGCCTTGAGCGCGATGTTGCCCGACATGCCGTCGGCGACCACGACGTCAAAATTGCCCGACGTAAGATCGGTGCCCTCGCAGTTACCAACAAAGCCGGTAACGGCGGCTTTCATGGCCGGGAAGCAGGCCTTGGTAAAGTTGGAGCCCTTCTCGTCCTCGGTGCCGTTGGCAAGCAGGCCCACGCGGGGATGCTCGATGCCCAGGACGACGCGGGCATAGGCGCTACCCATCTGAGCAAAACGCACCATGTCATCGACCTCGACATCGGGGTTGGCGCCCATATCGCACAGCACCGTCAGACCGCCGGCGCGATTGGGCAGCGCATTGGTCAGACAGGGGCGCACCGGTTGCTTCTTGCCTTCGGCCTGATACCTAAACGGCGTCACGTAGGCGGTGGCAGCGGCGGTCATGGCGCCGGTGGAGCCGGCAGAGAAAAACGCGTCCGCATTACCCTTCTTAATGGCGCGGCAAGAAAGCACGATCGACGACTTACGCTTGGTCATCACGGCGCGAATGGGATCGTCATCCATGGCGATAACGTCAGGCGCCTCAAGGGCCTCAACACGTGCATGGGAAGCGGCAAAGGGATTGACGATTTCGGCGGGACCAGCTGCCAAGACCTCGATATCGGGATCGGCGGCAAGCGCAGCCTCGATACCATCGAGAACAACCTGAGGTTTCTCGTCTCCGCCCACAACGTCTACACAAACGCGAACGTTACTCATATACATACTCCTTATACAAAAATGGCCGACTCATTGAGCCGGCCATTGTGGTTCCATTTGGAACGGCATCGCATCCAGAGTATACCGTTACTCGGTAACGATAACCTCGCGGTCCTTGTAGAAACCGCAACTGGGGCACACGTGGTGCGGAAGCTTAACAGCGCCGCAACGGGGGCACGTGGACTGAGCCGCAGCCGAGATCTTCATGTTGGCGGAACGACGGGTGTGAGTGCGGATACGACCCTGCTTTTGTTTAGGTACGGGCATAGTGACCTTCCTTATGAACTATCCAGTGTGGCGATTACGCGCAAGTAGCGATACTACCACAGTTTTACTCATCAAGCTTGAGATTCTTCAATGCTGCAAATGGATTTTCCGTGGCAGCGGCCCATTCTGCCTCTGCCTGGGCGGCGCAATCGCATTGCTCAACGTTGAGATTGCAACCGCATGTGGGGCACAGACCGCGGCAATCGGGCTTGCAGAGCACCACAAACGGCGTGTCCATGACGACCGCGTCGTTGATGGGCTCACCCAGATCGACGATGCGGTCCTCACACAGGAGCTCGTAGCCGTCTTCGTAGGCCTCGGGATCCTCGGGCTCCTCAAAGAGATAAAACTCCTCGATCTCGCCGGCGATATCAAACGAGGCGGGCTCCAGGCAACGGTCGCACTCGCCGGTGGCGTGCGCGCGGACCATGCCCGTGAGCAAGACACCGGTACCGGCATTGGTAAAGACAACGTCGTAGTCGATGCCGTCCTGAAGCTGGTACTCCTTCTCGCCCACCGTGTAGGTGGCGACATCGACCTTACCGGTCAGCGGATACGAATCTCCAGGAAACTCGAGCTGCTCGGAAAGATCGACGGTAACGCTCGGAAACTCAGCCATTACCACTGACCATTCTGTTGGGCGGCACCCTCGTTGAGCTGCTGACGGCAACGGGTAACGGTGCCAGTCAGGCTCTTGAGGTTCTCCTCCAGGTGCGTAAAGACCTGCTCCGCGTAGTCCTCGGCAGCATAACGCGTCTCGCGCTCGTACTGCTGGGCACGATCGCGGATGTCGTCGGCCTGCTGCTGCGCAAGGCGGACGATCTCCTGCTCACCGGCAATGGTGAGGGCCTGCTGCTGAGCGTCGGCGATGATGGAATCAGCCTGAGCGGCGGCGGAAGCCATAAGCTCCTCGCGCTCCTTAAGGATACGGCGGGACTTCTGCCACTCCTCGGGATAGCTCATGCGGATCTCGTCGAGGATATTGAAGAACACGTCGGCGTCGATGACCTTGAACTGAGCGTTCTTGCCGAAAGGCGGCTTGGCTTCCTCGATCAGCCCTTCGAGCTCATCGACCAAGCTGACGATCCTATCGCCAGGAAAATTCTCGCCCGGCATCCGGTCTCCTTTCATAGGTAACATATCATCGTGCTAGTTTACCACATGCCACCAGGCAATAA
>DBEZXT010000020.1:0-6585 GCA_048291645.1 Collinsella aerofaciens | reverse complement strand
ATTCGCTGATCGGTTCCGTTCGATTCATATGGTTTTAATATAGGAAAAGGAATTTCTCGGGGCCGCCTCTCGGCGGCCTTGCGAAAAACAAATCCAAGTTAGACCATTTCAAATGGTTCGATGTCTGCCCGGATGCGACACTGAAGTGAGTGTCCATCCTCGCAGTATCCGGTTCTCAAGGTGCACGCCTGCGCCGGTTCCCGGTTCGACCGGGCCGCGCGGCAAGGAGATATATTGCCAGACCGGAGGGCCCCCGGGGGCGGGAATCTGGGCGTACACATTTCCTACACATCTTGTGATCCGACTAACGTTTGCCAGCCGTTAACTACCGCTCGCCGAGCATCTCTTTATATAAGGCAGTCTCATGGTTAAAGCGGATACGTCCCCCTAGCTAAAGCACAGCCAGCATCGAGCAACTCATCGCGTTCTTCCACCGAGAACCCCTCGGCGTAGACGCGCACCACTGGTTCGGTCCCACTAGGACGGACCAGCAGCCACGTGTCATCCTCGAATGCCAAACGCAAGCCATCCATATGACTAACGTTTTGCGGCACCTTGCCACAAATCGACTTGGGGTTTACGCCCGGCAGCAGGGTTCGTAACGTTTCGGCATCTTCGGCCTCAAGGCGTAAATCGCGTCGACCGTAACTCGTCTTACCAAAACTGTCCTCGAGTTGGTCGACCAGAACGCCCAAAGGCGCGTCCGTCTTTGCCATAAGCTCACACAGAATCAGACAGGCGAGGATTCCATCGCGCTCGGGCATATGTGCGGCGATGCCGATACCACCGGCTTCTTCGCCGCCTATGAGGACGCCGCCCTTCTTCATCTCCGCCGCTATATATTTGAAACCGACTGGTTTGACGGTCACGCGGCAGCCAAGCGCCTCGGCAATGCGACGCACGAGCGTCGAGCATGAAAGATTGACGACGACGCGCCCCTCCAAATTACGAAATTGAACCAAGTCGCCCAAAACGAGCGCCATGATCTGATGCGGATGTATATATCTGCCGCGCTCGTCAACCGCACCGATACGGTCGGCGTCGCCGTCGGTCACCAGACCAGCGCAAGCTCCGTCATCGATAACCGTGCGCTCGCAAGCGTCCACCCACGGCTCAACGGGGTCGGGGCAGATATCTTCTTGGTCAGACGCCTGCCCGGCGTGAATCTCGTGCACCTCAACGCCAAGCTCGCGTAGCAAGTCGGCCAGATAGCCCTGGGCTGCGCCGCCCATCGGATCGACAACCACGCGCAGGTGCGCGGCGCGGATGGCTTCGGCATCGACAAACGATGCCACCGCCTGCATATAGTCAGGAATGATATCCGCGGTGCGATATTGCCCCTCGATCCCCATTGGCTCGGGAGCCATAGTCTCTTCGAGCTCTTCGATGACATCCTGGTTGGCGGTCGAGCCGTCACCCATGCGAATCTTGAGGCACAGATAGCCCTGCGGATGATGGGACCCCGTCACCATGAGCGCGCCGCACGCTTCACCGTCATAAGCCGCCGCCCACGTAAGGGCAGGGGTCGGGACAGGTCGCGAAGCGAGCACGGCGTCTAGCCCGTGCGCTGCTAGCACGCCCGCCGCAAGCTCAGCGAACTCGCGCGCCAGGGGCCGAGTGTCGAACCCTATATATACCGTTTTGCCCGGATTGATCTTTTGCCACAACTCGCCGACGGCATCGGCGATACGGGCAACGTTATCGGCAGTGAAGTCCTCATCGACGCGAGCGCGCCAACCGTCAGTTCCAAAATGAATTATCGCGCACACGCGCAGACACCTCACAGCGTTTGGATCATGGTACGCGTGAGGTATACCCGCAACACGCACTCGACAACCTGCCGGCACCAGCATTCACCATTTGGGCAAATGCTGCCGAGGACATGCAAGCAATAAAAAAACCGCCCCGTATGGAGCGGTTTGCCCTTTATATATCGAGCGCCTCGGCCATCGCGGCCGTAGTGATTGCCGTGGTTCCACAGCAACTGCCCACCATTGCGGCACCGGCATGTCTCCATTCGATGCATGCGCGCGCGAAAGCTTCGGGGTTCTCGTGCCATACGGGGCCATCCTGAGTCTGGACCGGATCGCCTACGTTGGGACGCACCGTGACGGGAGTAGTCGCCGATGCAACCATCCTGGGCACCGCCGCGTTCGCGGCCGCAAGCGAACAGCAATTAACACCAACCGAATTTGCGCCGTGTTTTTCGGCGTACAAAACGGCTGCCTCGATGTTGAGGCCATCGCCCAGCAGGTCGCCTTTATCGTCAACGACAAAACTCACCAGAACAGGCATGCCGTCGGCGGCATCTCGGGCGCCGGCAAGCATGGGCTGCAGATTACGGATAGACGTCACCGTCTCGATCAGCAGACCGTCAACGCCAGCATTGAGCAAGGCGCGCGCCTGTTCGCGCGCAATGCCGCGGATTTCACGATACTCGACAGAGTCCTCGGCAAACCACTCAATACCGATCGGGCCCATTGAGCCCAGCAGTAGCTGAGGGTGCGCCTGGCGGGCATCGTCGACGGCCCCGCGATTGACCTCCGCCACGGACGGCGCAATCTGGTCGTGCTTGAGGGCATAGCTCGATGCCTGAAAGGTATTGGTAATGAGCACCTGCGCGCCGGCGGCGACATACAAGCGATGGATACGAGAAACGGTCTGCGGCTCTGCCAGATTCCAAAACGCCGGTGGAATGTCGGCGGCATCGTACTCACTCAACAAAACACTGCCCATGGGGCCCTGCGCCAACAAGGTCTCGCTCGACAAGCGGCGCGTAAGTTCCTCGGCACCAAAGCGGTTGTAATAACTCGTATCCATATATATCCCGCTATTCCTCGACGCTGATTCCCTGCTTTTCGAGATAGGCGAGCCAGCGGCTCATCGTGTCCTCGGATAGCGCATGCTCCATCATGCAGGCCTCGGAATCGGCTCGCTCAAATTCGACACCGAGCTCCTGAACCAAAAACGTGCGGATGAGGCGATGACGGTACCAGATAGCCGTGCCAACCTCGCGGCCGCGATCGGTCAGAATTACCTTGCCGTAGTGCGATTGCTCGACAAGCTCGGATGCCTTGAGCGCCGAAACCGCTTTATTGACCGATGCCTTGGAGACGCCAAGGCGCTGCGCGATGTCGACCGATCGAACGCCGTTGGTTTCCCCCTCTTCGCTTTCAATGCGAACCATGCACTCCAAGTAGTCTTCGTTCGCCACCGTCAGATGTAGTTCGCGCGAGCTATTTGTCGTATCCATGATCTTCCGTCCCTTCTGCATTCAATGGCTGATTCTACCCCATCCAAGCGTCGTGGTATGCCGTGGCATACCGTGCTAGAGTTCTTGTTGCACACGACGACCAAGATTGGAGCGGTCTTTATGGAAAACACCACCACGAGCCCCGATGTCCTCGAGCGCTTTTTGCGCTACGTCCAGATCAACACGCAGTCCGAGGACGCAAACTGCGACCAGGTACCCTCGAGCGCCGTTCAGTTTGACCTTGCCAACGTGCTGGCTGAAGAGCTGCGCGAGCTTGGTGCGGAAGATGCCCACGTGACCGAGCACGCCTATGTCTGCGCGCATATCCCCGCAAGTGCGGGCGCTGAGGACAAGCCCGCCCTGGGCCTGATCGCCCATCTCGACACCACCGAAGTTGCACCGGGCGCCGGCGTGAAGCCGCACATCGTATACTACGAAGGCGGCGACCTGGTCTGCGGCACGGTTGACGGTAAGCCCGTTGCCATGAGTACCGCCAAGCTCCCCGCCCTGAATGACCTCGCGGGTGAGGACCTGGTCTGCAGCGATGGCACCACGCTGCTGGGCGCGGACGACAAGGCAGGCGTTGCCGAGATCATGTCGCTTGTCGCGCGTTTCGCTCAGGACCCTTCTCTGCCCCATCCCACACTCGGCATTTGCTTCTGCCCTGACGAGGAGATTGGCCACGGAGCCGAGCTGTTGGATATCGATACCTTTGGCTGCAAGTACGCCTACACGGTCGACGGCGGCCCCATCGGCGAGCTGGAGTGGGAGTGCTTTAACGCCGCCGAGGCGACCGTCCGCTTTGAGGGCCAGTCCATCCACCCGGGCGACGCCAAGGGCCGTATGATCAACGCAGGCAATCTGTTCTGCGACTTCAACGCATTGCTCCCCTACGTGCAGCGCCCGGAGTATACGGAAGGCTACGAGGGCTTTTATCACCTTGAGGGTGTATCTGCGACCGTCGATCACGCCACAGCGCGCTATATCGTCCGCGACCATGACGCCGCCAAGTTCCAGCAGAAACTCGACCTTATTGATGCCGCCGCCTCGATGCTCAACCAGCGTCTGGGTGAGGAGCGCGTGACGGTCGAGATTAAGCAGCAGTATCGAAATATGGCCGAGATCGTTCGCGACTATCCCGAGCTTATTGATGTTGCCAAGGAAGCCTACCTTGCCTGCGGCGTTGAGCCCCAAGTGCTGCCGATTCGTGGCGGCACCGACGGCGCGCAGCTGTCGTTCCGCGGTCTGCCCTGCCCCAACCTTTCCACCGGCGGCTATTGCTACCACGGCGTCAACGAGTTCGTCCCGGTCAGTTCGCTCGTCAAGATGACCGACGTCCTGCAGGAGCTCGTCGCCCGCTTTGCATAGGGAACTCGAACAATCCAGGTAAGCAAAACCGCCCCGTCCTCAAAACCGAGAACGGGGCGGTTTTTGGTGCAAGGGGAGTAGTCAGCACCGCAGGTTGAGCCAACGTCAGCGAGCGACGTCCAAGGCGAACAAGTTGGCATGAAAAAGGCAGGGCATTGACCTTCTGGTCATGCCCTGCCTTTTGAATGACAAATTGTCGCCTTGGGCGGCGCGCAGCGTCGAGCCGTTACGGCGTTTGGTAAAACGCCGTAACTTAGTAGTTGGCTTCGTAGCCGTTGCCGTCGCCGGTGGGCTCTTCGTAGTAGTCCGAATCGCTCGAATCGCTTGAGTCATCGGAATCGTCAGAGCTGACCGATGAGGTTGCGGTACCGTTTGCGTAGTCGTCAGACGTGTTGTTGTTCAGGTCGCCGATCGTAGAGCTGGAACCGTCGGAAAGACCCATGGTGTTGGGACCCTTGGGATCCTTGCCGGCATCGACGCGCTCCATCATTTCCTTGAGCTCGTCCTCGTAGACAAAGACGTAGCTCACACCGTCGATCATGGTGCTGTCGTCGGCGTACGAGGGCAGGTTGGCCGAGTAGATACCGTCGACATCCATACCGCGCATGGCGTTGACCGTAGCCACGATATCCTGAACGCTCATATCGGTTACGAGCATATCGGACAGCGAATTAACCAGGCCAAAGATCTTCGTGGCATCGAAGTTATTGAGAATCTGGTTGGCAAGGGCGCCAAGCACCTGACGCTGGTGGCGCATGCGCGTGTAATCGCCGTCGGCATAGGTGTAGCGGCAGCGGGCATAGGTAAGGGCGGTGGCACCGTCCATATGCTGCTGGCCAGCGGTAATCTTAATATCCAGGTGCTCGGGGTCGTCAACATCATCGGTTGCGTTAATGTCGATACCGCCAACCGAATCAATCAGCGCCTGCATACCGTCGAAGCTGACCTCGGCATAGTGGGAAATCTGAACACCGCACAGCTCGTTGACCGCCTCGACCATGGCCTCGGCGCCGCCAACGGTATGGCAGGCGTTGATCTTCATGGTCTCGCCCTTGTACTCGACCTTGGTGTCGCGCGGAACGGAAATGAGCGTCGCCTGCTTTTGCGTGGGGTCGATGCGTGCCAGGATAATCGAGTCGGCGCGATACGTATCCTCGCCCGGACGGCCGTCGGTGCCAAGAAGCAGCACGTAGAACGGATCCTTTGCCTCATCGGTGTCAACCAGAACCCGACGCAGATTATCGGTAATGACATTAGAATCGCCGAGCTTGCCCATAATGGTGGCAAACCACAGGCCGGCAGCGGTAGTGGCACTCAGCAGCACACCAAGCACGACAATGAGCGCGACGTGACGAATCGTGTGGCTACGACGACGTTGACGAGCGCGCTCGGAATAGCGAGCCACGTTATCGCGACTGTAGATCTTGGCCTGCGCCCCAGTTGAGGGTCTTCGGGCGGTGGTATCCGCGAGAGGCTTTTTATTAAACATAGGCAACCTGTATTAGTAGATGACGGGATCGGGGACGGAAGCATGCTCGACATGCGCGCCGAGCGCCTGCAGCTTTTCGACAAACTGCTCGTAGCCGCGCTTGATGTGATGGATGGCCGAAACCTCGGTCGTCCCGTCGGCGATCAAGCCCGCTACGACGAGGGCCGCTCCGCCACGCAGATCGGGCGAGGTAACCTGTGCACCCGAGAAGCCCTTAACGCCATGAATCATGGCATGATGGCTCTCGATACGAATGTCGGCACCCATGCGCACCAGCTCAGAGGCAAACATAAAGCGATTCTCGAAGATGTTTTCGGTAATAACGGAACTGCCGTCGGCAAGGGCGGAGAGCACCATAATCTGCGCCTGCATGTCGGTCGGGAAACCGGGGAACGGAAGCGTCTGGATGTCGACCGGCTTGATACGCTCGGCACGGTTCACATGGACGCCATCTTCGACGCGCTCGCAGTCGATA
>DBEZXT010000019.1:0-4614 GCA_048291645.1 Collinsella aerofaciens | reverse complement strand
GCCAAAGTGCGCTTCGGAAAACGGAATGCGCCGAGAGCTCAGCCAATCTAGACACTCAAAGGCAAGGTAGAAGGCAACGACCGCCAAGAGCATCCAGCCCACACCGCCTATCCAGGCGCAGATGATGCGGGCCTTGTCGCCGAGCACGATCTCGGCCGAATCGGTGAGGTCGTAGCTGCGGCCAAACACCATGCAGACGGCAAAGAACAGCGACGGAAGGACCACCGAGGGACGCCAGGCGTCGCCGCGGCCAAAGAATACGTAGCGAAACGGCAGCGTGAGCAGGCAGGCAAGTGCAAGCAGCATGACCGCGTCGGTATGGCCGGCAAACGAGAGGAGCACCTCGTAGCACACGTACAGCGCACCCGTCGCCTTGGGGTCAATCGCCAAGACTGCGTTGCTTGACACCGGGGCGGGATCGATGGAAAACGCCGTGGTCGCCAACAGCGCGAGCAAAAATGCGATGAGCGTCTGTTTGGCGGGGTAGCGCTTAAACCAGACGATGCGGGCAGCGTCGCGCGCAGCCGTTGTGGAGAGGTCGGAATCCTTCACAGTCCGAAAGCCTTTCTAGAAGCCTGCCAAAAAGGGACAGGTTTATTTGGGCATGTTTTATCTGGGAAAACGTTACGGTTTTGTCATCGTTGTCCAGCGAACCACCACAAAGGCGCCTGTCCCCTTTTGGTGGTTTTGGTGGTTAGGCGTCCAGGTAGATGCGCTGGGGGCGATTGCGGTGTCGGGCGAAGATGATGAGCACCAGACCGGCGATCACGAGCGGCAAACTCAGCAACTGGCCCATGGTGATGACACCGCCCAGCAGATAGCCCAGCTGGGCATCGGGCACGCGCACGAACTCAACGAGGAAGCGGACGATGCCGTAACCCATCACAAACACACCCATAAACGTACCCTGGGGCAGCAGCGGTTTTTTGCGGCTGAGCACCTGCAGAATGCAGAAGAGCACGATGCCCTCAAGAAATGCCTCGTAGAGTTGGGATGGATGGCGCGGCATATCGCCCGCGGTGCCACCGAAGACCACGCCCCAGGGCAGATCGGTCGGCTTGCCCCACAGCTCACCATTGACAAAGTTGGCACAACGGCCCAGGCACAAGGCCAGCGGCGCGCCTATGACGGCAAGGTCTGCCAAAGTCCATGCATCGAGCTTATACATGCGGCACACAATGATGCCGCCGATAATGCCGCCCACCAAACCGCCATGGAAGCTCATGCCGCCCTCGTTGGTGGCAAAGATCTCGAGCGGATGCGCCCAGTAGTAGCCGTCGCCGTAAAAGACGACGTAAAACAGGCGCGCACCGATAATGAGGCCAAAGACCACGCCGACCACGACACTCGTCAGGTCGTCAATCGTGATGTTAAAGCCCCAGCGACGCTGTGTGCGGTACATGACGACCGCCGTGAGCAGAGCGCCGACCACGTAGGCCAGGCCGTACCAGTAGATGGTGATGGGGCCCGCCGCGATCGCGACGGGATCAAGCATATGGTAGAGGTCGTTGAGCATATCGATCCCCCTGCTCCCTACATACAAATGCGGCCGCGGGCCTTACGCTCGCAGCCGCATATTTGGACGTAACGTCTATGCGGAGCGTACCGTCCGCAGCTTTCGCATCTTAGAACGGCGCGTACTCGTCGTACAGGTCCTCGGCCTCGCCGGAAGCATTGACCTGCTCGACGCGGGTAACGCCGGGCACATGCTCCTTCAGGATGCGCTCGATACCCATGGAAAGGGTTAGCGAGCTCATGGGACAGCCGGCGCAGGCGCCCTGCAGTTCCAGCTTGACGACGCCCTCGTCGTCGACGCCCACATACTCCATATCGCCGCCGTCGGCCTGCAGGTTGGGGCGAATCTCTTCAAGAACCTTCTTAAGCAGCTCTTCGTTAACAGCCACAGGGGCTCCTTTCTCACAACAACGCGGGCACGCCCGCGGACAGAAGCTATGTTACTACAGCCATGTACCCGCTCACGAGCCGTCCATGCGCGCAGACGCGACTTTCACGAGTAGTCAATTTGGGACGGGGCTCTTTTGGCTGTTTTACCGCCAGCTGGCGTTGGCACGCGCTACTGCTGAGCTTGTCCCCCGGTACCAATCTGAACATCGACGATGACCTGGCGGTAGCTGATGCCGCAGGAGTCGAGAATGCGGCGGCTGATACGGCCGTCGTCGGTATCGGCATACTTGTTGTCCAGGTAGACGACCTCGCCCACGCCCACCTGCGCCAGGATCTTGGCGCAGTCGTGGCACGGGAACAGCGTGACGTAGACCGTGGAACCCTCAAGGTCTTTGAGCGAGCCGCGGTAGTTGAGCACGGCGTTGGCCTCGGCATGCACCACGTAGTTGTGCTTATCCTGCAACGGGTCGTCGCTCGTGCCCCACGGGAAAAAGTCATCGTTGAGTGCCGAGGGCGTACCGTTGTAGCCCACCGAAAGGATGCGGTGGTTGGTGTTGGCGATGCACGCGCCCACCTGCGTGTTGGGGTCCTTACTGCGGCGCTGCGCGGCGATGGCCACGCTCATAAAGAACTCATCCCAGCTAATAACGTCGCGGCGCTTGCCCGACGCGGTTTGATGAAGATCGTCCGACATGGCAGACACCTCCGAAATCGCAATAGTTTGACCCATTGTAGCAGGTGAAAGGTAGGGGCGCTTATCCCACCAGCCCCCGTCCTACGCGCGTCGGGGCTTTTGGTTGATGTGGTAGAGCTCGGCGAGACCCCGCAACGTCAGCGCATCGTCGACCGTCAGGCTATGGCCAACCAACGCCGCAAGCGCCTCGGCATCGTCGCCGGTAATGACGATGGGCACATCGCCCTCCCCCGCGGCCTTGGTCGCGCGCATCTCGGCGAGCACCATGTCGAGCATGCCGTCGATGCGGGCCACCTCGCCCAGAACCACGCCCGAGCGCATGGCCTCGCGCGTGTTGCGACCGATGACGCGCGCCGGTGCCGAGGGCTCGACCTGCGGCAGGCGCGCCGCAGCGGCCGAAAGCGAGCGGGCGCCAAGTGCCAGGCCCGGCGCGATGACGCCGCCGACAAAGGTTCCGTGCGTATCGATGACCTCGATATTGGTCGTAGTGCCCAGGTCGATCACAATGCACGGAGAGCCGTAGACGGCACGAGCCGCCACGGCATCGGCGATGCGGTCGGGGCCGATCTCGGCGGGGTCGTCGTAGTGGACGGGCATGCCAGTCTTAAGTCCCGGTCCCACCGTGAGCACGCGCCCCGTGCAGGTACGGGAAAGTGCCGCCTTCCACGGGCGCTCGAGCGCCGGGACCACGCAGCTCAGCACAGCAGCCGCGGGCACAAGCGCACCCGGCATGCCCGCATCGGCCGCCAGTGCGGCCATGACCTGCACGAGACGCATGCGTGCCTCGTCTGCTGTGATGCTCGACGGCGTGGTGATCTCGCACGTCGCAAGCGGACATTCCTGCGCCGCGGCCGAATCCTCTGCAAACAGGCCAAAGCGAATGAACGTGTTGCCCACGTCGACCGTCAATATATATGCGCACCCATTAAGCATCGTCGGCGCTCCTTTCGTCTGCCCAGCAGTATATCGCCTACCTAAACCAGTCATCCCAAAATGACTAGCTTGCGACTATACTGGTGCACGGTCGTGCGCGAGCTCACGCGGCGGCCCTTGGTAACCCGACTTCCCGCGCCGTATCCGTAACGGCGCTCCCGGGGGAAGCGGATATACGCAAAGGAGTTTTATATGAGCAATCCCTCGAACCGCGCCTCGATGCGCGGGCAACTCACGCTGCGCGGCGTCGTCATCGGCGTCCTTGGCTGCGTGATCATCACGGCAAGCTCGGCCTACACCGCCCTCAAGATGGGCGCACTCCCCTGGCCGATCGTCTTCGCTGCCGTCATCTCGCTGTTCTTCCTTAAGCTCATGGGCAATGCCAGCCTCAACGAGGCCAACGTCACCCACACCATCATGTCCGCGGGCGCCATGGTCGCCGGCGGTCTGGCGTTTACCATCCCGGGCGCCTGGATGCTGGGCTATGCCGACCAGATCAGCTGGCTCGACATGTTTATCGTGGCACTCGCCGGCACCATCCTGGGCCTGCTGGCCACCGCGCTCATCCACCGTCACTTTATCGTGGATGCCGCGTTGGAGTTCCCCACCGGCAACGCCGCAGCTCAGACCCTGCGCGCCACCGAGGCCGGCGGCAAGACCGGCAAGCAGCTCTTTGGCTCCATGGCCATCGCCGGCATCTACAGCGTGCTGCGCGACGCTCTGGGCGTGGTGCCCAGCATGCTGTGCACGCTCAATATCCCCGGCGTGACCTTTGCCATCTACAACTCGCCCATGCTGCTCTCCGTCGGCTTCCTTGTGGGCTTCGCCCCCGTCGCGTTCTGGTTTGCCGGCGCGCTGCTGGGCAATTTTGGCATCATCGTCGGCGGCACCGCTGCCGGTCTGTTTGACGTTATGACCGCACAGGGCATTGTTAAGTCCCTGGGTATGGGCCTCATGATGGGCTTTGGCGTCGCCGTCGTCCTCAAGGACATCCTGCCGCAGGTCGCCGGTATCGTCCGCGGCCTCGCCGCCGACAGCTCCACCGACACCGACGAGCAGTCGCTCATCTCGGGCTCCCTTAA
>DBEZXT010000018.1:0-14791 GCA_048291645.1 Collinsella aerofaciens | reverse complement strand
TGCATCACGTAGCCCGACTTGGCATCGGCGATAGCTTGAGCATCGAGTGCGCCCAAGGCGTCGAGCACGCTCGCGCGGCGCGGCTCGTCGTACTCCAGCGCCATCTGGCCAATGCGGCCATACACGCGCACCTTGTGCACGCCGTCGATACCGCCGCTGAGCTTAAGAAGTGCATCGAGATCGCTCTCTGGCACAGGACCCGCCAATTGAAGACGGGTCCTGCCGGGGATCTCGCTAATAATCGAGAATCTCATAGTTTGTGCCTGGGAGCGTTACTCGGCTGCCTCGTCAGCAGCGGCCTCGCTCTGGGTGATGTAGGCCGCCTCGGCAACCATGTCGTCGACATTAGCCTTGGCCTGCTCGACCATGTCCTGGTAGCAGTTCTTGATGCGCATGCCGCACGCGATACCCTGCACGCAGGCATTCTTGACCGGAGCGCTGGTAAGCAGCTTGATGCCGGCCGTGCCAAGCAGAAAACCGCCACCGACAAGCAGGGTATTGAACGTCGACTTCTTCATGTTGTTTCTCCCTTTTGCCGCATTGGACGCGGCACGGTGCCTCAGCACCCGAGTAAACAAGTTTGCTCGGGCACACTTTTGAGGCTAGTTTAGTATAATTATTTGGTCAACAACGGCTAACTTTTTGGAAACTATGGGGGTGAACTCAATATGACAAAGGGACTGTCCCTTTGTCACACTCCTACAGCTGCCAGGCCGCCGCCTCCTTTTGCAGCGCAACCATGCGGGCGAATTCTCCACCTGCCGCCTTGAGCTGCGCCGGAGCGCCCTGCTCGGCAACCACACCATCTTTAAGCACAACGATTTTGTCGGCATTTTCCACCGTACGCATACGGTGGGCAATAACGATAACCGTCTTGCCCGCGAGCAGGCGGGAAAGCGCCTGCTGAACCACGGTCTCGTTCTCCACGTCCAAGCTCGCCGTCGCCTCGTCCAACAGCACGATGGGCGCATCTTTGAGCAGCGCGCGGGCGATGGAGATGCGCTGGCGCTCGCCACCGGAGAGTTTGGAGCCGTTCTCGCCGATCATGGTGTCGTAGCCCTGCGGCATGCGGTTCACGAACTCGTCGCAGTTAGCGGCACGCGCGGCCGCAAGCACTTCCTCATCGGTGGCGTCACGACGCCCGAGGCGGATGTTTCCCATCACCGTGTCGTCAAAGAGCAACACGTCTTGGAACACAATGGCGTAGTCGCGCAGGAGCACCTCGGGGTCGACGCCCGCAACATCCACACCGCCCACGGCAACCTTGCCCGCAGTGGCATCCCAAAAGCGCGCGGCCAGGCGGCTCACCGTAGACTTACCGGAACCCGAAGGACCGACCAGCGCCGTAACTTCGCCTTCCTTGGCGGTAAAGCTCACATCGGTAAGAACTTTCTCGCCGGCGCGGCCGTCCTCGCCCGCACCATAGCCAAATGCCACGTGATCGAACACCACATCGTGGCCCGCAGGCTCAAAGTTCTCGCTGCCCCGCGCCACAGGCTCTTCCATGATGGAACGCATGCGCTTGGCAGACGACTCGGCGGCAAACAGCTCGGACATTAACATTAATGCCTGGTCAAAGGGCGCATAGATACGGCTCACCATAAGCAGGAAGGCAAACAACACCAAAAAGTCGACCTGCCCGGAGGCGACCATCGCGGCGCCCGTGACCAGCGTGGTGGCAATGCCCAGACGCAGGATGGCAAAGGCGGAGTTGACCAAAAGCCCGTTAACGAGCTCGCCCTTGGTGGTCTCGCGCTCCTCGGCATCGATCACGGCGTTGAGTCCCTCAAGATAATGGGCCTCCTGGTTGGTGGCGCGAATCTCGCGAACGCAGTCGAGCGTCTCTTGAATAGCCTCGGTAACCTTGACCTTCTCGGCGCGCACGCGATCAAACACCGGAGTCATGGGGCCGCGTGTTAGATACAACACGGCAAAGGCCACGGGAACGCTCCAAAACGCCGCAATCGCCAGCTGCCAGCAAAAGAACAGCGATGCCACGAAGACAATGGCGCTTGCGATGATGGCACCCCAAAGCTCTCCCAGCACGTGGCTGTAGGCGTGCTCCATAGCCTGGACGTCGCCCATGATGGTCTCGGTTAAATCGGCCAGATCACGACGACCAAAAAACGACAGCGGCAGTTTGCGCAAGCGCTCGGCAATCTCCATACGCTGCTTGCCGCACTCCTCGTAAAAGATGCAGTAGGTGTAGTAATACTGCTGCCAGTTAGAGGCAAAGAGCAACACGAAAAAGACCAGGAGGCCGCCCACGATCGGCAGGGCATCCGGCAGGTCAGCCCCGCTGACGAGATGCTCGACAAAGCCGGCCATAACCAGGAATAAAAAGCCCATGCCGGCCATGGTAATGAGATTGGTGAGCGTGGTCCAGAAAATGCCGCGTTTTACGCCGGCGACGCCTTTATCGGATAGGAAATACTTCTTTTGGAATGAGGCGAACATTTAGGCCTCGCCCCCCTTCGTGACGGCGGCATCCGCGGTCGCAGCAGTAATCTTCCAGCTCGCGGCCTGTTCGTACTCGGCCCACATCTTGGCATACAGGCCATTTTGGGACAGCAACTCGGCATGGGTACCCGACTCCTGCACGCTGCCCTGGTTGAGCACCACGATTTGGTCTGCGCCCACTACAGTCGAGAGTCGGTGCGCGATCATAATGACCGTGCGACCCGCCGCCAGTTTGCTAAAAGCACGTTGGATAAGCGCCTCGTTCTCGGGATCGGCAAACGCCGTAGCCTCATCGAGCACCACGACAGGCGCGTCTTTAAGGATCGCGCGGGCGAGTGCCACGCGCTGGACCTCGCCGCCCGAAAGATATGCTCCGCCGGCACCGAGCATGGTATTGATGCCCTGTGGGAGCTTGGCCACAATGTCGTCGCACTGAGCTGCGGAGAGGGCCGCACGCACTTCGTCGTCAGTGGCCGTAGGCTTGGAGGCGCGCACGTTATCGGCAAGTGTTTGCCGGAACAGCTGGTTGGTCTGGAACACGAAGGCGACCTGGTCCATAAGCTCGTGCGAATCCATATCGCGAACGTCCACACCGCCTACGAGCACTCGACCCGAGGAAACATCCCAAAAACGCGGGATCAGGCTTGCGCAGGTTGACTTACCGCCACCAGAGGGACCCACCAGGGCGAGGGTGCTACCAGCGGAAACGCTGAAACTTACATGGCTAACGGCAGGTGCTTCGGCACCTTCGTACGTAAAGCTCACGTCCTCAAATCGCACGTCGCCGCCGGCAGGGTGCTTGGGTTGTGCGGGCACGGAAAGCTGCTTGGAATCCATGACGCTTCGAATACGAGCCAACGAATCGGCACTCATCTGAGAGGCCTCGCCCACAAACATGAGCTTGGTCATGGCCGTCGGTACCACGGCCGAAAATATCGCGTAAAACGTGAAGTTGGTCATAAAATGCGCGAAGTCCGTCTCGCCTGGCGCCAACAGCAACGCCACGGGCAACAGGAATGCCACAAGACCATTGAGCGCGGTAAGGTTGAGTACCTGCGGACCTCGGCAGAACGTGCCCGCATAGTTTTGCGCCATGTCGGCGTATTCGGCGATTGCATCGTGGAAGGCCTTAAAGGAGTAGACCGTCTGCTGAAACACCTTGACCACGGGGATGCCGCGTACGTATTCGGTGCCGGTCTTGTTCATCTTGACCAGCGCTCCCATGTAGGCCTTCATGAACTCGGCGCCTTCGCCGCTCATCATGGTGGCCATGGCGCCAAACGAAACGACGACCGAGATAAGGCATGCCGCGCCCAAGCGCCAATCGAGGGCGAAAAGCAGCACGAGCAAGCCCACGACCATGGCGGCGGCGCCGGCGATATCGGGCAGCATGTGCGCGAGCAGGGTCTCGGTGGAGGCGGCGCATCCGTCTACAATACGGCGCAGCTCACCGGTGGCGTGCGTGTCAAAGTAGCCGAGCGGCAGCTTAAGCAGGTGCTCGCTCGTAGTCTTGCGGATATTGGACGCGCAGCGAAACGCAGACAGGTGCGTGCACATGAGCCCCACGAAATAAGCTACGATGCTTGCCAGCGCAAACCCCACGGCCCACCAGCCATACATCGCGATGTCGCAGGCTTCGCTCCAGTTAGGTGCCACGGCGATCAGGTCGCGAGCGACAAGCCAAATGCACACGTACGGGCCAAAGCTCAGCAGCTGCGAGAGCGCCGAGAGCGCCATGCCCAAATACGTTAGGAATTTACGGTCACCGGCATACGCGAGCAACTCGCCGATGCCTCCACCTTCCCTTTTTGATCCCTTTGCCATGAGATTCCTTTCTAACGGCTTGAGAGTTAACCGTAATGAACTTATCATTGATGTGTTAGCCATGGCTCACAATCAAGCCAGGCGTGGACGTTTCTGCAAAGGAAAGGGACGCTTTTGCAAATACGGCGGGCAGCGACCGACATAACCGAGCTCTACGCACCACAGTTTGAGCAGTTTGGCCTGGAGCTTTCCGGCAAGGGCGCTGTCTTTACCGGCGAGGTGGCAAACGATCGGGCGCACGGACGCGCATGGATCATGCCCCTCTCCCCTGCCTGCATCGTCATGGAGCATTTCATCACCCCGACGCACGATATGTACCTGGCCGAATACACACCCGAGCCATATGCCTGCGTGAGCGAGGTCAGCGCGCCCACACTTACATGCATGCCCGAGGCTGGCATAACGCCCGCGAACCTCAAACCATTGCATGGACCGTGGCCAAACAATGCCGTTTGCAGCTTTATCCAAGATAACTGTGGCGAGGAATTAAGCCCGCTGTTTGCGGGGGAGCTCTATCACTCGCGCTCGGTGCTCTTTTTGCCTGGATATTTTGACGAACTGGAGCACCGCTATCCCACCGAGTTCGCGGGAATCTTTGAGGCGTTTGCCGAGCCATGGCACGAGGAAGCGACGTCTGCCATCTGCCACACGCTGCGCCGGATTAACGAGGACCGCGCCCGCACCGTAGGCGGACACGTCTATATGCAGGGCATCGTGGAGACCATGGTCGCGGAGCTCGCCTGTTCGCGCGCGGCCCACAAGCAGGCGCGGCAGGCGGCAGACACACGCGTCAGCATAACCATTGCCGAAGAAGCAACGGCAATGATTGAGCGCGCGCTCGACAAAGGCAGACGTGTGGGTATCAACGAGGTGGCCGAGAGGCTCTACACAAGCCGCTCCAAACTATGCGCCACCTTTAAGGCCCAAACTGGCGAGTCCCTGGGCACCTACATTCGCAGACGCCGTATGGAGCGAGCAAAGGACCTTTTGGCCGATAGCGCGCTCACAATAGCGCAGGTGGCAGAGCGTCTAGGCTACCCTCAACAGGCCGCCTTCGCCCAAGCCTTCAAGCAACACACCGGCACCACCCCCACCGCTTGGCGAAGCAAGCATCGCTAAGGCCCAAGCTCCCTGGCCGTAACGGAGCGATTAATTAGCCGCCGCCCGTCAGCTCACCCAGGATCTAAACGTCAAGATGCGCACAATCAAGCGCCTTTTTGATAAGAGGGACAGATCGATCAGCCAAATACAACGGAATGTTGAGCACCCCGTCGTCGAGCTTTAGGTTCTTAAGTGAGTAGCGGACCCTCAATGGAGTCGTCTCCGCATGCTTGTCGGCATAGTACTTAAGGCTCTTGGAATGAACGACCTCTCCCGATTTGACCTCGACGGGAACGATTTCGTTTCCGACTTGAATCAAAAAATCGACTTCGTGCTTCGGCTTCTCGTTTGCCCAATAACGCGGAGCAGCATCTAACTGTGAAAGTAATGCCTGAAGCACATAGTTCTCGGCGAACGAACCTTTGAACTCCGAAAATAGCGCATCCGAGATGGCAAAAGCGGACGCATCCAGCCTTGCCATGCGGCGCAGCAAGCCGACATCAAGACAGTAGACTTTAAATGCCTTGAGGTCATCGTACGCAGAGAGCGGCACACCACCTGCAGCATTAAGGCGAACCGCCGTGATGAGCCCAGCATCGGCAAGCCATTCCAGAGCATCCTCGTATTCTCGAGCACGAGCCCCCTCGCGCACCGCACCCCAAACGAACTTTTTGTTCTCGCGCGCCAACTGAGCTGGAATCGAGTTCCATATTTGCGAAAGCTTGGCGAACTGCGCACGGCCACCATGCTTGGCAAAATCGCGCTCGTAGGAATCCAAGAGATCAGACAACACCTTATCGACCTGAACGATATCGCCCGTCTCCGCCCACCGGCCAAGAGCCTCTGGCATGCCGCCGCATGCAAAATAACGACGAAGATGCTCGACGAGACGGACATGGAAGAAATCGGGCACTGTCTCGATCTGATCCAGGCCGCCAAGGTATTCGTCGTAGTTTGCAGCGCCCTCGGCTTTCAGAAACTCGGAAAAGCTCATGGGGCGCATCTCCATGAACTCGACCTTTCCCACCGGAAAAGCGCTGGTCTCACGGGACAAGCGAACGCCCAACAAAGACCCTGCGCATGCGACGTGATACTCGGGGGCCTCGTCACAGAAGTATTTAAGGGCACCGACTGCAGAAGGACAATCCTGGATCTCATCAATAATAAGCAGCGTCTCGCCAGGATCGATAGGCTGTCCAAGTGCCAGGGAAAGATTTGAGATGATCCGTCGAGGATCGCGCGTACCTTCGAAAAACTGAGCGTACTCGCTCTGTACCCCAGGTGACGGCTCCTCGAGCGTCAGATACACATAATTGATGTACGAGGTTCGGCCGAACTCCTTAAGCGCCCACGTCTTTCCAACCTGGCGCGCCCCCTTAAGGATAAGCGGCTTACGATATTCTGACGCTTTCCAAGCGTTAAGCTTGGCAATGATATCTCGCTGCATGACCGAACCTCCCGCAAAGAAACTTCCGTAAACGTGATATTTCCCACATTTTACCCTAGGTAAAACGTGACATTTATCACATTTACGGAAGTTTTAAGCTCATTTCGCCACACTTTCATCACATTTATTGCAATGTGACAAAGGGACAGTCCCTTTGTCACCCGCACAAAAATGGACGCGCCAACGGCGCGCCCATTCACTCTATTCCATTCAGCCTACCTGACCCGAACGGCCGAGTCGTTGCAGAACCCGGGAGCCCCGGCAGGGCGGGTGCTTGCTCAAAATGAGTTCCGCACGCAAAGAAGGCCACTTAATGTGGCCTTCGTCTTGCGCAGGACTGTTCGAAATTTTGAGGAAGCACCCGCCCTGCCGGGGCTCCCGGGTTCCCGCTTACGAGAGCGACGTTCTCAGCAACTCGTTGAAGAGCTTCGGGTTGCCCTTGCCTCGGCTCGCCTTCATGCACTGGCCCACCAAAAAGCCGATGACCTTCTGGTTGCCGTCACGATACTGCTGCGCCTGATCGGCACAGTTAGCCAGCACCTCGTCCACGATCGGCTGCAGCGCGCCGGCGTCGCTCACCTGACGCATGCCGCGCTCGTCGACGATCTTGTTGGGGTCGTCGCCGGTCTGGGCCATGGCCTCAAAGACCTCGTGCGCCTGGTTGGAGCTGATGGCATCGGTCGCCAGCAGCTTAGCCAGCGCTGTTACCTGAGCCGGCGCGATGCCGGACTCGGTGAGCGACACACCCGCGCCCTTAAGGTAGGCGATCATCTCGTTCACCAGCAGGTTTGCGACCGTCTGGGCCTCCTTGCCAGCCATACCGGCAGCGGCGGCCTCAAAGAACTCGGCAAACTCGGGGTCGCCGGCAATCTGCTCGGCATCGGCCGCCTTAATGCCAAAGTCGGTCTCAAAACGGGCACGCTTGGCATCGGGCAGCTCAGGGATCTCGCCACGGCAGCGGTCGATGAACTCGTCGTCCAGATCGAACGGCGCCAGATCGGGATCGGGGAACAGACGATAGTCGTCGGCCGTCTCCTTGACGCGCATGACCACGGTGCGCTTGCGGCTGGGCTCCCAGTGGCGGGTCTCCTGATAGATGATGCCGCCCTCCTCGAGCACCTCGGCCTGGCGGCAAATCTCGTAGGCAAGGCCGTCATGCAGGCTCTTGAACGAATTGAGGTTCTTGAGCTCGGTCTTGGTGCCCAGCTTGGTCTCGCCGCGGCGACGCAGCGACACGTTGCCGTCGCAGCGCATGGAACCCTTCTCCATGGAGCAGTCCGAAATGCCCAGCGTCACAAAGATGCGACGTAGCTTCTCCATAAACAGGCGAGCCTCCTCGGGCGTACGCAAGTCGGGCTCGGTCACGAGCTCAATCAAAGGCGTGCCGCAGCGGTTGTAGTCGACAAGCGACTCGGCAGCGGCGGTAATGCGGCCCTCGGCACCACCCACGTGGACCATCTTGGCAGCGTCCTCCTCCATGTGGATGCGCAAAATGCGGATGGGCACCGTGTAGGAACCGTCCTCGCGACGCTCGGGCATCTGCATGTTGGACGCATCATAGCTGGCCAGGTGACCGGCGCGCTGGTTACCCTCGCGCATGGTCGAGGACATGGACGTGGACAGGCCCTCGGCGTTAGCCGAGGCGCTCGCCAGGCTCTGGGCCTCGGCCTCGCCAAACGCGCAGTCGGGGCGCTCGGCGGCACCGCGCCCGGTCACGTCCAGATCCAGGTGACCGTACATGGCAAAGGCGACCGGACCCTGCGTGGTCTGGAAGTTCTTGGCCATATCGGGATAGAAATAGTGCTTGCGGTAGAACATCGAGTGGCGCTGGATCTCGCAGTTGGTGGCGAGACCGGCCTTGACGATGCTCTCGATGGCGCGCTTGTTGGGCACCGGCAGGGCACCGGGCAGGCCCAGGCACACCGGACACACGTTGGCGTTGGGCTCGTCATCGTGGCTGAGCTTGCAGTTGCAGAACATCTTGGTATCGAGTGCGGTGAGCTCGGTATGGATCTCCAGGCCGATCACGGCCTCCCAATCCTGCAGGACCTCGGAAAGCTCCTTCATTACAGCTCGCCTCCCTTCCCGGCAAAATCGGGCGCGACGGAAAGCGCGGGCGCACCCGTGGCGGCATCGGCAAAGCCACGCTCCAGAGCGCGGGCAAACGTGAGCAGCTGACGGTCCTTAAAGGCCGGACCCACCAGCTGGGCAGAAACGGGCAGCTGAGTATCCTCGCCCAGGCCCAGCGGCACCGAGATACCACCGTTGCCGCAAATGTTGAGCGAGATGGTGTACAGATCGGAGAGATACATCTGCGTGGGGTCGCTGATCTCGCCAAACTTAAAGGCCGTGCGCGGCGAGGCAGGCATAAGGATAGTGTCCACCTTGGCATACGCGGCGTCGTAGTCCTGCGTGATGAGCGTGCGCGCCTTCTGCGCGGCATAGTAGTACTTGTCGTACACGCCCGAGCTCAGCAGGTAGGCGCCGAGCATCTGACGGCGCTTGGCCTCGGCACCAAAGCCGTGGGCGCGCGAGAGCGAACTCTGGTCGGACAGGTTGGCGCAGCCCTCCTCCTGATAGCCATAGCGGATGCCGTCGAAACGTGCCAGGTTGGAGAACGCCTCGGCCGGGCCGATGACGTAGTAGGCGGCGATGGCGGCGTCCAGGTGAGGCAGGTCGACCTCGACCAGCTCGGCGCCCTGGTTCTGCAGCTCCTGGGCGGCGCGCTGAACAGCGGCCTTGACCTCGGGCGTCAGGCCCTCGGCCTCCATAAACGCGGGGATGATGCCCACGCGCTTGCCCTCGATGCTGTCGTTGAGGTGCTCGGTAAAGTCGACGGCGCAATCCTGGCTGGTGCAGTCGTATGGATCGTGGCCCGCGCCGGTAAGCGCGTTCATGGCCAGCGCGACATCCTCGACCGTGCGGCCAAAGGGGCCCACCTGGTCGAGCGACGAGCCAAAGGCAACCACGCCGTAACGGCTCACGGCACCATACGTGGGCTTAAAGCCCACCACGCCGCACAGCGACGCCGGCTGGCGAATGGAGCCGCCGGTGTCCGAGCCCAGCGAGAGCGCGACCTCGCCCGCGGCGGCGGCGGCAGCGGAGCCGCCCGAGGAGCCGCCGGGCACGCGCTCGGTATCCCAAGGGTTGTTGGTGCGGTGGAACGCCGAGCTCTCGGTGGAGCTGCCAAAGGCAAACTCGTCCATGTTGGCCTTGCCCATGGGCAGGCAGCCGGCGTCGAGCATGCGCTGGACGCAGGTGGCAGTGTAGACGCTCTGGTAGTTCTCGAGCATGCGGGAAGCGCAGGTGGTACGCGTGCCCACGAGGTTCATGTTGTCCTTGATGGCCAGCGGCACGCCCGCGAGCGGGGGCAGCGGCTTGCCTGCGGCACGGTCGGCATCCAAGCGCGCAGCGGCCTCGAGCGCGAGCTCGGGCGCCACCTGCAGGAATGCCTGGACCCCGCCCTCGCGCGCCTCGATGGCGGCAAGGGAGGCCTGGGCCACCTCGGTAGCGGTAAAGTCGCCGGCGGCAACGCCCGCGGCGATCTGGGCGGCGGTAAGGGAATCGAAGCTCTGAGCCATTACTCGCTCTCCCCCTCTCCCAAAATGGACGGCACGCGGAAGTAGCGGTCGCGCGCGCTGCCGGCGTTTTCGAGCGCAACGTCGAGCGGCAGGTCGCGCTCGGGCTCGCGCAGGTCATCGCCCATCACGTTGGACAGGCTTCCGATGGGATGGAACGTGGGCTCCACGTCGGGCAAGTCATATTGCAAGACGGGCTCGAGCATCTGGACGGCGTCGTTCAGGTAGGACGTCATCTGGGTGAGCTCGTCATCGGTCAGTGCGATCTTTGCGTACTCGGCGATGCCGCACACGTCTTTCTCGCTGAGTGCCATAGGCGCTCCCTTCCGCATAACAGATAAACCGCTCTAGTATACAAGGCAACGCCGCTTGGAGCAGGTGCTTTACCCAAATGCAGCGAAAACGTAACGAGGGCGGCGGGCTGGCAAGCGGCGGGCCGGCGGTTCTGCAGCGAAACCGTCCCGCCCACAGCGAAAACCGTCCCGCCCGCAACGAAAACCGTCGCGTCCACAACGAAAACCATCACAACATTCGACGCTTTTCGCCATAATCGCGATTTTCATCGAATGTTGTGATGGTTTGGAAGTCCTAACCACCGCAAAGGTGCCTGTCCCCATTGTGATGGTTCTGGAGAATGTCTTATGCCGAGGCCTTGGCCTTGCGGCGCTTGCGGACCGCGTGGATCACGATGTCCAGCAGCAACAGCACAATGGCCACGACCACGATAAGCACGGCAAACTCGCGCTTGCCCCAGTGGCGGCCGGCCAGCGACTTTTGCTTGTCGACGTCTTTCTTGTTGTACTTGGTGCGCACGCAATGTACCAGCAGGCGATGGTCGTTCACGCCGTAGGGCGTGCAGGTGACGAGCGTCACTTTGTCGGCGCCCGGCTCGATGGTCAGCGACTCCATCTCCTCGGGCAGCACCACCTCGGAGTCCACCATCTTGTAGGCGAGCGTCTTGTTCATGGTGTGCAGCAGCACCAGGTCGCCGGGCTCCAGCGAGTGGATGTCGTCGAACATGCTCAGGTTGCGCATGCCCGAGTGCGCGGTGAGCACGCAGTGCGTCGAGGTGCCGCCAACCGGCAGGCTCGTGCCCTCCAGGTGGCCGACGCCCGCCATAAGGACTTCTTCGCTCGTGCCGTGGTAGATGGGCATGCTCACGTCAATGGAGGGGATCTCGACCCAGCTCATCATGGGGTCGCGGTCAAAGATGAGCTGCTGGGCGTAGGGTTCGATCTGGTCGGCGGGAAGTTCGGTGGCCTCGCCCGCCAGTTGCTCGTTAAAAGAGCGCGCCTGGAGTAGGATGCGCTCGCGCTCCTCGGCAGACAGCGCGTCCACGGTGCTGGACACCGTGCTGATCTGGTTGAACACGCCCGAGGCCTCGAGCCGGTCCAAGATCCACGGCCAGGTCATAAGGCCCACGCCAATAAGGATGATGACGATGGTGATGAGCCGATCGGCCCAGCGCGGCAACCGCTTGCGACGACGCTTGGGTTTGGACTGAGGGCTTGAGCCGCCGTTGTCCGCGGCGTTATTGCTCTTCATATGTTTGGCGCCCTGCACCATCGCCGGTCACTCCTCTACAACTCAAGTTGTCTAAACAAATAATAGCCGATTAGCGAGCTTCCGCGCCAGACAACGCAGCCAGACTGCACCGTCCGGGCCACGTAACCACACTCAACCAATCAAGCCATATGTTGCTTTCATCGTCTCAAGCAACTGCGCCATCGTTGCGCCCGCAACCCCGATCTGTTTCAGATTGACGTCGCCCACCTCACAATCTTTAACAAACGCAATCATATCGTCCTTCAGTTCTCCGCGCAGGTCGACACCTTCCGACTCGCCAAGCAGCTGAGCAAGCCTCAGCGCATCGCGTTTATGCTTTTTTACCTTCTTCGAATCAACGTTCTCCCCCGCTTCCCTTCTAGCTTTTAGGTCGAGATACGCCTTCGCTTTGAACGGGACAATGTATTCCGTACCCAGGACCGAAACGCCGCCTACGGTCCGAATTCCCTGAAGGAACAAGCTGTAGTAAGCATCGTCCAACAAAATTGCCGAAAGACTGCTTATGTTTTCATCAACGTGAATTGGCGCCACATCAATCTCCTCACGACCCTTTAGAAAGTCGGGGCACTTCGCGAAGAGTTCGATCATATGGGGGTAACCCGGCCTCTTAGGCTCTGTGAACCGATAAAAACATGAGCCTTTGCCTTCGCCCCAGCCGCAGCGGTAACCGCCATCACGCACCAAAGTCCATATGGCTTCTGCCGTCTGAGGCAACCGGTCATCGGCGACAATTACCACATCAAAATCGTGAGTCGCCCTAAACGGAAGTCCCGCCTCCGCGAGCAAAATGTCGCATGCCGTGCCGCCGATAAGGGCATACGATCCTGCAGCTTCTTGCATATGCTGCTGAAATTCTTGGAGGCCTTCTACAGCGCTTCTTGCCATGGATATTCCCTTTCAAACATTCGATCGACTTCGAGCTGAATTCGCTCATCGTCAATTGCCGCCAAAGATAGCGCAAGCGAAATGTTGTCGACACGGGAGGAGTCGGCAAACACGGGCGCATAGCGCCACACTTGGATCATCGCCGTCTCGTTATCCGGCAACTCCCCGTCTGCGACTTCGAGGTCGCTCAGTTGACGCCATGCACTTCTTAAGACGGCCTTTTGTTCCATGCCCGGCGCAGCGAGCATCGAACGCGCGGCGAGCGCCGTCTCCCCGGCGTCAACAAGACAGTCGATCTGCGGCGTCTTCCTTGCAAAAAAGACCTTCGAGACAGGCGAGGAGAGCTCTGCCATGTGCTCACTGAGCAAAAGATCAACAGCAACAGGGAACACTTCGACACGTCGCTCGCGACGCTCGCGCCTCGCGAGCCCCCTGTCAACAAGCTCGGTTATGGCCTCACTCGCGCGGCTTGCCGAAATCCCAAGCGCACGACAAAGGTCATAGGGACGATATGGCTCCTGGGCTACTCCCCAGATTGCGGCAGCCTGTGCGTTGGGTGACATCTTGGTCGCGCGATTGCGAAACCGGGCACCGCCCCTCTCCGTGCAGGCTGTGCCCATAAATGGAAGAAAAGCCTGTCTACCTGGGCAGACAAAGGGAATCCCTTGTGCGATCAATGCTTTGCGCTGACGTGCATCGGCATCAGGAAACGAAACGACAACAGGAGTCTCCGCGCGTAAGGCTAGCTGACTATAGACTCTCTTAGCCTCGGGAAGCCCGACGCCAGTAGGCAAACTTGCAAGCAAAAACGAAAAACCGTTTGCGTCAACAGCGCGGACCTCAACCGCCCGCAGATGCAGCGGCAAGCGTGTGGATCCAGGCCAAGTTTTGGCCTTGGCGGAGAGGCCTAGTGCTTCTTGTAAGTAGATTAGCGCTTCGTTCATTTCCATCATTTTCGTTTGATTCCAGTTTATATTGGAATTATACATAATTTTCGGAATTGACGAGATTCCTTTCGTGCATAAGCCTGCATTTGCGTTTTTAAAATGTCCCGGATCGGCGGGGCGATTCGGGATACAATGTCAATAGAAAACGACGCATCCCGCGTAAGTGTACGAGAGCGCGGGCGGCCTAGTTTTCAGCTTTTGTTAAATGCCCGGGATCCGACCCCCGGGCATTCTTATTTGCGCTTGTTGCGGCGCAAATGCCTTCTACCGTCCGCACCGCGCGTGCGCCTACGGACCTTAAACCGAACTTCATACGAGTCAAGAAACGCGATGACGAACGTGCCCACCGCCGCGAGGGCGGCGAGCGCGTTAAGGAATTTCAGCATTTGGGGACCTCCGATCGAGTCGTCGGCCGCCCGCGCACGGGATGCGTCGCAAAGCCATTTTACTGCGAGTGTATGCACCCACGCCTGGTAAACGCGATTTTGACAAACATTTGTTCGATAGTTACAAACACGATCCCTCGCCCAGCGGAGCCTGGCCGCATTGTCCGGGTTTGCCCGACGTGCTTGCGTTTTCAAAATGTCCCGAATCGGCGGAGCGATTCGGGATACAATAGCTACAGGAAACGACGCACCCCGCGTAAGTACTTAGGAGCGCGGGCGACCAGTTTCCGACGTTGTTAAATGCCCGGGCCTCTAACCCCGGGCATTCTTATTTGCGCTTGTTGCGGCGCAAATGCCTTCCACCGTCCGCACCGCGCGAGCGCCTACGGACCTTAAACCGAACCTCATACGAGTCAAGAAACGCGATGACGGATGAGTCCGCATCGGACGGTGGAGGCTGCCTGTGTTGTCCAAAAAACGGGGCAGACTCCAGTGCGGAGTCTGCCCCGAAAAGAGAATGGCAAAGCAAGAACGTGGATGGACGAGAAAAGTGTCCGCAAGTCTCATGGCCATCACATCCCACCTGCCAAAGGGATG
>DBEZXT010000017.1:0-7532 GCA_048291645.1 Collinsella aerofaciens | reverse complement strand
CTTGGAATCGGAGGGGCCGGTGAGCTCGATGGGCTCGACGCCCGCCTTCTTGCACTCGGCAAGGTAGTTGCTCACCACGCCGGTGGCGCTGGAATACTGCTCCAGGTGGCCATGGCCGCCGCAGCCGCAGGTGCGCTCCTCAGCCAGGTTCAGGCACATGTGGCCAATCTCGCCGCCGGCACCCACAACGCCCGATACCACGTCGCCGTTAACGATAACGCCGCCGCCCACGCCGGTACCGATGGTGACCATCACCACGTTCTGCACGCCCTTGGCAGAACCGAGCCAGGCCTCGCCCATGGCAGCGGCGTTGGCATCGTTCTCGTACTTAACGACCGCGTCGGGGCAGTGCTCCTGAATGGCGACTCTTAGCTCGGGCAGGTTAATGGCAATGTTGGCCTTGACCTTGGCATCGCCCGATGCCGGGATGGGGCACGGAACGGCCAGGCCAATGCCCGCCACAAAGGCACGCGGAATCCGTGCCTTGGCGACCACCTGGTCGATAGCCTCGGTCACCGCGGCAAAGCCCGCAGCGTCAACGATGGGAGGCGTGGGCACGCTGGCCTTGGCCAGCAGGTTTCCGTCCTCGTCGAACAGGCCCTCCTTAACCGAAGTGCCGCCGACGTCGATGCCGATGTAGTACTGCTTAGGTTCCATGGGAGCCCGCCTTTCTCGTTTAAACATTGCCTGTATGGTACCGCTCCCAAGGCAAAAACCTACCAAAAAGGACAGGTTTGTTTTGGCAGGTTTTATCTGGGGAAGCGCAAATGGCCGCTCAACAGGCCGCGCAAGACCATCCCCAAAAATAAAGGCGCCGGGAGGCGGAGACTCCCGGCGCCCGTCAAAGGGACTATGTTGTCTGTCGGACCGCACGGTCCTTCGCGGCGATAACGCCGACTAGGCCTTAAGTGCCCGCAGCTGCTTGTGGATCTCGATGAGCTCCGTCGCCATGACGCGCATGGTCTCGGTACCGGCCATCTGGTCCTCGGCATGCAGCAGAATCAACGGGGCCTCGCCGTTACGCTCGCCGTTGGCCTCTTTCTTCAGAAGCCCCATGTGAACATCGTGGCCACCGTTATAGGCCTCGTCGCCCTGCTTGATAAGCTCCTCGGCGGCGTCAAAATCGCCCTCCTTGGCCTTTTGCACGGCATTGATGTACATGCTCTTGGCGGTACCGACGTAGCTGATGATCTCGAAACAGGTCATCTGCAACTCGTTCATATCCTCCATATGCTGCACCTAGCCCATCACGCTGACGCAGTGATCGATGATGCCGGCAGCGTTCATGCGGCCGTAGTCGACCATGTTGATGACCTCGACCGGAAAACGACCGGCGGCCTCCTTCTCAAAGTCACCCTTGGTGTAGCCGATCTGCGGGCCAAGCAGCAATATGTCGCACTCGTCCAGGTGATCGTGGGCCTCGTTCATGGGACGAGCCTCGACCTCGATATCCAGACCACGGTTTGCAACCTCGGCCTGCATCTTCTGGACCAGCAGGCTCGTGGACATACCGGCATTGCAGCAGAGCATGATCTTCTTCATGGTTTCCTCCTTATAACTGCGCGGCGCGCAGACGACGACTGGTTATATTCCTTGCGGTTATTGTGCCCTCTTTCTGCGCCCTTACGCAGAAGAGAGGTGCAGGCGCCGGCACCGCGTACCGGCGCCCGCAAGGTGAAAGGGACGAACGTTAGGCGTTCTACTCGGCAAGAGTCTCCTGCTTGGCGATTGCCTTCTCGGAAATCTTCATAAAGGGCAGGTAGACGGCCATGCCAATGACAATCTCGAGAGCCTGCCACACGCCGGCGCGCCAGTCAAAGCCCGTAGCGAGCAGGGCATTGATGACGGGAGGCATAGTCCAGGGCACCTGGGCGATGCAGGGGCTGATGATGCCTGCGCAGGTAAGGCCATAGGTGATGCCGATGAACAGATCGGGAAGAAGGACAAACGGGATCATGAGCGGCAGGTTGTACACGATGGGGTAACCGTAGATAACCGGCTCGTTGATGTTGAACAGACCAGGCAGGATAGCCATCTTGGAAACGGTCTCGGAAGCCTTGTTCTTGGAGAACAGGAGCGTATCGAGCAGGAGCATGAGGGTGCAGCCCGAGCCGCCGATGAGGGCGAAGCTGTTAACGATCTGCATGTTCATGTAGTGATCGGGCTGGATGGTGCCACCGGCGGCAAAGGTAGCCATGTTATCGACGATGAGCATGGTCAGGATCGGCTCAACGGTAGCGCCAGAGATGGTGGACTGGTGAATACCGACGCAGAACAGCAGGTTAGCAAGGGTGTAGATGAGGATAACAGCCCACGGACCGGCGTTCATGATGCTCTTGAGCGGGTTGGAGATGCACGTGGAGATGATGGTGCACAGATCGGTGCCGGCGCACACGGCGAGCAGGGCTGCGGCAAGAGCGAAGATCGCGAGGTTGAGCAGCATCGGGATCATGACGTTGAAGGAGTTGGAAACCGCAGGGGGCACGCCCTCGCCCAGCTTAACCTTGAGCTTCTCGACGCCAGAAATCTTGATGAAGAGTGAGACGGAAAGCAGGGCGATGATAATAGCCGAGAACAGACCGTTGGTGCCGGTGTTAGCAGTCGAAAGGGCGCCCGTGACCTCGGCGGAGGTAATCTTGTCGGTGAGCAGCGGGCTCGTGGCGGCAAGCGAGGCGGTGATCTGCTGCGGCATCATGATGACGAAAGCAGAGATAGCGACGACCACGCAAGCGAGCGGGTTATCGAAACGCTTGTTCTTGGCGAGGCTGTAGCCAATCAATCCGGCCAAGATAATGGCAGAGACGTTGAGGGTGCCCAGCGTAATTGCCGAGCCCCACGTCTGAAGGTTGGCAAGGCCCGCTGCATCGAGCGGGAACAGAGGGAACACGACGTTGTTAATAAGAACCGCGATACCCGCAAGGATATAGAGCGGCGTGATGGTCGCGAAGGCGTCACGCAGGGAACGCAGGTGAACCTGGTTTCCCACCTTCGCAGAGACCTCGGCAAACTTGTCGAGGAAGCTCTTTCCGTTGTCACTGGCCATGATTGCTCCTAACTTTCAAATCCGGCCTTTTCCTATTCGCACGGTGGTCTGTCGCCCTCTGCCACCAGATGTGCCATGTGTTGCGCGCGGCGGCGCGCGGTCCGAGCGTTCGCCCGGTCGCTAATCAACCACGTGGGTCGTGGCGACCTGTTTGAGCCAGGCTGCCGACTTCTTAAGGCGGCGCTTGTAGCCGTCCATAAGGTCGACCTCGACAAAACCATAGCGATTCTTAAAGGCATTGGCCCAAGACCAGTTATCGATGACGGCCCAATAATGGTATCCGCGGCACTTGGCGCCCTCGGAGATTGCCTTGGCAACCCACTCCAGGTGCTGGCGCACAAAGTCGACTCGGTAGTCATCCTGGATGGTTCCTTCGGCGTCACGGTTCTTGTATTCGTCCATGATGCCGATGCCGTTCTCGGAAACGAACCACTCAAGATCGGGATAGTTCTTGGCGCAGTCCATGCCAAAGTCGTAGAGGCCCTGCGGGTAGATCTCCCAGCCGCGGCTCTCGTTCATAACGGCGTCGGGCCACACGTACTCGTCGGCAAAGTGCGGCAGACCGTACTGGTCGACCTTGCTCGCCGGTGCCTGAACACGCGTGGGGTGGTAGTAGTTGCAGCCGAGCCAGTCGACAACACCCTGCTTGAGAATCTCTTGGTCGCCGGCACGGAACGGGAGCTTAACACCGCCCTCGGCCAGGCTGTCGAGCACGTCGGCGGGAAGTTCGCCCTTGGTAATAAGGTCGAGCCACCAGCGATTGTTGATGCCGCTGGTCATACGCACGGCCTCGAGGTCTGCCTCGCTGGGGTTCTCCTTGGTGTAGACCGGGGTAAAGCAGTTGATCATGCCGATCTTGGCATCGGAGCGAATAGCGCCCTCGTCATAGGCGCGACGATAGTTGGCCACGGCCAGCGCATGTGCCAGCGAGATGTGATACTGCACGGTGCGAGCGCGGCTAAAGTCGTGGAGTTGCGGGAACCACACGCCCTCCTGATAGCGCTGCTCGGGCTCGACGATGGGCTCGTTAAAGGTGAACCAGTACTTAATCTCCTGGCCAAACTCGTGGAAGGCGACGTCGGCGTAATGCGCGTAAGCCTCGACGACCTCACGGCTCTCCCAGCCGCCACGGTTAAAGAGGTAGGTGGGCATGTCAAAGTGGTACAGGTTGACGAACGGCTCCAGACCAGCCTCGCGAGAGGCGCGGAACAGCTCGTGATACCACGCAGCGCCCTCCTCATTAAGGTTGCCGTCGGCATCGAGCAGACGGCTCCACTGAATGGAAGTGCGATAGGTATCCAGGCCCAAGTCCTTCAAAATGCGAAAGTCTTCCTGGTACTTGGCCATAAAGTCATTGCCGGCATAAGAGCCAACGCAGTTGTAGAACGAACCCAGATCCTGGATGGACCAGGTGTCCCACAGGTTCTCGAGCTTGCCGCCCTGGTTCCACTGACCCTCAGTCTGCGGGCCGGACATAGCAGCGCCAAAGAAGAAGTCGTTGGGCAGCTGATACTGTGCCATCAAAGTCCTCGCTTTCGTGTTCTAGAGCTTCCGGTTGGAGACGGGTTTGCTTTGGCAGGTTATCCGGCGCGGGCGCGCACCGGTCATACCGATATCCAGCCCGCCAAAACAAATCCTTCTCCAAACAGTACAAGCAAACGCCAATGCATCTCGCTTGTTGTCTATAACTATAGCGCTCTAATTTTTTATGTAAAGCGTCTTTTTAACTTTTCTTTATCGAACTTCTTTCATGAAAGTCATATGGATGCTTTTTAAGTAGGTATACTTTCTTAATATTCAACGCAAATATGAAGGGAGGATTGCATGATTCCCAAATACGAGGCGATAGCTGCAGATATCCGTCGAAGCATCGAGGACGGCGCCCTTAAGCCGGGCGATAAGTTGCCCACCGTCGTTGAGTTCTGCGAGCTCTATAGCGTTTCCAAAATCACCGTCAAACGAGCAATTGAGCAGATCACCGAGGAAGGCCTTATTACCAGCCGGCGCGGATCGGGCACCTACGTCAAGGACACGGCGGGGCTTCCCGGCCAGGTGTTTTTCCAAGGCAAGAACGACCGTGCCCAAGGCTTTTCGTACGAGCATCGCGGGGAGAAAGTAACCTCGGTGGTCTACGATTTCTCAATCGTCAATCCACCGGCAGAGGTTGCGACCCAGCTGGGAATGGCCGAGGATGACTTCGCCTATCACATCGTGCGCGTGCGCCAGGTCGACGAGAAGCCCATCGTCATCGAGTACACCTATATGCCGCTCGAACTGATTCCGGGCCTTAAAAAGAAGGACCTGTACGGATCGGTCTACGGCTTTATCCGCGAGCAATGCGGGCTGAAGATTTCGAGCTTCCATCGCACCATACGCGCCGTGGCGGCAACCGAGGAAGAAGCCGAGCGCCTGGATACCAAACCCGGCTCTCCCCTGCTCGAACTCAACCAGATTGGCTTCTTGGATAGCAGCACCGCGTTTGAATATTCTATCTCGCACAACGTAGGCGACCGCTTTGAGCTGCACAACGTAACGCTGGCCTAGTTTTGTAATCCGGTGGGTGCTCGTTTTGAGCTGTCTTACGCGGCACCCGCACAACCTTATGGGAGTATGCATATGTCCGATTTGATTAAACTGACGCCGATCTTCCACGAGAAGATCTGGGGCGGCCGTCAGCTGGAGACCGTATTTGGCTACGACATTCCCGAGGGTCCCATCGGTGAGTGTTGGGCCATCTCGGCCCACCCCAACGGTGACTGCCAGATTGCGGAGGGCCCGTATGCAGGCCACACGCTTTCGTGGCTGTGGGCCGAGCACCGCGAGCTCTTTGGCAACTGCGAGAGCAAGGAGTTCCCGCTGCTCATTAAGATTCTGGACGCCAAGGACGACCTTTCGATCCAGATTCATCCCAACGACGAGTACGCTGCCGAGCACGAGAACGGTAGCCTGGGCAAAACCGAGTGCTGGTATGTGCTGGACTGCGAGCCCGGTGCCACGATCATCGTCGGCCAGCGCGCACATGACCGCGCCGAGGCCGCGCAGATGATCGAGGACGGCCGCTGGGACGACATGCTCAACGTACTGCCGATCCACAAGGGCGACTTTTTCCAGATTGATTCCGGTACCGTTCACGCCATCAAGGCCGGCACGCTCATTTTGGAAACGCAGCAGTCGTGCGACGTGACGTATCGCCTGTATGATTACGACCGCCCCGGCACCGACGGCAAACTGCGTCCCCTGCACATTGAGCAGAGCCTCGACTGCATAAACTTTGATGCTCAGGCTCCGACCGACGGCACGGTGACCGCACCCGAGGTGGACGGCGTGACCGAGCTCGAATCTTGCCCCTGCTACACCGTCGATCGCGTGCGCGTCAACGGCAGCAAGACCCTCGACCAGCGCTGGCCCTTCATGTGCCTGTCGGTCATCGACGGCGAAGGCACCGTCTGCGGCGACCCCGTCCACAAGGGAAGCCACCTGCTGGCTCCGAGCACCGTCGGCTCCATCGACCTCGAAGGCAAGATGGAACTGATCATCAGCCACCTCTAGTTCGCACCAACAACCCAAACGCAACAAGGGGCTCCCCCGTTCACCAACGGGGGAGCCCCTTGTCCATATATATCAGCCCACCCGGCTCTCCAGATCAAAAAAGCGGACGAGCAGAGCGACGTTCGCAAGCAACGTTATCTAAGGACCTGGACGGGCGTATGGGGCAACATCGATCGCGAGTTCCGCACGAGCCGGAGAGCACTTAATGTGCTCTCCGTGCGAGCAGGACTGCCCGAGCAGGCGATGTTGCCCCATACGCCCGCCCAGGTCCGCCGGGATCACGACAGCTTGACGATCGGAGCAAAGCCCTTCATAAGCTTTTTGGTCTGGCCGGTCTTTTCGAATTGGACCTCGATCATGTCTCCGGCGACCGAGATCACGGTGCCCGTGCCAAAGGTCTTATGACTCACGGTATCGCCCGCGGCAAAGTCCTGCGATGCGCTGGCGCGATCGACCTTGCGCTCCACCGTCGGGGATACCTTGGATGACGACTTTTTGGCTCGCGGCGCGCCCGAGCCAAAGGTCGAGGCAACACGGCCGGCGTCGGGCGAAACCCCACGATGGCGCTCGGTACCATAAGTGCTGCCGCCAAAGAAGTCATCGAAGCTCGATCCGCTGCGCGATCCAGAGCCGCCGGTCGAGCGCGTATGCGAGCCAAACACCTTGCCGCCATACATGTCCGAGCCCATACCCGAGCCAAACGTGCCGTGACGGTCGCCGCGCTTCTCCCAGCCCGTGCCCTCAAAACCGGCAGAACCGATACCGCTAAACTCGATGTCCTCAAACGGAATCTCGTTGAGGAAGCGCGAGCGCGGGTTGGCAGAGGTCGAGCCGTAGGTGCGACGCGTGGCCGCATAGGTCAGGAACAGGCGCTTGCGAGCACGCGTGATGGCGACGTAGGCCAAGCGACGCTCCTCCTCGAGCTTGCCCGGATCGTCAC
>DBEZXT010000016.1:0-2751 GCA_048291645.1 Collinsella aerofaciens | reverse complement strand
AAAGACCGTGAACCTTTTGTGGGACACGCGGCGCCGTGGTACCATAGCCGAGTTTGTTGTCTTGGTCGGAAACCAAGACGCCTTATGCGCTGATCGGTAACCAGCGCCTGACCAATAAGGAGTCCTACCATGAAGCAGGGTATCCATCCCCAGTATGTCGAGTGCACGGTGACGTGCTCCTGCGGCAACACCTTCAAGACGCACGCTACCGTGTCCGAGATGAAGGTCGAGCTTTGCAACGAGTGCCACCCGTTCTACACCGGCCAGCAGAAGTTCGTCGACACCGGTGGACGCGTCCAGCGCTTCGCCGACAAGTTCGGTGGCGCCGCTGCCGCCCAGCTCAAGAAGGCTGAGGAGGCCAAGGCTGCCAAGGCTGCCAAGGCTGCTGAGGCCGAGGCCGCTCGCAAGGCCGCCGCTGAGGCTAAGGCTGCCGAGAAGGCTAAGCGTGCTGCTAAGTTTGCCGAGGAGGCTGCCAAGCAGGCCGCCGAGGCTCCCGCAGAGGCTCCCGTCGAGGAGGCCGCTGCCGAGGCCGAGACCACCGAGGCTGCTGAGTAAATAGCTCGCCGCGGAATCACTCGCATTCATGGCATAAGGGCCGTGCATCCGTTTGGGTGCGCGGTCCTTTTCTTTTTATTGGTGCAAACCAACCTGCCCCCATTGCACCAAATGGCAGAGAGGCGGCGTTTGCCCAGATAAAACCTGCCAAAATTAACCTGTCCCATTGTGGCAGGTTGGTCGTAGTTATTACGTGGCGGTCGAGGTCGACCGTATAGGCCGCGCCTTGTTTGGCTAAAGTACAATCATCTGTGTTTAACTCGCCCGCAACTGCACGACGTGGGCGATGGCCAAAAAGGAAAACCACATGGGATTCATGTCAAAGCTGCTGTCCTTTGGATCCGATAAGGACCTTAAGCGCTACTACAAGATCGTCGACCAGATTAACGGTCTTGAGCCCCAGTTTGAGAAGATGACCGAGGAGGAGCTCCGCGGCCAGACCGATAAGTTCCGCGAGCGTTACGCCAACGGCGAGTCGCTCGACGACATGCTCCCCGAGGCCTTTGCCACCGTGCGTGAGGCTTCCAAGCGCACCATGGGTATGCGCCACTTTGACGTGCAGCTCATTGGCGCCATGGCACTGCACGAGGGCCACATCGCCGAGATGAAGACCGGCGAAGGTAAGACCCTCGTCTCCACCTTGGCCGGCTATCTCAACGCTATTGCCGGCAAGGGCGTGCACGTCGTTACTGTCAATGATTATCTTGCCAAGCGTGACTCCGAGTGGATGGGCCGCATCTATAAGTACCTGGGTATGACCGTCGGTCTGCTCCAGAACAACATGCCGCTCGAGCTCAAGCGCCCGGCCTACCAGGCCGACGTCACCTACGGCACCAACTCCGAGTTCGGCTTTGATTACCTGCGCGACAACATGGTTACCCGTCCCGAGCAGCGCGTGCAGCGCGGCCACAACTACGCCATCGTCGACGAGGTTGACTCCATCCTGATCGATGAGGCCCGCACCCCGCTGATCATCTCGGGCGCTGGCACCAAGTCCGCCAGTACCTACAAGGACTTCGCGCGTGCCGTGCGTGGCCTTGAGCGCGGCGAGGACGTGTCGCACGACATGCTCACCGCTACCGAGGACGTGGAGCCCACGGGCGACTATGTCATGGACGAGGCCAAGCACACCATTGCCGCCACCGAGCACGGCCTTAAGAAAATCGAGCGCCGCCTGGGTATCGATGACATCTATGCCGATCTCTCCGGCCAGCTGGTCAACCACCTGCAGCAGGCGCTGAAGGCCCAGTACATGTTCCACCGCGATAAGCAGTACGTGGTCACCAACGGCGAGGTCAAGATCGTCGACGAGTTCACCGGCCGCATTATGGAAGGCCGCCGTTACTCCGAGGGCCTGCACCAGGCCATCGAGGCCAAAGAGGGCGTGCTCGTACGCGAGGAGAACCAGACCCTGGCCACCATCACCCTGCAGAACTACTTCCGTCTGTATGACAAGCTCTCCGGCATGACCGGCACGGCACTTACCGAGGATGCCGAGTTCCGCGAGATCTACAAGCTGCCTGTCGAGGTCATCCCCTCCAACAAGCCAGTGCAGCGCGTGGACCACGAGGACCTGGTGTACCGCACCATTCAGGCCAAGTACAACGCCGTTGCCGACGACGTCGAGCGACGTCACGCCAAGGGACAGCCGGTCCTGGTGGGCACCGTCTCCATCGAGAGCTCCGAGAAGCTCTCGGCCGCCCTTACCAAGCGCGGCATCGCGCACGAGGTCCTCAACGCCAAGCATCACGAGCGCGAGGCTCATATCGTTGCCCAGGCCGGACGCTACGGCGCCGTGACCATCGCTACTAACATGGCCGGTCGTGGTACCGACATCCTGCTGGGCGGCAACCCCGACGAGCTGGTGCGCGAGCGTTTGGAGTACGAGGGCCTGACCATGGAGGACGTGACGCCCGAGCAGCTCGAGCAGTTTAACGCCGAGGCCAAGGAGACCTGCAAGGCCGAGCGCGAGCGCGTGCTTGCCGCCGGCGGCCTGACCGTTATCGGCACCGAGCGCCACGAGTCCCGTCGTATCGACAACCAGCTGCGCGGCCGCTCCGGACGTCAGGGCGATCCGGGCGAGACCCAGTTCTACCTGTCGCTCGAGGATGACCTCATGCGCCTGTTCGGCGGCGACAAGATGGACCGCGTCTCCAAGATGATGGTCACGGCCGACATGGGCGACGACATGCCCAT
>DBEZXT010000015.1:0-6563 GCA_048291645.1 Collinsella aerofaciens | reverse complement strand
GCGGTCGGCGGGGCCATTGTGGCTCTTGACAGCGGATTGGGTCATATGAGCGAAAACCCGCCAGAGTGAGCAAGGTGCCTTGAAACGAGGCGGCATTGACCTTCTGGTCATGCCGCCGAAGTTGAAAGGCAGATTGCCGCTTAGGGGCGTTTGCAGCGTCGAGCCGTTACGCGGTTTGGTAAAACCGCGTAACTTACATGACCATAACGTAGCGCGATCCCACGTAGTACTGCTTACCCATCAAAACCGGCTCGTCATCGGGACCGGTAAAGCCGGCACGCAGGTTGAGCAGCGGATCGTGCGGAGCAATGCCCAGCTCGGCCGCCTGCTCGGCGTTAGCTCGAACGGCCTCGACCGTACGGTAGCCAACCGAGACAATCGGCGTTCCGCCAACACGCTCGACCTCGGCAAAAATCGACTTGTCCTCAAGATCGGCCGTCAACAGCTCACGGTAGGCGTCAAACGGCACAAAGATGTTCTCCTCAAAGATGGGCTCGCCGTCGGCCGTGCGCACGCGCTTGATATGCAGCAACAGCGCATCCTTCTGCAGGCCAAAGAACTCCATCTCGTTTTGGCGCGCCGGAACGATCTGGCGATCGATCACGTGCGCACCGGCCTTCATGCCGTTGCCGGCACACAGCGCGGTAAACGTCTGCAGCGTCGAGGCGTGAAACTGGCGGTTGATGTGCGGCGTGGAGACAAAGGTGCCGCGGCCCTGCTGCTTAACCAGGTAACCATCGGAGCACAGCTCCTCGACAGCGCGGCGCACCGTAATACGGCTCACCTCGTACTGCTCGGCTAGTTCAAGCTCGGACGGAATACGCTCCTTGGGTGCATAAACACCTTTCTCGATCGCATCCTTGATTTCGTCATAAATCTGCTGGTAAAGCGGTGCATTTTTGGGCGCAGGCATATCTGATCACTCTTATCAAAATAGCTAAATTTCTCATACGTATATAACGTCTAGTTTCATGTTACCTCATATTGATAAAACGATACACCCTCCCTACCAAAAAGCGACAGCTTCATTTTGGTAGGTTTTATCTGGGCAAACGAGAGCCCTCGAAAGCAACGGGGCTTTCGGGGGGCTCGTTCGGATGGGTTGCGCAGGACCGGCAAAATGCCAATACCCTACTTGCCGTCGTCCTGCTGCAGGCTGTCCTGTTCGCCGAGGCGCGCCTGCCTGCTGGCCATGCGTGCGGGCTTGTCGGGATCGGGAACGGCCGTGGGCATGGGCTCGTCGACATGACCGCCCCACCAGCCGCCCACAAAGTTAAGCGTGTGGAACACGTTGATCACGGCGCCGGGATCAACGTCGCACACCAACTTGATAATGTCCTGGCTCTCGTAGGTCGAGACAACGGTGTTCAGCAGGTACATCTTTTCGCGGCTGTATCCGCCGACGACCTCGGCGCAGCTAATGCCGTGCTGAAAATGGTTTACGTAGGCAGTCATGACCTCGTCTGCCTTACGCGTCGTGATCTGCAGCGTCACGCGATCGTAGCGACGATAGAAACTGTCGATGGTCTTGGTCGAAATAAACTGGAACACGATGGAATACGCCGCCTTGTCCCAGCCAAACATAAAGCCAAAGATCGCCAGGATAAAGCAGTTGAAACCAAAGATGACGCCCCAGATGGTCTTGCCCGTGTGGTTGGAAACCCACAGCGCGATAAAGTCGGTGCCGCCGGTGGATGCGCCGGATTTAAGCGCGATGGCAGCGCCCAGACCCGAGACCACGCCGCCAAAAATGATGAGCATGATCTTGTCGCCCAAAAACGGCGCGAAGTGAAAGACGTTGAGGAACAGCGACGAGAGCACGACCTGCATCATCGAGAAGATGACGAAGAGCTTGCTAATGCCGCTCCAGCATAGGAGCGCCACGGGAATGTTGAGCGCAAGCATGCCGAGCGAGATGTCGATGTGAACGCCGCCCAGCGAGGTAACGCGATCGAGCAGGACCGCGACGCCGGTGAGACCGCTCGGAAGCAGGTCGGCGGGCTGAATGAACGCCTGGATCAGAAATGTCTGGAGAACGGCGGAAATGGTGACCGCCACAGCAGTAATGGCGCGGCGGACGATGGTGAGGCGGCCGAGCACGAGCACTCGGTCCGTGAGCTGATCGATGGCGTTCGCCACGCAGGCTCCTTTCGAAGGCAGATGTAGTTGTGGGATATGTCCGCGATTGTAGCATGGAGCGTGCGGGGGCGCTTCAATTCACCCTCTCCCGACAACCAAAGCGGGACCAGCAACCCCACGACCAAAGGCCCAAATTACAAGTGAGTAGACTTTACGCGACCTGCAGAGCACACCCAAAACCGCCACCCCTGTGACCTGCGGTTTTACAAAGGAAGATATGCATTGCGCTCGGCCTGCGCCAAAAAGTCTACTCACTTAGTCCGAATCGAAGCCAAACGGATCAAAATCGAAACCAAATTGAGCCAGTCCACCGCAAAAAACGTTTGAACCCGTGCTTCTCGCGGCGGATTGACACTACAAAGCGGCCAAAATGTCGGTCAGATTATCAATAACGGCATCGGCTCGCGATTGATCGAGGTTGACGCCCTCGTGCGGACGCAGTGCCAGGACGCGGGCGCCGGAACGTTTGCCAGCCTCGATCCCCAAAGGCGAATCCTCGATAACCAGGCACTCGGCAGGCTCCACCCCCAGCGCCTCCATGGCACGCAGGTAGATCTCGGGGTCGGGCTTAAACGCACTGCACTCGTGACCGCTGATGGTGTAGTCCAGCACGTCGGGGATACCGGCAATCTCCACCAGCTCGTCGATCAACTCGCGATAGGACGAGCTCGCGATGGCACACTTCACGCCGCGCTCGTGCAGTGCGCGCATCACCGGCTCCGTCTGCTCGTTGAGCAGCTCGGCATACGGAACGGGATGGTCCGGGCTATAGACCTGCTTGTACTCCACGCGCAGACGCTCGCGCAGCTCAACATCGTCGGGCACCAGCGCCTCCCAAATGGCAGGCTCGTTAGACCCCGAAAGATCGGGGATCTCGTCAAAGTGGAAGCCCTTCTCCTCCATAAACGCCACGCGACGACGGTTGTAGAACCACTCGGTATCGACCAGCACGCCGTCCATATCAAACAGCACTGCCTTGATCATACGCATCTCCTCCCACCTGCCAAAAGGGGTCAGGTTTATTTTGGTAGGTTTTATCTGGGGTTTTACGGCGCGACAGACACGCCCTCCCCAGAGCAAAAAGGGGACGGGGCACAAACCCCATCCCCTCTCAATCAACCCGTAAGGTCTACTTACTTGTGATTAGTAGGAAAGCTTCCACATGTAGCGACGCATGGTCAGCGGGTGCTGACGGGCCTCGGCGATCTGGTTGCCGTACTCGCGCATAACGGCGAGGTGCAGCAGCGGGTTGAAGTAGGTGACGACGCTCGCGGGCACAGCGTCGGCCAGGCCGTAGTCCTTGGAGTCGATCAGAGCGACCTTGGCGCCCATGCGCTCAAGGAAAGTGAGGGCGCGGGCGTCCATCGGACGGGTGGCGCCATCGGACATGAAGAAGACGTAGGGCTTACCCTCGGTGGAAACCTCGAACGGACCGTGGAAGTACTCGCCGGTGTTGTAGGCGGCGGCGTCGATCCACTGCATCTCGGTGAACAGGAAGGCGGCGTGAGAATAAGCCATCTTCTCGGAGGCACCGGAAGCCATGAAGTAAATCATCTTGTCGTCCTTGAAGTCCTCAGCGAACTTCTTGGCGAGCTTCTTGCAGGACTGAGCAGCGTTCTCGCAGAGATCGAAGACGTTGGTGAGGCCGGTGATCATGTCGTCGTACTTGTCATAGCCCTCGGTCTGCTGAAGGATCTCGAGAGCAAGAGCGATGGCATAGCCGGGCTTCTCGCACTTGGCAGCGAAGTTGGCGTGGAAGCCGTGAACGATGACGTAGTCGGCGTCGACGGTCAGAGCGGAGCCAGCCTTGTTGGTGAGGGAGACGACCGGGCAGTTGTGCTTCTTGGCGGTCTTGTTGGCCTCGACGGTCTCGGGCGTGGAGCCACCGAGGGAGCAAGTGATCACGAAGGTGTGCTCGTTGACCCAGGAAGGCGTGTCGTAGTTGAACTCGTTAGCGGTGAAGATCTGAACGTTCAGCTTGTCCGTGTTGTTGGCCAGGAAGTACTTGGCGGGGTACAGGTCGGACATGGAAGCACCGCAGCCGACGAAGGCGACGCTGTGGATCTCGTGGTTGGACAGGACGTCAGCGACGATCTGCTTAGGGAGGTTAAGGTCGATCTCGTACATCTGACACATTCCTTTCGATTTTTGCGACGCCACATTGCCGGGCGCTCGCAGGGTTACCGTGGTTTGGACCGAGTCGCCGGCCCGTTGAGGATGTGACAAAGGAACCGCTCCTTTGTCACATTTTGGGGATGGGAGCCTGCCTGGGGTATGGGATGTCAGGCAGGCCCCCGGGGGAAAGCGGTTAGACGCTTGGTCGCGACTAGGCCAGGATGCCGGCCGCGGAGAGGGCGATGCCGCCCACGATGGCGATCACGAGAAGCCAACCGGTGTTGACGTTCTTCTTGATGAGCCAGTACATAAGGCCGGTGAGGCCAAGGGAGATCATCTGGGGCATCATGCCGTCCAGGATGTCCTGGATCACAACGGTGCCGTCAGCGAACTGCAGCGGGGTGGTGGCGCCGATCAGCGTAGCGATCATGCCGCCCACGGACATAAGACCCACGATGCCGCAGACATACATGAGCTTCTCCATGAGGTCGCCGCCCTGAAGCTTGCTCAGGTACTCGTGGCCGCCCTGATAGCCCATCTTGGCTGCGAACCAAGTGATCAGCACGGCGGGGACGATGGAGATGAGCATGGCCAGGATCGGGCCCATGATGGAGCCCTGCTGAGCCAGCTGAACGCCCAGGCCAAAGGCGATAACGCGGATGGTGCCCTGGAAGAAGGAGTCACCGATGCCGGAAAGCGGGCCCATGAGGGAGGTCTTGACCGCGTTAATCGAATCGGGGTTGAAGTTCTCGGGATCCTTGGCGTACTCCTCCTCCATGGAGGCGGCGAGGCCCAGGATGAAAGCGCTCGTCTGCGGGGTGCAGTTGTAGAACGCCATGTGACGGTGGTAAGCCTCTTTCTTAGCAGCGAGCTGCTTGGGGTCGGACTCGTCCGGATAGAGGCGATCGAGCGTGGGAACCATGCCGTAGAGGAAGCCCATGTTCATCTGACGCTCGTAGTTCCAAGAGGCCTGGATGGCCCAGGAGCGCCAGAAGAACTGGCTGACCTTCTTGTTCAGGGACACGTCCTTGGTTGCGGTTGCCATAGTGTGTTCCTCCTTAGTCTTCGTCGTCTTCGAGCGGATCGTAGTCGGAATCGACACCGGCGGCTGCATGGGAACCGTTGAACTTGAAGCCCATGAAGACGACAGCCAGGCACACACCGATCAGAGCGACCGCGATGACGGACAGGTTGAGATAAGCGGCGAGCAGGAAACCGATGAACAGGAACGGAGTCATACCCTTCTTGATCATCATGGTGAGCAGCAGGGCCAAGCCGTAGGCGGTCATGATCTTGGTCGAAACGTTAAGACCAGTGGACAGCCACTCGGGAACCATGTTGACGATGGCCTGAACCAGGTCGGTGCCAACAAAGACGGCGAGGAAGATCGGCAGGAAGTACATGATGGCGTACAGACCGGAGCCGGCGCAGATGTGCATACGGTAGGCGGTCTTGAACTTTCCGTTATCGATCGCGCTATCGGCCACATGGGTGAGGGCAGCGATGATGGAACGGAAGACAATGCCGAGGAGCTGACCCAGGACGGCGACCGGGATGGCGATCGTCATGGCGGTCTCGGCGGAAGCATCGGTCAGGCATGCGAAGGCAGCGGCCACGATGCCGCCCAGGACCATATCGGGCGGAACGGCGGCGCCGACCTGCACCAGGCCCATGGACACGAGCTCGACGGCGGCACCGACGGCAAGGCCGGTGGGCACATCGCCCAGCAGCAGACCGACGAGCGTAGCGCCAACGAGGGGCTGCTCGAAGTTAAGACGACCGAGCAGGCGGGAGTCCCACATGCAGAACACGCCGACGAGGCCGACGAGCACCGCACTGATGAACGTATTCATACCCTTCTCCTTTCAGTCAGGCAAAAGCCTGGTTGATTACAGCTTGGCGTCGATGTCGACGCTCTGATACGTAGGGGTCTGCTGGACATAGAGCTTGATGCCCATGTCGAGCAGCTGGTTGACGTCGGCCTTCTGGGTGGCGTCGAGGAAGACGGAGCTGTCCTTGCCGCCGACCTGATCGGCACCGTCGTGGTTGGCGGTGGCGCCCAAGTTGATGGCGTCGAGCTTGTAGCCCTGGCAGAACTGCAGCATCTCGGCCGTGTTGCCAAAGACGAACATGACGCGCTCGCCGAGGGTGTTGAGCTTGTCCATCTTGGCGAGGGCACGCTCGACGGTGAAGACGTTCAGGCGCACGCCCTGGGGCTTGGCCAGCTTAAGAGCGCCCTTCTTGATGTCATCGTTGGCGGCAGCGTTGTCGACGACGATGATGCGCTCGGCCTGAACCTTGGTGGTCCA
>DBEZXT010000014.1:0-23850 GCA_048291645.1 Collinsella aerofaciens | reverse complement strand
TGGATTTGGCTGCGGATCTTGGCGCCAGTATCGGTGTCGCTCACCATGCGGCGACGGTCCGCTTGGTCAAAACGGTTGGTCTCGCTTTCGATGTCCACGTTGCGCGTGAGTGCCTCGGCAACCGTCGTAAAGGCCCGGTGCGACTTGAGGCGGCAGCCGCGCGAGCTCGAGATAAGCGTATAGCCGGCGATGCCCGTCTTGGGATGGTAAGCGCGGCAGAAGCCGCCATCGATGACCAGCAGCTTGCCCTCGGCGCGGATGGGCTGCTCGCCCTTGGTGGTTTTAACGGGCGTGTGGCCGTTGATGATGTGGCCGGTCGGCGAGCATGCCATGGGCGCGACGCCAAACTCGCGCATGATATCATCGCAGACCGAGGGCGACTTGGTAAGCGTAAAGTACGCGTCCATCGGCTCGACCCAGGTGCTCTTATCGGCGATATAGGCGCGCTCAAAGGTACGCACCAGGCGTCCGCTGGCGGGTGAATTGAAGCCAATCCACAGGTACCACATCCAGTCGAGGGCATCGCGGTCGCCCACGCGCCACGCGCGGCGGGCGATGTGGTCGCAAAAATCGAGATAATCACGGCCAGCGTGCCAGGTGCCCAGGCAGTTCATGCTGCTAAAGGTGCCGTCCTCGTTGAGCGGCACGCAGCCATGGAAGAGCAGGTTGCCGTTGGCGACCTTGTACATCGAGCCGTGGGAATAGAGGAAATCGATATGGCGATGCAGGTGATCGGCGGTGACAAACTCGGACACGAGCTTGTCGATGATGTGCTGCTCCTGAGACGTGAGCGTATAGGGGTCCGCCGGGTCGACGGTGGGGAAGTCGTTGGTCGTGAGCGGCCACACGCTGCCGTCGGCGAGCGTGACCGTGCCGGTGTCGTGGTCGATCTTGTCGAGTAACAGGCGGTCGGTCATATCGAACTCGGGGTGGCGCTGGATAATCTGGCCCTCGAGCTTAAAGAGCAGCACGTTGATGGCCTTGATCAGCGGGGTGATGGACTCACCGGCGGTGTAGGTGGCATCGGCAAAGGCGACAAGCTCACGCAGCGAGATGCCGTAGTCGTTCTCCAGGATCTCGTAGTTGTCGTAGCGTAGGTTGTTGCGCAACACCGTGGCGATGCAGGCGGGCTCACCGGTCGCAGCGCCCATCCACAGCAGGTCGTGGTTGCCCCACTGGATGTCGAGCGAATGGTAGGTGAGCAGACGGTCCATAATCTTGGCCGCGCCGCCGCCGCGGTCGAAGATGTCGCCCACCAGGTGCAGGTGGTCGACGGCCAGGCGCTTGATGAGCGAGGCGAGCGACTCAATAAAGTCGTCGGCGCTGGCGGTCTCCAGGATGGACTCCACGATGCGCTCGTGATAGCGCACGCGATAGTTGTTCTCGTCCGGGTGCGTGTGCAACAACTCGTCGATGATATAGGCGTAATCGCGCGGGATGGCCTTACGCACCTTGGAGCGCGTGTAGCGGCTTGAAAGTGAGCGAGCGACCATGATGAGCTGGTCAAGCATCGTCTTGTACCAGGTGGGCGAGTCCTCGCGCTGACTGCGGACCAGGTCGATCTTCTCGCGCGGGTAGTAGATGAGCGTACACAGCTCGCCCTTTTCGTCAAAGGAGAGCGTGTCGCCAAAGATCTCGTCGACATGTTCGCGCACGACGCCCGAGCAGTTGTTGAGGATGTGCATAAAGGCTTCGTACTCACCATGCACGTCGCTCATAAAATGCTCGGTGCCCTTGGGTAGGTTAAGGATGGCCGAGAGGTTGATAATTTCGGTAAATGCGGATTGTTCGGTGGGAAACTGTCTCGACAGCAGGCGCAGATACTTGAAGTCTTGCGGGTTGCGATCGAATGCGACCATGAAACACCTTCCGATGGGGCTGGTAAAACTGATAAACAGCATCAAACGTTTATCAGTATGCGCCGCTTTTGTTTCGATTTTGCGCCAGCGGCTGAATTGTCGGCTGAACGGTTTGGTAAATCGATTTAGTGAAGGTAGATGTGTCGGTTGGGTGGAGACGACAGAGGGTGTTTTCTCAGATATTTATGCATGGGGCCGGTGGAGACGATGGTGGTAAAGATGTTCACTATATTTGGTTCGATTTGGTAAATAGTGGACATATGTACCGCATGTAGGCTCACTGTGCGATAATTTGCGCAGCAATGAGTAAGAAGCCTCATATGAGTGATTTTGTCCTGACCTGTGAATCCGCCGCCGACCGAACCCGTGAGTTCTTTGCGGCGCGCAATATCCCTGTCGTGTGTTTTCATTACGAGATCGACGATGTTGTCTATACGGACGATCTGTATCAGTCGATTACGCCGGACAAGTTTTTTGCCCAGATTGCCGCGGGCGCCATGCCCAAGACGTCTCAGGTGAGCGTGGGTGAGTACGAGGAGTTTTGGGAGCCGTTTGTTGCCGAGGGTAAAGACGTGCTGCACCTGACGTTGTCGTCGGGTATTTCGGGCACGTATGGATCGGCCTGCGTCGCGGCGCAGATGCTCGCGGATCGCTATCCCCAGGGCGGCAAGGTGCGCGTCATCGATTCGCTGGGGGCGTCTTCGGGCTTTGGTCTGTTGCTGGAATATGCCGCCGACGTGCGCGATAGCGGGGCTTCACTCGACGAGACGGCCGCTTGGATTGAGGAGCATAAACTCAACCTGCACCACTGGTTCTTCTCGACCGATCTGTCGAGTTACCTGCGCGGCGGTCGCATTTCGGCCGCGAGCGCGATCATTGGCACGGCGCTTAAGATTTGCCCGCTTATGACGGTCGATTGCGAAGGTAAGCTGTCGCCACGTGAGAAAATTCGCACTAAGAAGCGCGCGATTTCCGAGATGGCTAAGACCATGATGGCACACGTGCAGGGCGGTACGGATTATTCGGGTAAGTGCATCATGTCGCACTCGGCGTGCCGCGAGGATGCCGAGGCAGTTGCGGCGCTGATTGAGGAACAGGTTCCGCAGCTTAAAGGCAAGATTGAGATCAATGACATCGGTACTCTGATTGGCTCGCATACCGGACCTGGTACGGTGGCGCTCTTCTTTATGGGCGACAAGCGCGTGGATTAATTTGCCCCATCACGTTGCTGCATGATTGCTCAAACGAAAACGGCCCGTCTCACGTTTGTGGGGCGGGCCTTGCTGTTGCGGCTAGCGTTTCTTTCCGCGGAAGAAAAAGCCGTGCAGTGACGGCTTGAGGCCGCGATTGGCGCGATGCTCCTCGACGCGCTCGTGGATCGAAGCGACGCGCTCGATGACTTCGTCGGGAATCGGCACGTCGGGATTCATGTTCTCGACCTGGCTGACTTCGGCGGCGGCGACCTGGTCGATAATGGGCACATCGTCGCGCGAGATGACAGGTGTGGCGTCTTCCTTCATCTTGCGATAACGCTGCATCATGTCGGCCTGTAGCTGCTGGGCCGAAGGCGGCGTCCAGATGATGGCGTTGGCGCCGGCGGCGATGGTCTCGCGAATGCTCTCGGGCGTCTTGCCGCCCGGTGCGATGAGCGGCAGGTTGGGATAGTGCTCGCGCAGTTCACGCAGGACCTGGGGTGTGTTTTTGCCGGCGGCGATGTTGAGAATCTTGGCTCCGGCGCGCACCTTGGCGCGAGCATCATCGTCGCAGCGAACGACCGTGGCGATGACGGGGATGTCGGCGATGTTGGTGATGTGCTCTACCATCTCGGCAGTAGCGGGGGAGTTGACCACGCAGCCCGCCGCGCCCTGCATCTCGGAGACGGCTGCCATCTGCACGGAGCGCTTACCGGTCGTAGTTCCGCCGCCCACGCCTACAAAGACCGGGCACTCGGCGACGGTCAGCAGCGCTTGCGTAATGGCGGGCTGCGGCGTGAAAGGGTAGACCGCAAAGACGGCATCGGCGTTGGAGTTGCGGATAACCGCGACGTCGGTGGTGTAAATGAGCGACTTGATGCGTCGGCCAAAGAGCGTGAAGCCGCTGGCCTCCTCGATCTCGTCGGGCATGCGAAGGGCAGCCTTGCGCAGGCGTCCGTCGATGGGCAGGGGCTCCATAGGGAGCAGGCCGTTGGGCGTGACGGCTACTTGGGGCTCGGTGAACTCGTCTGCGAGCTCGACCTCGGAAAAATCGACCGAGGCGACGATGTCCTCGTGCACCTCGGCGGGCACATCGATGGGAGCTTGGTCGTTTGCCGCCGCAGGCGTGTCGAAGGAGCTGGTGCCGACGAAGGCGTCGACGCGCTCATTTAGATCGTTGAGGGTATCCATGGAGGCTCGATTCTATGTGATGATGGCCGGCGCGATGCAGCCGGAATTGCGAATGCTAAATCGTTTGACGAGTTGATTTTTCCCCGCCGCGCCATCCGTTAGACCGAAGGGCCGGCGAACGTGAAGGAGCTGTGGTGGCGGGGATCGAGGTGCTATCTTGAAAGTCCCGTTTAAAAGAGAGGTGACGCGGTATGGAATTGACAGCAATGTTTGGCTCGATCGGCCTGTGTGTGGCCGCAATCGTTGCCGCCGCGGTCATCTACTTTGTGGTCACGGCCATTAAGGGCAAAAGGGCCGAACGCAAGGAGCGCGCGATGCTTAAACAGCATCGCGACCAGCAGGGCAAACGCGCACGGAGATAGCTTGTTGAGTTTTTGATCCGTGCGCTAGCTGCGTTTTCGGATCAGGGCAATGTAGAAGCCCTCAAAGTCGCGGCTAGGCGGAATGGTCAGCGTGCCGGGCATACCGTTGGCGACGGACGAGACGTGGCCGGCGGCGATGGCCTCGGTGAGAGCGTTGCTCTCGATATGCGGCTCCTCGCCGGCATCCTGGGCACGGCGCGTTTCGCTTTCGCTCGGCGTGCCGTCGAGGGGGATGAGCTCGCAGTCCATGTGCTTGTCGAGGGCCTCTTGCAGGGCGTCCTCGTTTTCCTGCGGCAAGATCGAACAGGTGGAATAGACGAGCGTGCCGCCCGGTTTGAGGGCTCCCATGGCGCGGTCCAGAAGCGCGCGCTGCGAGCGGGCGCACTTGACGAGCAGCTGCTCGGTCAGGCCGCGCAGGCTTTTCTCGTTGCCGCTGATGACGGTGCCCGTGCCGGTGCAGGGGGCGTCGAGCAGGATGCGGTCAAAGCGGAAGAACTCGTCGAGCTCGCGTGCGTCGATGCGCATGACGGGCACGTTTTTTGCGCCTTGGCGGTGGAGGTTAGCTTCGAGCTTTTCGGCGCGGGGGATGCTCATCTCACAGGCGGTGAGGTGTGCCTGGCCCTGGGTGAGGGCGGCGATCTGCGTCGTCTTGCCGCCAGGGGCTGCGCACATGTCCAGGATGTCCTCGCCTGTCTGGGCGCCCAACACCAAAGGCGGCATCATGGACGACAGGCTCTGCAGATAGATCTTGCCGTCGCGATAGATGTCGAGATCCCACAGATCGGAAACCTGGGCCTCGGGCAGGATAAAGGCGTCTGGGTACCAGGCGACGGGGTTGTGGGCGATGCCGGCGGCATCGAGCGCCGCAGCGATGTCCTCGGCGGTCGCCTTGAGCGTGTTGGCGCGCAGCGTGACCGGGCGTGTGGCCGCGGCGCCGAAGCCCTCGATCATGAGGTGAGCATCGGCGGGCGCATAGGCGCCGGCGACCGTGTCGACCATAAAGCGCGGCAGGTCGGCGGCGCAGGGAAGGGCGGCAAGCTGGTCGGAAAGCTCGGTGGCGGCAAACTGCCTAAGCTTGAGCTCGGGCTTAACCTGCTTTTTCTGCTTACGACGACGCGGCTTGGACATCCGTCTTTCCTTCCCGTCCCAATTTGACTACTTTCCGGGCACGCCGCTGCTGGCGTGCTTTAGTACTGGCTCTCGTGCTTGCTAAAGAAGTCGAAGCGCGGGGGCAGCGGCTTCACACGGTGCTCGCCGGGCTTCTCGTCCAGGCTCTCCACGAACTCGTCCGTGGAGGCAAAGATGTTGTCCCAGCTAAAGAAAGCGACCGGGTCGACGTCGAAGTACTCACAGATGAGCTCGCAGCCGGCCGGCACAATACCGTGCATCAGGACGGTCGCCACGCGCAGCTCGGTAAAGGCGTCGACGAGGGCCTGCGTCATCGCGGCATTGGCCGGCTCGCCCTCGAGCTTGTTGGCGGCCTTGGAGGCGTCGCTCCAGCGCTTGTTGGCGGCGCGCAGGTAGTCGTCGCACACGGCAAGCGCGCGGTGCGTCTCGAACTTGTACATGGCCTGCTCAAAGGCGAGAGCTGCCTGCTCGGCAGCCTCGACCACGGCGGCAGAGGCGGCACCGGCGGGGATGCAGCCGTTGCGGTAGGGGCTCTCGTCGCCTTCCTTGACGGCGACGCCGTAGAAGCAGCTGCGGGCCAGACGGTTGAACACGCCAGTCAGCAGCGCGCTCTCCTTAAGGGCCGGGTCGATAACGCGTTTGTCGTCGCAGGCGCGTACCTCGTTGCCGTCCTTGTCCTTGCCGGTCACACGCGTGTCGTATGCCTTGGGGCTAAAGCTCACCGGCTTCTCGGACAGGCCGAGCGACAGCCAGTGCGCACGCATCTGCTCGCAGGTGTAGTGGTTGAGCAGGTCGTCTGCCGGCGGGGGAGGCGTCTGCGAGGACGAGCTGGCCTTTTTGCCCATGTAGAGCAGGTGGTAGCAGGCGCTGACGGTGCTCTGCGTGAGGTCCCAGCCCAGGGCCTCCCACATGGCGGTCTGCGCGATGCAGTAGAAATAGATGTTGTCCTGACCGATGAACTGGTAAATCTGAGCGTCGTCAGAGCACCACCAGTCGCGCCAGTCGAGCGAGCTGTGCTGGTAGGCGGGCGCGGGGACCTGCGTGGAATCGGCGGCGGGCTCGCCCATGAGGGCGGCATCTTGGGCGGCGACGCCCTCGGTCACGCCGGCGGCCTTGGCATCGCGTGCGAGCACGGTGCGGGTGTAGCTGATGGGTGCCCACAGGCTCTCGGGCCAGCACCAGCAGGTGACGTCGGAGACGCCATCGACCTCGGGCACCGGAACGCCCCAGTCGATGTTGCCGGTGATGCGGAAGGGCACGAGCGCCTTGCCGCTGCGGAAGCGCACGCCGCCGTTGGCGAGCACCGCGTGGGCGTCGTCGCGCTCCTTCCAGCTGGGGAAGGTGACGGTAAAGCTGCTCTTGTTGCCCTCGGGCTCCAGCACGGTGTGCTCGGGCAGCTGGTCCTCGACGGCGTCGAAGGCCTCGCGGAACTTGTTCTGAATATAGAGCTGTGCCGGCAGCAGCCACTCCTCCATGGTCTTGGAGACCACGGAACGAACCTGCGGGTTCTGGGCGAGCTTGGCGGTGTAGGTCTTCATAAAGTCGAGGTAGGCCGGCAGGTCGAAGTAGAGGTTGTCGACCGGGCGCAGCTCGGGCACCTCGCCGGTGAGCTGGCTCTTGGGTGCGATGAGCTCCTCGGGCTCAAACTGGTGACCCAGGTCGCACTCGTCGGCATAAGCCTTCTCGGACTTGCAGCCCTGGATGGGGCAGCGGCCGATCACTTGGCGGCCGTTGAGGAACGTGCCGGCCTTGGCGTCGTAGAACTGCAGCGTGGAGCGCTTGGAGATGGTGCCCTGCTCATGCAGGCGCTTGATAATCTCGGCGGTCACCTCGTTGTGAATCTGCGCAGCCGGCTCAAGGCCCGAGCCGCCGTAGATGTCGCAGCTGATGTTGTAGTTGTTGAGGGTCGCGGCCTGGCGGGAGTGATTGGACTCGACATACTCGCCGATGGACTTGTCGTAGCCTTCGTTCTCCTTGAGCTTGCGGTAGCTCTCCATGATGGGCGAGCCGTAGCAGTCGGTGCCCGAGGTGAAGATGACGTTCTCGCGGCCCAGACGGTCGCGCAGGAAGCGGGCGAAGAAGTCGGCCGGGACAAAGACGCCACCAACGTGGCCAAAGTGAAGGCCCTTGTTGCCGTAGGGCTCGCCGGCGGTAACGATGGCGCGGCGAGGCCAGCTGGGACGGTCGTTCATGGAGTATTTGGATGCCATGGGACTCCTTCGCATATGGTGAGAGCGCGGCCGGGCGCAAGGCCTGGCGACGCGGTGGTCAATTCGTGCATATCGTTCGACATTATCGCACATGCGGACGGGTACGTGGCAGGGGCGCTATCCTAAGATGCTATGAATGAGATTTCCAACATACATGCGTTTGAGGACGAGGATTTTCTGCACGCCTGCTTTGTGTGGGGGATGGCGGTGCTTGGCGCATTTGCCGTGTGCCTGGTGCCGGTGTTTATGCTGCTGGGCGGGCCTGCGGACCTGGATGCGGCTGACGCGGGCGGCTGGACCACGGTCTTGGGCTGGATAGTCGGCTTGGCTGCGGTTTCGGCGGCGTCATTTGCCGTGCACGAGCTGGTGCACGGTGCGTTTTTTAAGCTGCTGGCGCCTGCGGGCGCGCAGGTGACCTTTGGGGCGAATCGCGAGACGGCGATGATCTATGCCTGCGCCGAGGGCGTGGTGTATTCGCGCCGGCGGTACGTGGCAGTTTGCCTGGCGCCGACGGTTGTTGTGACGACAGCGTTTGCCCTGGGGTTTGCGTTCTCGGGCTATCCGCTGCTGTGCTACCTGGCGGCCGGCTTGCATTTGTCGGGCTGTGTGGGCGACTGGTATTACGTGCGGACCATTTTGCGCGACCGCCGCATTGTCGCCTGTGAGGATACGTCCTTCGGCGTGCGCTTTTTTGGGTGAGGAGATGTCGATGAAGCCGTTGTTGCTGCATGCGTGCTGTGCGCCGTGCTCGCTTGAGCCGGTCCGCCTGCTGCGCGAGGAAGGGTTTGAGCCCACGATTTGCTGGACCAACCCCAATATTCAACCGCGCGATGAATGGCAGCGGCGCTTGGACGAGCTGTGCCGGTGGTGTGCCGATGGCGGCATTGAGCTCATCGAGGCGGGGGAGGACCGCGAGCGCTGGGAGGCCGGCGTGGCACCGCTGGGCGCCGATCGGCCTCGTCGCTGTCGCGCGTGCTATGCCTTGCGCTTGGCCGAGGCGTGCCGCGTGGCCCAGGAGCGCGGGTTTGAGTTTGTGGGCACGACGCTCGCCGTCTCGCCGTACCAGCTGTTCGATACCTGCAATGACGTGCTTGAGCGCTTGGCGGCGGCACATGGGCTCACCCCGGTGATTCGCGATTTTCGCCCGTATTACCCCGAGGCGACACGCCGTTCGCGCGAGCTTGGCATGTATCGGCAGAACTACTGTGGTTGCCGCTTCTCGGCTATCGAGGCGGCCATGGACCGCGCCCGTATCCGCGACGAGCGCAAAGCCGCCAAAAAGTAGTTCATTTGGGACGTCAGCCTGCTAGGATGTAGAGCGGACTTTAGCTATATAAGGAGTATCCGACGTGTCTATGCGTACCGATGATTTTGACTACAACCTTCCCGAGGAACTGATTGCCCAGGCTCCTGCCGAGCCGCGCGACTCCTGCCGCCTGCTGGTGGTGGATCGCAAGGGCTCCCAGGCGGGAACGCCGCTGGAGCACGGCGGTACCGTTGAGCACCGCATCTTCCGCGACATCATCGACTATATCGAGCCGGGCGACGTGCTCGTCATCAATCAGACGCGCGTGATGCCGGCTCGCCTGATCGGTCGCAAAGCCGGCTCGGGCGGCGTGGTCGAGACTCTGCTGCTCAAGCGCCGCGAGGACGTGGATCCGCTGGGCCATGTTTGGGAGTGCTTGGTCAAGCCGGGCAAGCGCCTGAAGCCCGGTGCTCATATTGAGTATCGCGCCGGTGGCGCCCATGCGCCCGAGGGGGCTCCCATGGTGCTGACGGCCGAGGTTGTCGACTTTGTCACCGATAGCCGCGGCGGCCGCCTGGTACGCTTTGAGCCGGCCGGTTGCAATGCCGCCGGCGAGCCGCGCACGCTCGACGAGGCCATCCATGCTGCCGGCCACGTGCCGCTGCCGCCCTACATTACCGATTACGAGGGCGATCCCGAGAAGTACCAGACCGTCTACGCCATGAAGGAGGAGCATTCGGCCGCTGCTCCCACGGCGGGTCTGCATTTTACTCCCGAGCTCATGGCTGCTATCGAGGCCAAGGGTGCCAAGTTTGCCGCCGTCGAGCTCGAGGTGGGCATCGATACCTTCCGCTTGGTGGAGGAGGACGACCCCACGCAGCACGTCATGCACACCGAGCGCTACCACGTGTCGCAGGAGGTTGTCGACGCCGTGCATAAGGCCAAGGCCGAGGGTCATCGTGTGATCGCCGTCGGCACTACCGCGGTGCGCTCGCTCGAGAGCGCGTTTGACACGGACGCGCCGGTGTCCGATCCGGCCGTGACGGCGCGCTATTTTGAAGGCCGCGAGGACGGGGCCGATACGCTTGGCCGCGGTGACATCGTGGTGCGCGAGAACGCCACGACGCAGCTTTACCTCATGCCCGGCTCGACCTATCACGTGGTCGACGCGCTGATCACGAACTTCCATGTGCCGCGCTCCACGCTCATGATGCTCGTGAGCGCGCTTGCCACCCGCGACCAGATCATGGATGCCTACGCCGCTGCCATCGAGGAGCGCTACCGCTTCTTCAGCTTTGGCGACGCGATGCTCATTTGTTAGTTACGCGGTTCTACGAACCGCGTAACTGCTCGACGCTGCGCGGGCCGCATTTGGACAATCTGACGTTCAACTTCAAGGGCGCGACCAGAAGGTCAGCGCCCTTTCGTTTCACGTCACCTTGTCTCAAATGCGGCCCGCTCGCTGTCGTTGCCAAAACATCGGCGTTGCCGTGGTTGTCGCTGTAGTCATTGGGTAGTCATTGGGTAGTCATTGGGGACGTTCTTAAATGACTAGTCAAAGGGGACACTCTTACGGCACTTGGCACTTGGGGACGTTCCTTTTGTGCCGGCACCTGGGGACAGTCCTTATGTCAAGAGATCGGTGCAAGAGGGATAGGTTGCCTTGCGTCGATCTAAATAAGTTGCGGTGAGATAGTTCTTGAATTGGCCTTTTTGGGGCTAAACAGAAACTTTCTCACCGCAACTGAGTTGAGGCGTTTTTTGGCAGCTGGTTTACTTGCTCGCGAACAGCCAGATCAGGATGATTGCCAGAATCACGGCGACGATGCAGACGATGGCGCCAGTGAATTTGATGCGTGAGTCGCGGGTACGCTCGCGCACCGCGTCCTCGGTGGCCTCGAGCTGGGCGACTTCTTGCTCGGTCTCGGCGTGTTCGGCTTTGTCTCGGGCCAAGGATCCTGCAAGCGACTCAGTAATCTCTGGGTGGTCGTGTACTTCGGTCGCCTGTTCGATAATCGACTGCGCATGCGCGGCATCTGCTTGGGCGTTGGCTATGCTCTGCTCTTGGTCGCGGCGTGCCTTGTCCTCGGCGGCGATCTTCTCGCGCAGTTCGCGCTGGCGCGTCGCGGCGGTGGTTTTTGCGGTCTGCAGCTCGTCGCGCGCGGCATCGGCCTCTGCCGTCACGGCCTGATGGGCTCGCTTGGCGTCGGCAATGGGGGCTTGAGCCTGCTCGACGGCCTGCTCGGCTGCGGCAAGCGAGTGCTCAAGGTCGGCGGTGATGCGCGGGACATCTTCTTCGGCTTTACGCAGGGCATCTGCCGTGTCGGAGATCTGCATCGAGAGCTCGCTGGTGCGCACCGTATAGTTGGCGGGATTTGCCGAGGGATTGCGTTGCAGCTCGGCATACTCATGACGCAGCGTCTCGAGCTGGGCGCGCGTGGCGTCGACGGTTTGTTGTGCGGCCGCAATGCCGGCGTCTCGCTCGGCCTTCACCTTGTCGCGGATGCGCTTGGAATCCTCAAGACGGCGAACGAGGCGGTTGCCGGTCTCGCGCGAGCTCGCCTCGCGGGCCTCCACGGCATCGAGCGCGGCCTTCAGGCGGAGCTCAGTCGCGTCATCCTCTGTCTTCATTTGTTCGAACTGCCCCTTGAGCTCTGTCGCTTTGGCGGCGTGGGCATCACGGTCAATCTCGGCTGCCGCAGCGGTCTTTTGCGCTGTGGCGATCGCCTGGCGCTGGTCGGCGACGATCTGGTCGTAGCGGCCTGCGATATCCTGGCGCGTCTCGAGTTCCTCGGCCTGATCGGCAATGCGCTGCTCAAGTTCGGCCAGGTGGGCGCGGGCATCGGCAAGTGCCTTTTTCGCGGCATTCATCTCGCGCATGGCCGAGGCACCCTGGGCGATAAAGGCGCCCACGGCGTTCGCTGTGTTCGAGACAGCGGTCCCCAGATCGCGGCTCGCGGCGGGGGAGTGCGGGGCGGTCGGGCGAGCGGTGTCGGCGGCGTCCGCATCGGCAGCCTGCGGCGCGGCGATATTGCCGGTACCGCCCTCGACCACAGAAAAGCCTGCTGCGTGCGGATCGACCGCATCGGCGCCAATCGTGGGGTGCTCGAGCTGCAGAAACGAGGGCATGGTGCTGCCCTGGTCGGCAACCGGAGTCTCGCCGGGCACAAAGGTCGAGGCCGCCTCGGCGGCCTCCTCTTCCTCGGCATCAATATCGGCATCGGCGACGGCGTCTTTCATCGCTTTGACAGCATCCATCATGGAGTCCATGACGGCATCGAGCTCTTCTTCCGAAGACACCTCGATGGGGCCCGCTGCTTGCGGGGCGTCGTCCTGTACAGGGGCGTCGTCCTTAGCGGGCGCATCGTCGTTTTGCTCATCGGCGTTTTCTGTTTCGGGGGTTTCCGCCGTAGCGCTTTCGTCCAAGATGGGGTCGTCGATGTCGATACCATCGCAGGTCACAGCGTCAGTATCTGCGGTGACGTCTGCGGGATCATCAATATGCTCTTGAGTCTGGGGGTCCAGCTCGTCTGTCATAGGCATGTGCTCCTCATCGTTGTTTGTCACCCTATGATAAAGTCTCGCGCCGACATCCCGCGCGCCGCAGCAAAGTTTCAAAACGTGTTCGATGGCTCGTCTCGTTAACAAAAACTCGGCCGCTCTATTCAATTATTACTTGACATTCCCTTCGCCGAAAGACGTTGCGCCGTTCGCCTGCCATGGGCTTTATTTTTCACTTGAAGAAGCTAAAGTTGCATTTCAGCTTTTGGCGCGTGAAGTTGGATGCGCGCAGTCGGCGGGCGTGCCCGTCGCGATTTGAAAGGACTTTGTATGGGACTTTTCACTGGTAAGACCGTGATCGTCACCGGCGGTGGCAAGGCCACGCTCAAGGACGGTTCCGCTGGCTCCATCGGCTACGGCATCGATATCGCATTTGCCAAGGAGGGCGCGAACCTCGTCATCACCGGCCGCAACGTCGCCAAGCTCGAGGCCGCCAAGGAGTCTCTCGAGGCCGAGTACGGTGTCAAGGTTCTGCCTGTTCAGGCCGATGTCTCGGCTGGTCAGGACAACGAGGCCGTCGTCCAGAACGTCATCGACAAGGCCATTGAGGAGTTCGGCCGCATCGACGCCGTCGTCAACAATGCTCAGGCCAGCGCCTCGGGCGTGACCATCGCCGATCACACCATGGACCAGTTTAACCTGGCCATTTACTCCGGTCTGTATGCTACCTATCTGTACATGCAGAAGGCCTATCCGCACCTGAAGGAGACCAAGGGCTCCGTGGTCAACTTTGCCTCGGGCGCCGGCCTGTTTGGCAACTATGGCCAGTGCAGCTATGCTGCCGCCAAGGAGGGCATCCGCGGCCTGACCCGCGTTGCCGCCAACGAGTGGGGCAAGGACGGCATCAACGTCAATATCGTTTGCCCGCTTGCTTGGACCGCTGCGCTCGAGAACTTCCAGGATGCCTATCCCGAGGCGTTCAAGGCCAACGTCCACATGCCGCCGGCGGGTCACTACGGCGACGTCGAGAAGGAAATCGGCCGCGTGGTCGTTCAGCTCTGTGGTCCCGACTTTAAGTACATGAACGGCGAGACCGTCACCCTCGAGGGTGGCATGGGCCAGCGGCCTTAGGGGTTACGCGGTTTTACCAAACCGCGTAACGGCTCGACGCTGCGCGGGCCGCATTTGGACAATCTGACGTTCAACTTCAAGGGCGCGACCAGAAGGTCAGCGCCCTTTCGTTTCACGTCACCTTGTCTCAAATGCGGCCCGCTCGCTGACTTATGCTCAACCTGCGGCGCCATTTTGCTTGAAGGCACCTTGCTCGATCTGGCGGGTTTTCGCCGTCGGAAATGATCCGTTGGGGACGGAGGAAAACGGATCATTTTTATCCTGGTGCATTGGTGCAGGGGGCAGGTTTCCTTTGCGCCAGTTTCTGTCGAGTCGGTGCTTCTTGCGGGTTGCCCGTATAATGGTTTGCGTATGAACCGCAACCAAGGAGTTCCAGTTTATGGACCAGAGCCTTTTTAAATTCGACCTGATCGCCGAGGACCCGACGACGCACGCGCGCGCCGGCGTACTGCACACCCCGCACGGCGACATCGAGACGCCAATCTTTATGCCCGTGGGCACCAAGGCAAACGTCAAGGGTATTCCTACCGAGACCGTCAAGCAGCTCGGCGCCCAGATCGTGCTTGCCAATACCTATCACCTGTCCATGCGTCCCGGCGAGGATACCATCGCCGAGCTGGGCGGCCTGCACAAGTTTATGAACTGGCACGGCCCTATCCTCACCGACTCGGGCGGTTTCCAGGTGTTCAGCCACAACGACGCGGTCAAGCTCACTGATGAGGGCGTGCGCTTTATCGTCAACGACTACGACGGCCGCCACGTGTTCTGGACGCCCGAGGACAACATGGAAATCGCCATGAAGCTCGGCTCCGATATCTGCATGCAGCTCGACCAGTGCCCGGGCTATCCCGCCACGCGCGCCTACGTCGAGCGCGCCGTTGAGCTGTCGAGTATGTGGGCCGAGCGCTGCTATAAGGCGCATACCCGCGATGACCAGGCGCTCTTTGGCATCGTCCAAGGCGGCATGCACCTGGACCTGCGCCTGCGCTCGCTGCGCCATCTGGAGGAGTGCGGCGACTTCCCGGGTTACGGCATCGGCGGCTATTCGGTGGGCGAAGACCACGAGACCATGTTCGAGACGCTGGCACCGCTGGTTTTCGAGTACATGCCTAAGCACAAGCCGCGCTACCTCATGGGCGTCGGCAACCCTACCACGCTCGTGCGCGGCGTTGGCGTGGGCATCGACATGTTCGACTGCGTGCTGCCGACGCGCACCGGCCGCATGGGTACGGCGTTCTCCAGTGAAGGTCGCCTTAACTTCCGCAACGCGCGCTTTGCGCACGACGACGGCCCTATCGACCCCACCTGCACCTGCCCGGTGTGCACGGGCGGCTACAGCCGTGCGCTCATCCGTCACATGGTCACGCAGAAGGAGATGCTCGGCGGTATTCTGCTGTCGATGCACAACATTTACTACCTGCTCAACCTTATGCAGCGTGCCCGTCAGGCCATTATCGAGGGCCGCTACGGCGCGTTTGTGAGCGACTGGATGAACAGTCCTGCGGCGGTGGATTACTAAGGGCGACAGACACGCTTGCGGAGCGTGGGCAACGGCAAAGGCTGAGCGGCAGCCGCTCGTCACATTCTCTGACGCTGGCTGCGCGACCGCTGACCGATAGCTTGCAAGCACTTTATGCATCGTGGGTACCATACCGAATAGTTGATGTTCGGGCGGGTGTTTGGCGCATGGCGTCGATCCCGCCCGTTTCTATTTTCGATAGGAGCACCCATGATTAAGAATGAGAACGTCGAGGGCGAGCCCGCCTACGACGAGACGTACCGCCGCGGCCCCGTGGTCATGCGCGGCCCCATGATTCCTAAGGACAACACCTACGCCAACCTGCTGGCGCCCGAAGATTCAACCGACTGGTTGCATGCCGATCCGTGGCGCGTCCTTCGTATTCAGGCAGAATTCGTCGATGGCTTTGGCGCGCTTGCCGAGCTCGGGCCCGCGGTGACCATCTTCGGCAGTGCCCGCACGCCCAAGACCGATCCGCTCTACAAGGCGGCGCGCACGGTCGGCCGCAAGATCGCGCAGCGCGGCGTGGCGGTTATCACCGGCGGCGGCCCCGGCATTATGGAGGCGGCCAACAGGGGAGCGGCGAGTGTCAACGGTAAGTCAGTTGGCCTGGGCATTGAATTGCCGCACGAGCAGGGGCTCAACAAATACGTGAACCTCGGTATGGACTTCCGCTACTTCTTTGTGCGCAAGACCATGTTCGTCAAATACAGCTCGGGCGCTATTGTGTTTCCCGGCGGGTTTGGCACGCTCGACGAGATGTTCGAGGTGCTCACGCTGGTGCAGACGCACAAGGTCAAGCGCATGCCGCTCGTGCTGGTGGGCAGCGAGTACTGGCAGGGCCTGTTCGACTGGCTCAACGGCCCGGTAATGAGCGCCAGTATGATTAGCCCGCTCGACCCGGATCTGGTACACATTACCGACGACCTCAACGAGGCCGTTGACATTGCGCTCAGCGGGTTGATGTAGAGCAATCGTGTCTACCGCGACATGAATATGCATGGCAATCTGATGCTATCTAACGTCAGGTTGCCATTTATATTGGGTATACTGATGCAAAAGACGAGGGCAAGGAGGTCGCGTATGTCTACTGCAACGGTTAAGCCTACGACGGTTCGCCTCGAAGAGGGGCTCAAGGAGCAGGCGACTGAGTTCTTGGATTCGGTCGGCCTCAGCCTCAATTCCTATCTCAATCTTGCCGTTCGGCAGCTGGTAAATCAGCGAAAGATTCCTTTTGAGATTGTAGGAAGGGCGGAGATGCCCAACGAGGCGACGAGGCGTGCCATGGTGATCGCCGAGGCTCATGAGTTGGGGATTTTGCCGGACGATAGCCCGTCATTCAATAACGCTGATGAGCTTATGTCATTCCTCGATGAGGAATAGCGATGTTCGAGATTAAAGTCGAGGCTCAATTTAAGGCGGACTACAAACGAACGATGCGCATGCATCCGCAGCTAAAAAGTGAGTTTAAAGCGGCGGTTGCAGAGCTTGTGGCTCATGGGTCACTTCCGGCGGAGTGTGGCGCCCACGAGCTCTCAAACCCGGGCGGAAACTACAACGGCCACATCGATTTCCACCTATCCGATGGCTTGGTCGATGTGGTCGTTCTTTATCTTCCCCATAAGACTAACCCAGTGATTAGGCTGGTGAGAATGGGCTCGCATGAGGAACTGTTTCAGGGTCCGCTGGGCTGATCGCCGATTTCCAAGTTGCGGTGGAATAGGGACTGATTTGCGGTCGATTGGCCAAAAACAGTCCCTATTTCACCGCAACTGATAGGCGTGCCCCGTTCGCTGCTGCGGCCCCCGGTTCTCCTCATTGCTGGATTTCGCTCAAAAACTCAGCGGCGACTTCGTTGCTTTTGAAACGGATGCTGCGGTCTTCTTTCTTGGGGAATGCCAGCAGCGGGATAGTCCCGTACCAGACAGTTTCCTCGTCAATCACGGCCGCGCACAGCCGCCCTTTGGCCTTGACGGAATAGTCGACGTTCATCTCGGCAAAAATCGCTTTCGCGTCATCGCGTGGAGGTGAGGCAACATAAACCTCAAGGGTAATCCCACGGGCGGCTGCGCCTGCGAGTGTGGTGGTGAGTTTCGTGAGGCATGCGGCGGATGCGTAGGATGCGGCTATGAAGGCACTCTTTGTGGCACCGGTGATGTCTTTAATTAATGCCTCAATAGCGTTTGCCGGCTCTATGAGAATGTTGTAATCGGGTTGCTCGCTGTCCTCTGCTGAATAAATTTCGTACCCCAACTTGGCGTACGTCTTGAGTCTTTTCTGGTACATGCGGGCGAGCATGGGTATCGACAGGTCAATGTAGTCGAATATCTCAACCTGTTGCTTGCCCTCGTGGCTTCTATGCAGTCTGCCCACCTGCTGCGTTACGCTGCCGTCCCAAGATATCGGCGTGGCAATGAAAAGGGTGTCAAGGTAGGACAGATCGAAGCCCTCGCTCAGAAGGCTTTCGGTGGCGACGATGATTCGATGTTCATGCTCAAAGCCGGGAAGACTGTTCAGTATCGCTTTTCTTTCTTTGGCGCCGATTTCTCCGGTTAAGAGTATGGGCTCGTGTCTGCGATCATTAAGCAACCTGAACAGTTCCTCAGCATGCTTTTTCCTTTTGGATAGTATGAGCGGATGTCGACCGTTTGACGCTGCTTCGAGGGCGTCATCGACAATCAATTCGTTTCTTGCCGCATGTGCACACAGCATATCGAGAATCTGATTGAAGCTTGCATCCGGCTCGTAGGCGGATAGCCGAATGCCGGTAAATCTCGGTCGAACGATGCGCTGGATGCCCTGCTGAATTGCCTGCGTTTTTGGATCGATGACATAGCGAAGCGGGCCGCAGAGCATCGAGAGCGCCCGCGTGAGTCCGTCGGAGCGCTCGGGTGTCGCGGAGAGGCCATATATATATTTGGCTGGAGCGGACTTGAGGACGAGCTCGAGCTGTGGCGCGGCAGCATGGTGGCATTCGTCGCAGATAATGAGGCCGTAATTGCGAACAAGGTTCTTAACTATCGGCTCCCCGGTTTGGGAGTCTTTGCCAGATAGCGACTGAAAGGAAGCGACGTCGATAAGGCCGCTGACGGCGGTTTTGCCCCCTCCGATTTGTCCAATAAGGGGAGGTTGCTTTTTGCTGATTCGTCCTTTTGGCGTTCGGACCGGCTCTCTGGTGTCCGTAATGTCGAGAAATCGTTCGAGCTGCGATTTCCATTGGGCTATGAGCGCGGTCTTTGGAACAATGACGAGCGCCGGAAGACCAACGGCGGCAATAAGATAAGCTCCGATGACGGTTTTACCGAAGCCCGTTGGCGCAGACATGATTCCGTCTTCGTATTCAAGCATCTGGTCGGCGGCAATTTGCTGTTCGGGATGAAGGGTCCCTTTGAATGCCATCTCAATTGGATTGCCTGTGCTACGTTCGTCTGAATAATGGGCAGTAACGTGGGCTTCTTGAATCAGCTGCTCAAGTTGGGCTTTGCAGCCTCTGGGAATCGCGACGCGGCCATCTCTAAGTTCGCTGAGGTCTATGAGTCGCGGTTTGCCGAATACTGATTGATGCATAGATTGCGCACGGAAGAACTCCGGGTTGGCAAATGTCGCAAGCCTGCGGATTTCCATTTGAGCTGCCGGGCTCAGAGACTTTTCGGGGATGTAGAGCATATCGGCTTGTGTGACGAGCAGGTTCGAGGGGAAGTCTCGTGGCGTGAGCGGGAGCCGCTTTCGTGGCTTTTGGACATTGCGCCTGGTTTTGTTTGTCGCTGCAGCTGTTGCTATTCCAAGCGGTTTGTTTTTGGTGTCCTCGATCAGACGATCCACCGTCGCACGCGAGATTAGTTGGATTTGCGAAAGGTAAAGCCATTGGTCGGGAAAGGGCTCGAATCGTTCGTCAACAAATACGCTGTTTCCTTCCCGCTGCGCTTTTCCCTGAAAGGGCAGCGCAATGAGATTTCCAAAGCCGCCTTCAGGAATGGTGGACTGCGCGGGTATCATTCGGTCAAAGGCTTCGAAGGTGATTGTCTTGTTGAGTGCCGCTGCTTCGGCGATAAGGCAGCTACCGAAATCTCGTGCTGTCTTTGCGTTTATAGGTTCTAGGAAGAAAAACCAGATATGCGCGCCGTTGCCTGACCTTGATCGCTCGACCGCAGCGTTAATTCCATAGTTTTTTACGACAAGCCTGATAGCGTTTGTCGCTTCTTTCCAATCGGCTTTGTCAAAATCAATGACAAGGACATTTGTGTTGCAGTCTTTGTCGAGAACATATTGACCTATGACGTCCCGGAGCCTGTCGTCGCTGCCTTTGAAATGGGCGATAATGGCGGCATCGTTCAGCTCAAGGAATGTGCGGCTGCGACATTCAGCGCATTTAACTCTGTGATGGTTTGCTTTGGGGCAAATGCCTGGCTTCCACTCATTTGCGCAGGCGGGTGTATAGCCGATGCCCCCGTCTTTTCTGCGATACCCGTGAGCGTGCACATCTTTGCGGCCGGTAAAAAGATTGCGAAAGAGCTCGAGTTTGTCGCGCGCTGGGCTCGCGCTGGTAACGATGCCCTCGGTCTGTGCACGTTCGCCGAAAGATTTGCCGGCTTTGTCCCATTCTTCGAGTGTTGCGTAACGGATGTCTGGACCGTTGCTACAGATTACGATCTGCTTACGCGGATCTGAAGCGTGGACAACCGTTTTATTGAGTTTGAATAAGGCGTTCCCGAAAAGGGCGTATTGATGCACGGCGTTGCTCATTTGAATGCCATTCTTGTCAGCGTTCATTGGGATGAGGGTACGTCATTTCAGCTTTATGAGATATGCGACTTCGATTTTGGTTCGGTGATAGTGGGGTGCCGCTCCGTGAGCGGCATTCGGCGGTTCGCTGTCTTTCGACTATTCGGCCCCTTTCCCACCGCAATTCCTAAAGGGATGCCGGCGCGCCTTGAGTTGGGGTGCACCGGCATGATGGCTTTGCTACGGCTGGCTGTACCTTGGTTGTTCGATAGCTCCTGCCTGCCCGATCTAGTCAGGCTGGTATTTGTTGGCGCTGGACGTTTGCCCAGATAAAACATGCCAAAATAAACCTGTCCCTATTTGGCAGGTTGGTAGCGGGGGCAGTAGCTGATGGCGATGGCGTCGACGCCTACGTGGGTGGCGATGGTGCAGCCGATGGGGCCGGTGCCGGCGTCTACGTAATCTTGGCCTGCGAGTGCATGGCTGACGAGCTCCTGCTCCTCGGCGGCGCCGGTCGTGAGCACACGCACGCTGGAGCCCGGATGCTCGGTCAAAAATGCGAGGCAATCGGCCATGGTGTTGGCAACGATGCGCTTGGCGCCGCGGCCCTTTTTGATGGCCTTGATCTCGCCCGATTTCCACTCCGGCGAAACGGCCAGGCGAATGTTGAGCATCTGCGTGAGCTGGCCGGCGAGTTTGGGCGCGCGGCCGTTCTTAACGAGGTTCTCGAGCGTGCGGGGAATCAGCAGCAGGTGGGCGTCGGGCAGCGTCGCTCGGATCTGCGCCTCGGTCTCGTCCAGGCTGCGGCCGTCCTCGCGCATGGCCAGCGCGTACTCCACCAGCAGGCCCTCGGCAGCCGAGCCGGTGCGCGAGTCGATGCAGCGCACGTCGAGCTCGTGGGTATCGGCAACCTGGCACGCGTTGGCGTAGCAGGCAGACCACTCGCTGCACAGCGAGATAAAGATGGCGCTGTCGTGGCCGTCGGCGAGCACGCGATCAAAGAGCGCCTTGAACTCGCCGGCGCTTGGCTGCGAGGTGTGCGGCAGCTGCTCGGAGCCGGCCATGCGCGCGACGTACTCCTGGGCGGTAATTTGCACCTGGTCGAGCAGGTCCTCGCCCTCGATAATCACATGCAGCGGAATCACGTAAATGCCGAGCTCTTGGGCGCGGGCGGGGGAGATGTCCGACGTGGAGTCGGTTATGATGGCAAAAGACATAATTGCACCTTTCGTTGGGGCGCTTGCGCGCCGCCTTCTGAGAGCAAAGTGCGACAAGTATAGTTGAGTCGTTCCACATTACTAGGTTCAATTGTTGAATAGTCAACAGTTTGAAGTGTCGGTGTGGAAATCGTCAACTGGGGAAGAGGAATGCCGATGGAGGCGTTGGAGATAGGCAAACGGCCGGTCGTGCTGTTCGATTTTGACGGCACGGTGGCAGATACGGGCCGGGCGGTGATGACCTCGACGTGCAAGACGCTGGCTGCGCGCGGGTTTTCGGAGGCGCAGATGGGTGATCTGCGCCGCATGATCGGGCCGCCCCTGTGGAAGAGCTTTCACGACTTTTACGGCTTTTCCCGCGAGGAGTCGCCTGTGGTGGCCGACGAGTACCGTGCTTTTTTTGATGAGCTGGGACCGGAGGAGTATCCCGTGTTCGACGGGGTCCCCGAGTTTCTGGATGGGCTGGCCGCCCGGGGCAAGCGTATGGCCGTGGCGACGTCGCGCATGGAGGCAAAGTGCATCGATATGGTACGTGAGCTCGGGCTTTCTCAGTTTGAGGCGGTGGTTGGCATGAATCCGCCGCAGGGGCGCGAGACCAAGGCCGATTCGGTCCGCGATGCCCTGGCGGCCCTGGGTGCGACCGCGGACGAGGCCGTGATGATCGGCGATCGCTTCAACGATGTGGAGGGTGCGCACGCGATGGGCGTGCCGTGCATCGGCATCTATTCGGGCGCGGCGGCGCCGGGGGAGCACGAGGCCGCGGGCGCCGATGCGGTGGTGCACTCGGTGGCCGAGCTTGCTAAACTTTTCGCTATCTAATGACGTAATGTGAGGGGCGGGCACGCTCGCCGCTCATTGCTAAGGAGGTCGTCCATGAATCAGGTGGAGCAGAGCGTTGCCGAGTATGTCGACGAGGTCTGGGAGGATGTCGTCGCCGATATCGAGCAGCTGGTGAGTTATCCGTCCGTGGCAGTTTCTGCTGATGCGGAGCCCGGCGCGCCGTTTGGCCGCCCGGTCCGTGACGCACTCGATTGCGCGCTCGGCATCGCGCAAAAGCTCGGCTACCAGACGAGCGACGACGAGGGCTTTGTGGGCATCGCCGATATTCCGGGCCGCGGCGATAAGCAGCTCGCGACCATCTGCCATGTGGACGTGGTACCCGCTGGCCCCGGTTGGAACACCGACCCGTTTGCGATGGAGCGCCGCGAGGGCTGGCTGCTCGGCCGTGGCGTGATCGACGACAAGGGTCCGGCGGTGTTGTCGCTCTATGCCGGCGCCTACCTGCTCAAGCACGGCATTGTGCCGCGCTATACCTTCCGTGCGCTGCTGGGCTGCGATGAGGAAGTGGGCATGTCCGACGTTCACCATTATCTGGAGAACCACGCAGACCCCGACTTTCTATTTACGCCCGATGCCGAGTTCCCGGTCTGTAATGCCGAGAAGGGCCAGTTTGGGGCGACGTTTGTGAGCCCCAAGATCGACGGCGGGCGCATTGTGTCCTGGAGCGGTGCCGAGGCGAGCAACGCCATTCCGTCGCAGTCTATCTGCGAGCTTGCGATTGCCGCCGATGAACTGCCGGCGCCCATTGAGAACGCCGACCGCCTGGAGATCACGGCGCTCGAGAACGGCCATGCCCAGATTTTCGCGCACGGTATCGGTGGCCATGCTTCGATGCCCGAGGGGACGATCAACGCCGTCGGCCTGATCGTGACGTACCTGCGCGAGGCCGAGGACGCGTTTGGTGCACGCGATGAGCGCCTGCTGACGCCTGCCGAGCACGAGTTCGTCAAGTTCCTGGCCTTTGTGCATGCGGATGCCTATGGCCGCGGCCTGGGTATCGATGCGACGAGTCCGGCGTTTGGCCCGCTTACCTGCAACGCTGGCGTCATTCGCGTGGCGGATGGCCATATTGAGCAGGTCATCGACGTGCGCTTCCCCGACAGCACGAGTGCCGATACCATCCGCGAGCAGCTCGACCCGCTCGTGGGCCGTTTTGGCGTGACGTGCCAGCTGGGTCGCGCTAAGGTGCCGTTCTCGGTGTCTGCCGACGATCCGGCCGTGAAGGCGCTTATTGATACCTATAACGAGTTTACGGGCAAGCATGCTGAACCCTTTGCCATGGGCGGCGGCACGTACGCGCGCAACTTTGCCCGCGCCGTCTCGTTTGGCCCCGAGGAGACCGGCCTGGAGCTGCCCTCGTGGGGCGGCCAGATGCACGGCCCCAACGAGTGCGCCAACGAGGAACAGCTCAAGCAGGCGCTCAAGATTTACATCGTGGCCATCCTGCGCCTCAACGAACTCGAACTATAGTTACGCGGTTTTACCAAACCGCGTAACCACTTGACGCTGCAAGCCCGCCAGGGCGGCAATCTGACGTTCAGCTTCGGCGGCATGACCAGAAGGTCAATGCCGCCTCGCTTCAAGGCACCTTGCTCGCTCTGGCGGGCTTTCGCTCATATGACCCAATCCGCTGTCAAGAGCCACAATGGCCCCGCCGACCGCTTGCAATCGGTCGGCGGGGCCTGCCGTTGAACCCGTCCCGGTCCGCCCCCGGCATGTCGTCGACGCCTT
>DBEZXT010000013.1:0-4963 GCA_048291645.1 Collinsella aerofaciens | reverse complement strand
GAGATTTTAAGTCTCCTGCGTATGCCAATTCCGCCACGCCCCCGTGAGACTAGAAGTCTAGCACAAGCCGTCCGTTACGCGTTGACGGCCATCGAGTGTTGGCCCGACTTCTCCAGGAACTCCTGGAACTTGGCTTCGTCGCCCTTGTTCTGGTACTGCAGGGCCAGCAGGTACTCCAAGCGGCAGCGCTTGACCGGGTCGTCGCCGACATCCTCGAGCATGCGCTCCAGCTCGGGAATGTCGTTGTGGCGCTTGAGGATCATCGTGTCGTACATCAGCTGGCACTCGTGCGCAACTGCCTCGGCCTGACCGCCCTCAAAGCCCTTGATCTCGTGCAGCAACTCCTTGGACTTTTTGCGGTCCTCCTGGCCAACATAGTAGTTAAAGGCTTTGATCACCAGGTCGACGCGCTGCATCTTGGGGAGGTTGAGCCCCAGCAGCAGGTCGAACATCTCGCTGGCACGCTCGTGGTCCTCGCGCAGCAGATAGGAGTTCAGGCGCAGGTAGTCGCGGTTGTAGCGTGGGTACAGCATGCTGGTGAGTTTGCCGTCGAGCAAACGATCGAACTCGTCCCACTGCTTGGCGGCCATCAACTGCTGCAGACGCTTGAACGTGGTGCGTTTTTTGACGCTAAAGAACACCGACACGGCGATGCAGATGATAACGACGGCGGTCCAGAGGGTGCGGGAATCGGGCATTTCAGAGTCCTTAGTCGCTCTTAAAGCGAGCGGTATGACAACACGTACTAGATGTATTATACGCAGCGTGCAAGCAAACTGGCATAAAAGCTCATCGAGGCTGAGTGCCATCGCTCGCTGCGGTACACTTACCTAAAGTAAACCATGAAGGGAGACATTACCTATGAAGAAGATCGTTTTGGCTTGCGGTGCTGGCGCTGCTACTTCCACACTCGTTGCCCAGAAGGTCGCCACCTTGCTCGACGCCAACGGTTACGCCGACAAGTACGAGATCGTGCAGTGCGCCATCTCCGAGGCCAAGGATGCTTGCGACGAGGGCGCCGACCTGCTGATTGCAACCACCGTTGCCCCCGAGGGCCTCACCTGCCCGTACGTGAGCGGCGTGCCCTTCATGACCGGCATGAACCGCGTTGCCGCCGAGAAGGCCGTTCTCGACGTCATGGCCCAGTAGGCGCTGACTGCATGAGTGAGCAGAACGCCAACCCGGTAGAGCTCTTTGGTATGCGCGTTGCCCATGTGGGCATTAACGCCACCGACCCGGCAGATGCCTTGGAGATCGCGGAGCTGTTCTCGACGATGATGGGCCTGCCCGTTATCGAGACCCCCGTTTCGTACTTTAACGATTCGCTGGTCGAGATCATGAAGCAGAACGGTCGTGGCGCCAAGGGCCACATCGGCTTTGCCGTCAACGACATCGATGCGGCCGAGAAGTGGTTTGCCGAGCGCGGGCTCGAGGTCAACGAGGAGTCGCGCGTGCTGCTGCCCGACGGCGGCACCAAGCTCGTGTATTTTAAGCGCGAGTTCGCCGGTTTCGCCGTGCACCTGTGCCGCGAGTAGCGCACAAGCTGCCATAGCTAGCAAAAAGGGATAGGGCCGCGTGGCCCTATCCCTTTATTTATGCCGAGGGGCTTCCTACCGCGGCAGGCGAATCGTAAAGCGGCTGCCGACGCCCTCGACCGAGGTCACGCCGATGACGCCGCCATGGCTATCGACGATCCACTTGGCAATGGCAAGCCCCAGACCCGAGCCCTGCGCGCCGGCATCGCGTGCGTTGTCGGCGCGGTAGAACCGTTCAAACGCGTGAGCTGCGGATTCCTGGTTCATGCCGATGCCCTCGTCCTCAACACTTATGTCGATCGTGCCCATGCCCGCATCGGGCGTTATGCCAAATGTGACGGTCGTTCCCGCATCCGAGTACTTGGCGGCATTTTGCACGATCACGCGCAGAGCCTGCTTCACGAGCGCCACGTCGACAGACGCGTCACAGCGTGGGTCGCTGACAAGCGCAGCGTCAAAGGCCAGCCGATACGTGTGTTCGGTATCGATCATCTGCGATTCCTCGCATACCTCGCCGACCAGTGCGGCCAGGTTGGTATTCGCGCGCCGCAGGACCGTGCGCCCGGCATCGCCGCGCGCCAAAAACAGCAGCTGCTCCACGAGCTCTTGCATGTGCTCGCTTTCGGCCTTGAGCGAGGCGATGGATTCTGCCAGCACGTCCGGGTCGTCTTTGCCCCAGCGGTCGAGCATGTTTACGTAACCCTGAATCACCGCGATGGGCGTGCGCAGCTCGTGGCTCGCATCGTTGACAAAGCGCATCTGCTGCAGCTTGGCCTCTTGCATCTGGCGCAGTAGGCGGTTGAGTGCGACCTCGATGCTCGCCAGGTCGGCGTCGCCGGTGGTGACGCTCGGCGAGTCGACGCTTGCGCGCTCGATGGCCTGCTCCAGTGTTTCCATTTTGCCGCCGGAGGGCTGCATGCGACCGAGTTCGTCCACGCGCAGGGCCAGCTCGTTGAGCGGCGCCATGGTGCGGCGCACGCGGCGGGCGCCGCCGAGCATGTTGAGCACGCTGATAACCTGCCAACCCACAACGACAAGGTAGAGAGGCCATAGCGTGACGAGGTCCTGCGCGAGGGGGAAAGTCTTGGTGGTACGCGCAAGCTCGACGGTATAGGTGAGCGTTGTCAGGTCCCAGCCGCGCGCAGGCGTCAGCGACATGCCGTGAACGGTGGTGCCGGGAATCCAGCCTGCGGTAAACGCGCTGTCGGGCAGCGTTTGGTTGTATCCATAGACGAGGATCGCCGCCGCAATCACCATCAGCAACAGATCGAGCCAGACGTAGCTCATCAAGCGGCACCACATATAGCTCCAGTTGATGGCGCGGGCGATGGATGTGACGCGCTTGGACTCGGCGTTACGCACGGCAGACATAGCCCACCCCGCGCACGGTCTGGATGATGCGGGCACCACCAGCGTCTTCGATCTTGGCGCGCAGGTGCGCGATGTGCACGTCGACGTTGTTGGTGTCGCCCACGTATTCGTAGCCCAGCGCTTCGTGCGCGATGCGCTCGCGTGTGAGCACGGTCTCGGCATGCGCCATAAGCAGGGCGAGGACGTCGAACTCGCGAGCCGTGAGCGCGATAGGCGAGCCGCCGACTGTGACTTCGCGGCGGCCGGGATCGAGCACGACTGAGCCAACGGTGAGCGTAGCGGGGGAGGGCGAGGCGGAAGCCTGGGCCGAGTCGCTGACCGGGGGTATCGCACCGGCGCCGACGCCCGCGTCGCTCGCCGCGCCCGTCCCGATGCCGCCAACGCCCGAAGCCGTCCGCACGGCCTCCGAGCGCTTCAGCGCAACGCGGATCCGTGCGAACAACTCCTCAATCGCAAACGGCTTGGTCAGGTAATCGTCGGCGCCGGCATCGAGCCCGGCCACCTTGTCCATCACGGCATCTCGCGCGGTGACCATAATCACCGGCACATCCTTGTGCTTGCGGACACGCCGCAGGACCTCCATGCCGTTGAGCTGTGGCAACAGCACATCGAGCAGAATCAGATCGTAGTCGCGCTCCAGCGCCAGGTCCACGGCGGTGCGGCCGTCAGCGGCGTGCTCCACCTGGTAGCCCTCGTGCTCCAGCTCGAGCGTCACAAAGCGGGCGATTTTCTCCTCGTCCTCTACGATCAGGATCCGTGCCATGTGTGCCCCCGTCTGCGATTACTTGTCGTCGTTCAGATTTTGCTTGATGTCGTCCGCGGCGTCGGCGGCGTGATTCATAAGGTTGTTGATGCTGCCGGGCACGTCGCCGTCGCTGTCGATGCGGTAGCGCATGCCAAAGAACAGGCCAATCAGCATCAGCCAAATCGTAGCGCCCCAGGCAAACAGGGCGATGATGGGGATCAGGATGGGGATGTTGAGGATGATCGCATCGCGGCGCGTGGCGATAAACTTGGTGTCCAGGCTCAGGCGGAAGAGCTTTTTGAGGTACTCCCACACGCTGTCCATCTTCTTGGAGAAGTCGGTCTTTTCGCTCGACTTCTCGTAGGCTGCCTGCGCGGCGACCATCTCGGCCGAGGGCTCATCGACCGGCACGGACTCGGTGGCGGCGTGCGCCGATGTGGTCTGCGTCTTGCCCTGCGACTCGAGCCAAATGATGGCGTCCAAAACGTTGCCGTCGGCGGCGTCGAGCGCGGCCTTGGCATCGGTGTAGCTCACGTTGCACTTGGTGCGGATGGTTTCAACTTTTTCGAGGTCGTCCATGACCTGTCCTTTCGTTCGATGGGCGCGACGCCGGGCGATTTGCCCGGGCGCGAGCGTTGCGTTCGGCGGTCTGCGTTGCGCGGCGCCGCCCCGCCCTTGGTCGAACTCTATAGTGCAGGTTATAGATTAAGCGATTCTTGAGCCAAGATTAACGTTGGATGAGTTTTTGGGTGGCGGTGGGAAAAGTATTAGACCTCGATAACGGGGGATGTGGTGCCGGTGCAAAACGGCGTCAAAGGTTGGTCGAGCAGGCGGTTTCTCCATTGATGTCCGCACGGCATGTGACACTTAACCTGCCGTCCTGCTCTGCCGCGGCGGCGCGAATTCAAGCAACGACCCTCTAAGGAGTTCGATATCGATGAGTGATAACACCAAGCATCTCGCAAAGAAGTGCGTCAAGAACGCGGGGCCGTGCCTCGCGCTGTGCCTTGCCGGCGCAACGGTCGCGCTGCTGGCTGTTCTGGGGCCGTTTGATGTGCTCCGAAGTGCCAGTTCTCTGCATGTTTGCATGGCTCTTGCCGGCGCCATGATGACCGGCGGCGTGCTCGATCTGATCTTTTGGGTGTTTGACCCGTTTGGATGGAAGAGCGAGGGGTAGGTCCCAAAGGATGGAAGGGCTGGAACGGTTGACTTAGTGATCGTGCAGAATGTGGGCTAGCGACTTACAGGGAAGTGGTGATCCGATGACGGTCTATGTGACGGGCGATATTCACGGCGGCGTCGACATGCAAAA
>DBEZXT010000012.1:0-3518 GCA_048291645.1 Collinsella aerofaciens | reverse complement strand
CTCGCCGGCGGGTCCGGCACACGCCTGTACCCGCTCACGCTCGTGACCTCCAAGCAGCTGCTGCCGGTCTACGACAAGCCCATGATCTACTACCCGCTGTCCACCCTCATGCTGGCGGGCATCCGGGACATCCTGGTCATCTCCACGCCGACGGACCTGCCCAACTTCGAGCGCCTGCTCGGGGACGGCTCGCGCTACGGCGTGAACCTCTCCTACGCCGAGCAGCCCTCGCCGGACGGCCTGGCGCAGGCCTTCACCATCGGCGAGGAGTTCATTAACGGCGAGCCGTGCGCCCTGGTGCTCGGCGACAACATCTTCTACGGCAACGGCCTGTCGCGCCACCTGACGCGCGCCGTCCAGAACGCCGAGTCGGGCCGCGCCACGGTCTTCGGCTACCACGTGGACGATCCCGAGCGCTTCGGCGTCGTGGAGTTCGATGCGCAGGGCAGAGCCGTCTCCATCGAGGAGAAGCCCGCCCAGCCCAAGAGCTCCTACGCCGTCACCGGCCTGTACTTCTACCCGGGCGACGTCGCCGCCAAGGCGCATAAGGTTAAGCCGTCGGCCCGCGGCGAGCTGGAGATCACCACGCTCAACCAGATGTACCTGGAGGAGGGGACGCTGTCCGTCGTCACCCTGGGCCGCGGCTACGCGTGGCTGGACACCGGCACCATGGAGAGCCTGCACGAGGCGGCGGAGTTCGTCCGCGCCGTGGAGCACTCACAGGACCTGCCCGTGTCCGTTCCCGAGGAGATCGCCTGGGAGAACGGCTGGATCACGACCGATGGGCTCAAGGAGGCCGCCGAGGCCTACGGCAAGTCGGTCTACGGGCAGCACCTGAAGAAGGTCGCCGCCGGCGAGATCGTCAACAGCCCGCGCGAGTACTAGCGCCAGCTTGTTTTCTTTTAGGGGTCACCGTTTATCTGGTGGCCCCTTTCGTTATGATTACGTTGACCATAAAGACAATATGATTGGGAGTGGATGTGTTAAGCGTCTACTTTGGCGATATGCCAGAAGCGATTTACAACACAGCGACATATTTCAAAAACTCTTACCGGTCTACTTGGATTACGGATCCCTATGCAGTCTCGATAATTAAAGATGTCGATCGATCGGATGTTGTCTCCGAAAACGTCATCGAAAGCCCCGTGCTTGGATCCATCTCTCCACTCCAGCTTTCTGGTGGCGTGAAAACGCTGCTGCTTATGAGATTTGATCGTAAGCATATTTTTAACGCCTCTACCTGTGGTGACAACTGTGCCAAGTGGATTCTTGACATGGCGAAAGACCGCAAGCTCGTTGTGAATCTCTATCATGTGATGGACTTTGGTCGCGAGGATTTTAAAATTAAAGTCGTGAATAGCGGCCGAATCGTTCACAACATGGCCGAATTGATTCACGAGTCGATTCCGTATCTGTAGGTGCTGCTTATGAACGGTTCGCATCTCGTTAAGATTTCCCGCCGTAGGGGAACCAAGTACACATTTACCATCAAGCGGAACATCACTATTGTGCGTGGCGATAGTGGCACGGGTAAGACGACACTGTTTGACATGGTCGCAGACTACATGCGAACGGGCGAGCAGTCGGGTGTCTCCTTGCGATGCGATTGTCCCTGTGTCGCCCTGACCGATTATGATTGGCGAAACCAGCTTTCGTCCGTTCATGACTCGATTGTATTTGTCGATGAGGGCTTAAAAGAGATCCATTCTGATGAGTTTGCCCATCATGTGCTGTATTCCTCGAATTATTTCGTGCTGATCTCAAGGGCTGATTTCCCCAATCTTCCGTATAGCGTGGATGAGATTTACAAGATTAAGACGAGCGGAAAATACCATTCCTTCGTCCCTGTTTATCAAGATCGCGGAAATCATCGTTATGCTATTTCCCGATCGGCGCCAAAACAGGACTTTTCTATCCTTCTATGCGAGGACAGTAAGTCTGGTTTCCAGTTCTTTGAACGGCATTTCGCTGACAGTGAGCTTACCTGCGCTTCGGCCATGACGAACAGCGCGATTTTGGGCTGGTTGGATCAGCATTTCGACGATCGCGTGTTTGTTGTCGCGGACGGAGCGGCATTTGGGTGCCATGCGGACCGCGTCCTTAAGCTGCAAGACATTCATCGCGATACTGTTACGGTTTGTCTTCCCGAGTCATTCGAGTGGCTTCTGCTGAGCTCTGGCGTAATTTCAAGGTTAGATGTTAAGGCGGTTTTGGAAACCCCAGAAGCCTTTGTAAACAGTGAGAAGTTTAAAAGCTGGGAAGACTTCTTCTATAAGTACTTACGCGATAAAACTGGGAATTCGGTCTTCCGGTACGACAAAGACTGCATTCCGGAGGCGTTTTGTAGGGGAAGTAATTCTGCGAAGGTCATGGCTCTTATCGCATGCCGAAATGTCCGATAGTTTTGTTGAATAGTGCCGCGGCGTCACTTCCTGCGGCATACTAAAGAAGCTGTACTTGCTTCAGATTGGATTTTCATGTCTGAGATTTTTGAACCTAAGAACATCATCGTCACGGGCGGCTGCGGCTTCATCGGCAGCAACTTCGTGCACTACGTCGTGAACAACCACCCGGGCGTCCACGTCACCGTCCTGGACAAGCTGACCTACGCCGGCAACCCCGAGAACATCGCGGGGCTGCCCGAGGACAGGGTCGAGCTCGTCGTCGGTGACATCTGCGACGCGGAGCTGCTCGATAGGATCGTCCCCGGCCACGACGCGATCGTGCACTACGCCGCCGAGAGCCACAACGACAACTCCATCGCCGACCCGGAGCCCTTCCTGCGCACCAACGTCGAGGGCACCTTCCGCCTCCTGGAGGCCGTCCGCAAGCACGGCATCCGCTACCACCACGTCTCCACCGACGAGGTCTACGGCGACCTGGCGCTCGACGACCCCGCCAAGTTCACCGAGGAGACGCCGTACCACCCGTCCTCGCCGTACTCGAGCACCAAGGCGAGCTCCGACATGCTCGTGCGCGCCTGGACCCGCACCTACGGGCTTCGCGCCACGATCTCCAACTGCTCCAACAACTACGGCCCCTACCAGCACGTGGAGAAGTTCATCCCCAGGCAGATCACCAACATAATCGACGGCGTGCGCCCCAAGCTCTACGGCCGCGGCGAGAACGTCCGCGACTGGATCCACACCGAGGACCACTCCTCGGCCGTCTGGGACATCCTCACGAAGGGCGAGATGGGGGAGACCTACCTCATCGGAGCCGACGGGGAGAAGAACAACATCACGGTCCTGCGCATGATCCTCGAGGCGATGGGAAAGGACCCCGAGGACTTCGACTGGGTCGCCGACCGCCCCGGCCACGACCGCCGCTACGCCATCGACTCCACCAAGCTCCAGCGCGAGCTGGGCTGGAAGCCGGCGCACACCGACTTCGCCGAGGGCCTGAAGCAGACCATCGACTGGTACGTCGAGAACGAGTCCTGGTGGCGCCCGGCCAAGGAGGCCACCGAGGCCCGCTACCGCGCACAGGGCCAGTAAGACCGCATCCCGGCGAACCGC
>DBEZXT010000011.1:0-46669 GCA_048291645.1 Collinsella aerofaciens | reverse complement strand
AATCTCGGGCGGCAGCTCATCGGCATGCTTATAGTGCTCCATCTCCGAAAACGGCTGGAGGGTGGAATCATGGGCGGTACGGGCTGCGGCATCCATCGAGGTCCCCTTCCCCTAGGCCCGCGGTACGATCGGGCGGTTAACTTTGGCTAGCATATCAGAAGCGCACGAATCGAGCGCCCAGCTCCGGAAAGCCGAGAACTCCATGCGCGAGCGCAAGCCCTCCAAATAGCGAATTGACCTGCTCAATTGCACGCGGCCGGGGTTTTCGGCCATCGCGATACGACGAGTGTCGTCAAACCCCGAAACGCGACAGAAACCAAGCTCTTCGAAGATTCCCAGGCCGCTTTCCACCGAACGCTCGTCGACCGGCGTGCGAGCATCGATGGCAAGGCACATCTGCGCGATGTCGATATCGCTCGCGCTAAAGGAATCGTCCCCCGTCTTGCCGCGGTTGGAGCGCCACATGGTCTGCAGCGCGCGATAGAGCGTGACGAGCTCGTCGCGCTCGGGCGCATAGCAGTCGAGCAGGCGCTCGTTAATGCGGGCGTCGCGCGACGAATAGAGCAGATGGATCACGGCGGGTTGGCCATCGCGACCGGCGCGGCCGCTCATCTGGTTAAACTCAATGCCGCCAAACGGCATGTGATAGAGCACGACATGGCGGATATCGGGCAGGTTGACGCCCTCGCCAAAGGCAGATGTCGAGACGATGCAGCTGAGGCTTCCGTCTCGGAATGCTTCCTCCACGCGACGGCGATCGGAACGCGCAAGCCCCGCGTTATAGAACGCGATATGGGTTGCGCAATCGGGCACACGTTTGCGCAACGTCTTGGCGAGCGCCACGGACTGGTCGCGTGAATTGACGTAGATGACGGTCTTTTCCCCCGTCGCCACGATTGACACCAGGCGGTTCTCGCGGCTCGCAAGATCTCGGTCATCCTCGAGCTGCAAGTTCTCGCGCACCGTCTCGTCGACCACCGTGCGAGTGATCGGCAGCATGCGGGCAAGCTCGGCCACGACCGGAGCCGTCGCGGTGGCCGTCGCAGCCATAACGACCGGGTCGCCCAGGGCTTTGAGGATATCGGGCATGTCGAGATAGGCGCTGCGGTCGCCGCCCTTGGCAAGGCCAGCGTGGTGCGCCTCATCGATAACGACAAAACCGATGCGCCCCGAACGCGCAAAGCGGTCGCGGTGAATGGACAGGAACTCGGGCGTCGTGAGCACGATGCCGGTACGGCCCGAAGCCAAGCCGGCAAACACGTCATCGCGCGCCGCCTCCACGGTCTCGCCGGTCAGCACGCCAACGCCAATGCCAAGCGATGCCATCGTCGACGAGAGGTGATAGGCCTGGTCGGCAACAAGCGCACGCAGCGGATAGACAAAGATGCTCGCACGTCCGCGAAGCACCGCCTCACGCGCGGCATGTACATGGAAGATGAGCGACTTGCCGCGCCCCGTTCCCATAACGGCCAGAACACTTTGGTGATCGGCCAGGGCATCGAGCGCCTCGACCTGCGCGCGGTGCGGCTGGTTCGAGCCGATAAAGCTATGGATAAGCGAGCGCGTGAGCTCGGTATAGGAAAGCTGGGCGAGCGTCTCGCGCTTGCGCGACTCCAGGCGCAGGCCAGAATCCGCCGGCTGCACGCCACGACGAAGCTCGCATGCCGGATCGTCGACGCCGGGCAGCGTGGTATCGCGGACCAGAACATCCTTGATCATGAGCTTGGGCTTCACACGCCCCTGCCAATGCTCGGCAACGGCCTCAAACACCAAGTCGACAGCGCTATCGCAGTTGATGAGCTTATCGATTTGCGGCACGCGGAACATAATGGCCGGCACGCTCGCGGCGCCATCGGTCGCCACAAAGCGCATGTGCTCGCCGGTTTTGCCCACCACGGCGCGGTCGCACATCGTCACACCCTCGGCCGCCAACAGCGGCACCTTGTTGCCCTGGCCAAACGGCTCAAGACGGGAGATCTGCTCGATGGTCTCAATATTCAGCTCGGAGAGGTCGACGGTGGCGGCAACCTCGTCAGTGTCCTCAAAGTCCTCGGCGGGAAGCTCGGACAGCACGGCGGAAAGGCGACGGCGGAACTCGTCGAGCTTGGACGCCTCGATGGTCACGCCCACCGCACCCGCATGCCCGCCGCGACGAATCAGCAGATCCGAGCAGCGCTCGACAGCGTCGAACAGGTTGACCTTGCCCACCGAGCGACCCGAACCGCGAGCGATACCGTTTTCGATCGAGAACAGCAGCGCTGGCACGTGATAACGGTTGGTCAGGCGGCTCGCTACGATACCCTTGACGCCCTCGTGCCAGCCCTCGCCACCCACGACGATTGCGCGACCGCCATCATAGGTCTCCTCGACCTTTGCCATGGCATCGCGTGTGAGCTCCGCCTCGATCTCGCGGCGCTGACGGTTGATCTCCTCGAGCTCGGCCGCCAGCGCGCTTGCCTCGATAGGATCGCGGGCAAGCAGCAGGTCGAGCGCCAGCTTGGGATCGGCCATGCGGCCGGCAGCGTTTAAGCGGGGAATGAGCGAGAATGACAGGCCATCCGCCGTAATGCTCGAAAGGTCCGCCTTGGCAAGCGCGGCAAGCGCGATATAGCCGGGGCGAGCGGTTACGCGCATCTGCTGGATGCCCTCGGCAACCAGCGCGCGGTTCTCGGGCGTGAGCGGCATCATGTCGGACACGGTGCCAAGCGCCGCGACCTCGATTAGCGAACGCCAATACGACGGCTTGCCCAGGCGCTCACCCAGGACTTGCACCAGCTTGAGCGCCACACCAGCACCGGCAAGCTCGCGCGAGGGGCCCTCGTCCTCGAGCTTGGGGTCGGTCAGGGGCACACCCTGCGGCACCTGGTCGGAGGGCTCGTGATGGTCCGTGACCACCAAATCGATCCCCAGGTCCTCCAAATAGGAAACCTCTTCCTTGGCGGCAATGCCGTTATCGACGGTCACGATCAGCTGGGGGCGAGCGAGCTCGTTAACGCGGTCGAGTGCCGCGCGCGAAAGACCGTAGCCCTCATCAAAGCGATGCGGAATAAACGGCGTGACATCGGCGCCAAACGTGCGCAGCGCCTCGGTCAACAGGCAGGTCGACGTAATACCGTCAACGTCAAAATCGCCAAAGACTGCAATGTGCTCGTGGTTGCGAATAGCACGCTCGACGCGGTCGGCAACGACCGACATGCCCGGGATAATGAGTGGATCGGCCCAGTCGCGATCGAGCGAAGGCGTCAAAAACAATTGGCCCTCTTTGATGGAGCCAATGCCGTGCGCGACCATAATGCGCGCCACCAGCCCGGGAATGCCCAGACCAGCCGAAAGCTCCTTTTCGAGCTCGGGGTTTTGCTGAGCGACCGCCCAGCGATGCGTCGTCTTAAGCGATGACATAGGCACCCACCCCCGATAGGGGCAGGTCGCCGCGATACCTCTCACGGTTCATAGCGATGAGTCCTCTGTGTATGCCCGCTTCGGCAGGCAGATCTGTTGAACGGATTTATTATACCGTGCGGCGCGGACGCAAATCGCCGCAGCATGCCGCGGTTTCGGTAAACGATGCCGGTAATAGCCTCGAAATAATCGAGCGTTTCTGACGCACGGACACACGTGAGCGTCTAGCATATCCAGTCAAAACGGATTCACGAGCAAAGGGAGTCACAAGAGCATATGAAGCAATGGGTTGGACTGGGCAAGTTTCTCGCGGGGCACATGCAAATCATCGTTCCGATTTGTGTGGCGCTCGGCGTGCTCTTTCCTCAACAGATCGGCGTTCTCAAGCCCATCGTTCCCACCTTGTTTGCCTTTATGACGTTCCAGGGTGCGCTCAGCAACACCTTTCACCAGGTGGCTGAGGTGTTCCGCCGTCCCCTGCATTTGATTTTGGCGTTAATTGTCTCGGCTGTGCTCATCCCCATCGCGGCGTATGCCATGGGCTCACTGTTCTTTGGTTCCAACCCCAACCTTGTCTGCGGCATCGTGCTCGAGTACAGCGTACCCGTGGCAGTCACCGCCTTTATGTGGATTAGTATGTTCGGCGGCAACGGCCCGCTCGCGCTCACCATTATCCTGACGTCCTCGGTTATCTCGCCTGTGACGATTCCGCTCACGCTCAAGCTCTTGCTGGGCGCCACCGTCTCGATCGATGTGCCGAGCATGATGCATGATATGGCCTTTATGATCGCCATCCCCGCCGTGCTCGGTATCGTGATCAACGAGCTCACGCGCGGATGGGGACACGAGAAACTCTCCCCCGCGCTTTCGCCCGCCTGCAAGTTCATGATGATGGGTGTCATCGCGTCCAACTCCACCGCCATGAGCGAGTACGTGCTGCACATGAACACGGTGCGCCTGGAAGTCGCCCTCTTTATTTTGGTCTTCGCCATCAGCGGCTTTGTCGTCGGTTTTCTGGTCGCCCGTACGCTGCATCTGCCGTATAGCGAGACGACTACCATGTGCTTTACCTGCGGCATGCGTAACATCTCTTCGGGCGCCGTCATCGCCACGCAATACTTTCCGGGCGAAGTCGTGTTTCCCGTCATGTGCGGAACGTTGTTTCAGCAGGTGCTCGCCTCGCTTATCGGGCACCTCTTTGAGCGGCTGACCGGCGAGGAGCGCGCCGCCCAGCGCAAGCGTGTCGAGGCCGGCCGCGACGCCATGGCACGCTAGGCTGTCCGCAGTGTGCGGGCGCTCACTTTACGATGCGAGCGCCTCCAGATGTGCGCGGAGTCGCTCTGCATCGGCATCGAGCGTGGTCTCAGCATTGACCTGGGCCAGCCGATACCCGACAAAGTAGGGCGAAACCACCCAACGCGGCAGCACCTTGGCAATGGTCCGACCGCCCAGGTGATAGAAGAACAGGTTGTACGACTCTGCGCGACCACCGTGGTGCTCGTTCAGGATATAGCGCAGAGCCACCTGGATCGCATCGGCGAAGAGATCCGCCTCGGCTTGGTCTCTCGTGTCATCGCTGGCAGCGATTCCCTGTGGGGCTGAAACGTTGACCTCAAAGAACCCCATGATGGGTTCGGTTGAGATGTTGACCGAGATCCTCCCCTGTTGCCAGAAATTGATGCCTTCGAAATTGGCGGAAACCAGCGAAGCATAGCCGTCTTCCTGCTCCAAACCCACAATCTGCATGTGCGGATGGACCAGACTGCCGCCCGAAAGCGGACCCTTGTTCTTGTACATGAGCACGCTTCGATACTGCTGCGAGTCGATCATCCGCTGCCAGCAACCCAGAGCAAACCGCATCACATGGTGGAGTTCATCCGGCTCATAGGTCACCAGGTCGGCATCGTGATCGGCCGACTCGATCAGCACGGTTTGATGGGTGGCGCGCAGGGTTTTGAACTTATTCTCGAGCCAGATGCAGTCACCGTCGCGCTGGATGATGTTGGTGAGCCCCTCCGTGTTGCAAAAGGGGCACGCGGTACCGGGGCGACGGTTGTCGTCGGGCTTGCCGCTCGCCTGCTGAACATCGAATACAAGCGCCACGGGCTACACCTCCAGCGGTACGATCCTTGTGCCATGGAGCTCGGAGACGCCCAGTGCCGCCGCCACGGTATCGCGGTTGACCGTGGAAATGCCGCCGCCGGGAAGGATGGTCAAGCGGTCGCCCGCATACTCGATCAAGCGGGCCAGGTTTTCGAAGTTGTCCTCGATCGGCGTACCGGCAGCGCCACCATGCGTCAGGATGCGTGTGATGCCGCAGTCGGCGAGTATGTCAATCGCGTCGAGCTGAGCCTCGGGCGAGAGCTGATCAAACGCCATGTGGAAGGTGATGTCGATGGGCTCACGCTTGCATTCCTCGGTCGCGCAGCCCGCGGCCATCACGAGAGCGCCCAACGTAAGCTCGTCGAGTGCCCATCCGCCAGCGCAGGGCTTGCAGCAGCCAAAGACCAAGCCGTCAACGCCGGCGCTCACGGCAAGGCCCAGGTCCATCTCCATCATACGCAACTCGTCCTGGTTGTAGTGAAAGTCGCCGCCACGCGGGCGAATCATGCACATCACCCGCGCATCGTGCTCGTGTGCATAGTTGGTCGTAGCGCTGATAACGCCGGCCGAAGGCGTGGTGCCACCAACGGCAAGGTTGTCGCACAGCTCGATACGCCTTGCACCGGCATCGATAGCCGCCGGCACCCGCTCAAAGTTCTCGGCACAAAACTCGTACAGCATAGATAGACCCCCAAAGACAGCAGATGTTTTCCGACGGGCATTGTCACACATCCCCATGAAGTTGCGGTGGAATAGGGACTCTTTTGGCCTCTGGAGCCCGTATTCAGTCCCTATTTCACCGCAAATTAAAAAGGGGCGCTGACTGAGATAGTCAGCGCCCCTTTTGTTAGGTGGGTTAGCCTCCGAGGTAGGCTTTGCGGACGTTGTCGTCATGCAGGAGCTCTTGGCCGGTGCCGGTCATGGTGATCTTGCCGGTCTCGAGCACGTAGCCGCGCGTGGCAATGGAAAGAGCCATCTGCGCGTTTTGCTCGACCAGAAGTACCGTGGTACCGGCCTTGTGCAGGTCCTCGACAATCTGGAAAATCTGTTCGATCAGAATCGGTGCCAGACCCATGGAAGGTTCGTCGAGCATAAGCAGTTTGGGGTTACTCATAAGGGCGCGCCCCATAACGAGCATCTGCTGCTCGCCGCCCGAAAGGGTGCCGGCGACCTGGCGACGACGTTCCTTCAGGCGCGGGAACTGCTCGTAGACGCGCTCCAGGCCCGGAGCCACCGTGGACTTGGGCTGCGTATAGGCGCCCATCTCCAGGTTCTCCTCGACCGTCATCTGCAAAAAGGCGCGACGACCCTCGGGAACCTGAGCCAGGCCCTTACCAACCAGCTTATCAGCGGGCGTATGAGTAATGTCCTCGCCCATAAACTTGATGGAACCGGTCTTGGAACGCAGCAGGCCCGAGACGGTCTTGAGCGTTGTGGACTTGCCGGCACCGTTGGCACCAATCAAGGCCACGATCTCGCCCTCGTTAACGTTAAAGGAGATGTCCTTGATGGCGTGGATGGCGCCGTACCAGACGTTGATGTTGTAGACGGAAAGCATCGGCTCTGCCATTTAGTTCTCCCCCTTATCCTGCTTGCCCAGATATGCCTCGATAACGGCGTCGTTGTTCTGGATCTCCTCGGCCGTGCCCTTGGCGATGACCTTACCAAAGTTGAGCACGCAGATGCCCTCGCAGATGTTCATAACGAGCGACATATCATGCTCGATAAGCATGATGGCAATGCCGAAGGTGTCGCGAATCTTGACGATGTTCTCCATGAGCTCCGCGGTCTCGGACGGGTTCATGCCGGCGGCAGGCTCGTCGAGCAGTAGCAGCTTGGGGTTGGTGGCAAGCGCGCGGACGATCTCCAGACGACGCTGAGCGCCGTAAGGCAGCGATCCGGCCTGCTCGTTTGCCAGGTGCTCCATATCAAAGATGGACAGCAGCTCCATGGCGCGCTCGTGGGCGGCCTTCTCGTGCTTCCAGTACGTCGGCAGGCGCAGCACGCCCTCAAAACCGGAATAGCGCTCCTGGTTGTGCAGACCGACCTTGACGTTGTCCTCCACCGTCATGGTGTTGAACAGGCGAATATTCTGGAACGTACGGGCAATACCCATGCGGTTGACCTGATAGACCGACTTGCCCGAGGTGTCCTCGCCGTCGAGCAGGATGGTGCCGTGCGTGGGCTGATACACCTTGGTGAGCAGGTTGAAAACCGTGGTCTTACCGGCACCGTTGGGGCCGATCAGACCGGCGATCTCGGTCTTGCCGATAGTCAGGCTAAAGTCGTCGACTGCCTTAAGGCCACCGAACTCAATGCCCAGGTGGATGCACTCGAGTGCAGGGCGCTCGCCCAGGTCGCGGTCGGGAACGATGGCGCCAGAAGGATACGGGACCATCTTGCCCTTCTTGAACTCAAATTTACTGGGCATCGGCTGCCACCTCCTTCTTGGAAGCAAAGCGGTCCTTAATGCGTGCGAAGAACGCCTTGAGCTGCGGGTTGTTGGTAAAGATCATGACCAGGATCAGCACGATGGCGTAGATGAGCATGCGGTAGTCCGAGAACTGACGGAGCAGCTCAGGAAGCACCGTAAGCAACGCCGCCGCGATGACAGAGCCGCGCATATTGCCCAGACCGCCCAGGACCACGAACACCAGGATGAGGATGGACGTGTTGAAGTCGAACTTGGTGGCGGAGAGCTGCGAGAAGTTACCGCCGAAGAGAGCTCCGGCAGCACCGGCGAGGGCAGCGGAAACCACGAAGGCGATCATGCGGTACTGGGTGACGGAGATGCCCACGGACTCGGCTGCAATCTTGTTGTCGCGCACGGCAATAATGGCACGACCGGTACGGCTGCGAACCAGGTTGAGCACAATCACGAGCGCGACCATAACCAGGATTGCGCCGGCAAGGAAGGTCGAATAGGTCGACACGCCCGATGCGCCCTGCGCGCCCTTGATGATGGCGGTGCCGTCCTCGAGCAGGTGCAGGTCGTCGATCGTGGAGTTACCCGTGATGTTAAAGATCACATGCAGGCCGCGGGAATCGACGCCCACAATGAGGCAGGTGACGACCTCTTTGATGATCTCGCCAAAAGCCAGGGTCACGATGGCCAGATAGTCGCCGCTCAGGCGCAGGACCGGGATGCCGATCAAGAAGCCCAAGATGCCAGCGGCGATAGCGCCGACCACAATGCTGATGATCAGACGCATCGGATCGGACGGAACGGTGCTCTCCAGCGCGACGGCAGTGACGATGCCCGTATAGGCACCGACGCTCATAAAGCCCGCGTGGCCCAGCGACAAGTCGCCCGCGATGCCGACGACGAGGTTAAGGGAGATGGCCATGACGATATAGGCCGTGATGGGAACCAGCTGACCGGCGATCATGCGCGGGATCATGTGGTTGGACTGCATAAAGAACACGATGGCGAACGCCACAACGCACATGGCGTACGTGACAAAGTCGTGACGCGTCTGCTTGTCTTTAAGAAACTTCATAACGCTCACCTACACCTTCTCGGGGACGTACTTGCCCAAGAGGCCGGCAGGCTTGACGAGCAGGACGATGATCAAAACACCAAAGACGATGGAGTTGGCAAGGCTCGTGGAAATGTAAGCCTGCGCCATCGCCTCGATGATGCCGATGAGAATACCGCCGACAAAGGCACCGGGGATGGAGCCGATGCCGCCGAAAACGGCAGCGTCGAAGGCCTTGATGCCAGGCATGGCGCCCGTGGTGGGCTGCAACACCGGCGAGTAGGAGCACAGGAGCACGCCGGCGATGGCGGCAAGGGCGGAGCCGATGGCGAACGTCATCGAGATGGTGCGGTTGACGTTGATGCCCATGAGCTGAGCGGCGGCCTTGTCCTCGGACACAGCGCGCATGGCCTTGCCCATCTTGGTCTTACCTGTAAAGAACATCAGGCCGGCCATGATAACCAGGCAGGCGACGATGGTGACGAGCGAGACGGCGCTTACGTTAAACTTGGCCAAGAACTCCGGCACCGGGAAGGTGACGAGCGAAGTGAAGTTCTTGGGCGTGGCGCCCCACAGAAGCTGCGCGGCGTTCTGCAGGAAGTAAGACACGCCGATGGCCGTGATCAGAACGGCCAGCGGGCCTGCTTGGCGCAGCGGCTTATAGGCCAGACCCTCGATGAGAACACCGAGAACCGTGCAGACCACACAAGAGAGAACTACAGATGCCCAGCCCGGGAGGCCGAGATACGACGTGGCACAGAACGAGACATAGGCACCGACCATGATGACGTCGCCGTGAGCGAAGTTGAGCATCTTGGCGATACCGTAGACCATGGTGTAGCCCAACGCGATGATGGCGTAGACGCTGCCCATGGACAGGCCGTTGACCAGGTATTGGATAAAGACCGTCATGTTCCACATCCCCCTTTCGAATAGGTTTCCAGTTGATGTATGAAACAGGGACGTTACATCGTCCCTAGATACCAAGCAAGCAGGGAAGGCCAAAACCTCCCCTGCTTGGGATCAAAACCGCTCTATGTAAGGCGGCCTATTAGGCCTGTACGTACTTGCCGTCGGTAATGACGTACGCCGTCGGGTCCTTCTGGACCTGGCCCTTGTCGTTCCAGGAGAGCTTGCCAGTCAGACCGTCAACAGTAATGTTGCGCATAGCCTCGGGAAGCTTCTCGGCAACCTCGGTGGGGTCGGCGTCGACACCCAGGCCGGCCTCCTTGAGAGCCTCGACCACCGCATGCACGCCGTCGTAGGCGTCGGCGGCAAACTGGTCGGGGGTATCGCCGTACTTATCTTTGTAAGCGTTGACGAAGTCGGCGTTCTTCTCGTCGTCGGCGGAGAACGGGGTCATGAGCAGCAGACCCTCGGCAAGAGAGGTGTCGAAGCCCTCAACGCCCAGGATGCCGTCCATGCCGTCGCAGCCCATCATCTTGACGTCGTAGCCCATGTCCTTGGCGTTCTTGAGCAGGACGGACGCAGGCGTGTAGTAGATCGGCGCAAAGATCATGGTGGCGCCTGCCTGCTTGGCCTTGGTCAGCTGGTTGGTAAAGCTCGTGGCGGAGTCGTCCTTAAAGGTCTCCTCGTCGACAATCTCGAGCTTGGACTTAGCGGCCTGAGCCTTAAAGGAATCTGCGATGCCCGAAGAATAGGCGTCGCCGGAGTTATAGAACAGCACGAACTTCTCGTCCGCATATTTCTCTGCCAGGAACTTGGCAGCGTTGACACCCTGGTTGGGGTCGGTAAAGCAAACCTGGAAGACGCAATCCTTGCCCTTGGTAACGTCCTCGGAAGACGCGGACGGGGTGATCATGAACGTCTCGGGGTCGTTACCGCACTCTGCGGCAACGGCGACCGACGCACCCGTGGTGGTCGGACCGACGAGGGCCTGCATGCCCCAGTCGAGCAGGGTGTTGAAGGCGTTGACGGCCTTCTCGCCATCGGCCTGGTCGTCCTCGGCCTTGCTGACAAGCGGCAGCTCCTTAGTCGAGAAATCCTTGCAGCCAAGCTCGACAGCCTGTGTAACGGACTTGCCGTAGGACGCGTTGGCGCCGGTCAGCGGGCCGATGGTGCCGATCTTAAACGAAGCGTCGCCCGACGCGGAACCGCTGTCGCCGCCGTTGGAGGAGCAGCCAGCTAGAATGGACATCGCCCCCAGACCTGCTGCGCTCGCGATAACGCTCCTGCGATTCATAACAGGGTTCAATGACTTACCGGTGAGGCTCGACATGCGGCTCTCCTCTCAAATCTCGTCGGGTTTCGGTTACCCGACAGGCCATCCTTCGCCGTGTTCGGCGTTCGCAAAATAGTAGACGCTTTAGTTGAGAAAAGTGGCGATTATTTCAACTTTTCTTTTGTTTTGCCCATTTATCCATAATTCTGCGTATTACTGTCGGTTTATGCAGTTTAGCCACTTTATTGTGTGAAAGTAATGTTTCCGTTCTGTTACAGGCGTCCTTGCCCTGAATAAAACGGCCCGCCGGTCTCGATGTATATGCACTTAGGCGGCGATGTACTTGCCGTCCTGGATCACATAAGCCGTAGCGGGCTTTTCGACCTGGCCCTTGTCATTCCACGTCAGCTCGCCCGTCAGGCCCTCGATCTTGATCTTGCGCATGGCCTTGGCAAGGTCGCCGGCAATGTCGGCGCCGTCGGCCGTAATGTCGATGCCCGCTTTGTCGATGGCCTCGGCGATGGCGTGGACGCAATCGTAGGCGTCGGCGGCAAACTGGTTGGGCGTCTCGTCGTAGGCGTCCTTATAGGCCTTGACGAAGTCGGCATTCTTCTCATCGTCAGCCGAAAACGGGGTCACGAGCAGTACGCCCTCGGCAAGAGAGGTATCGAAGCCTTCCACAGAGAGCAGGCCGTCCATGCCGTCGGTACCCATGAGGGTCATGTCGTAGCCCATGTCCTTGGCGTTCTTGAGCAAAACGGACGCCGGCGTGTAGTAGATCGGCGCAAAGATGAGCGTGGCGCCGGACTCCTTGGCCTTGGTGAGCTGGTTGGTAAAGCTCGTGGAAGAGTCGTCCTTAAAGGTCTCGGTATCGACGATGTCGAGCTTGGACGCCTTGGCCTGCTCGGCAAAAGCGTCGGCAACGCCCGAGCTATACGTATCGCCGGAGTTGTAGAACAGGGCGATCTTGGCATCCGCGTACTTCTCGGCCAAGAACTATGCGGCGCTGGCGCCCATGGTGGGATCGGTGAAGCAAACCTGGAAAACCGTGGTCTTGTCCTTGGTGACGTCGAGCGACGAGGCCGAAGGCGTGACCATAAGCATGTCGTCGGCAATCTCGCCCGAGACGGCAACGGCGGCACCAGTCGTGACGGGACCGACGAGAGCCTGCATGCCCCAGTCGCACAGGGTATTGAAGGCGTTGATGGCCTTCTCGCCGTCAGCGACGTCATCCTCGGACTTAAGCGAGAGCTTGAGGTCCTTGGTCGAGAAATCCTTGGCGGCGAGCTTGGCACCCTTCTCGGCCGAGACACCATAGGTTGCCGCGGCGCCGGTCAAAGGGCCGACGACACCGATCTTGAAGGTCTTGCCGTCATCGGCGGAGCCGCCGTCCGAGCCACCCGACGAGCAACCAGCGAGTGCTGCGGTGCTACCGAGCGCCGCAGCGCCAGCCAAGAAACTCCTGCGGTTAAGTACGTTGTTGATGCTAAACATGGTGCCCCCCTTTTCGCTGGCCGTGGTGCGGCCGTCTTGCGGTACAGGGCAAACCTTATGGTGCAAACGTTGACAGTTTGTTACGGAAGTTCGTTTGTAGCGAGCGTGTTTCCAATGTTTCCGCAGCGTTTCGGGGGTGCCGTTTTGTGCGACTCCTGTTGCCTGGCGAGCACGCGCCCTCGGTTCACGCTAGAATGCACTCAACCTTTAAGCGGTTAATCCATCCATAAGATGCACGAAGGAGCTATTTATGAGCGAACCCCTGCGCACCGTGAACGTCGGTCTGATCGGTCTGGGAACCGTCGGCGGCGGCGTGGCCCGTCTGATCAAGAGCCACCACGATGAGTACCTGGCCGCCTACGGCATCGACCTTAAGCTGACCCGCGCCTGCGCGCTTGCCTGGGAGCAGGCCGAAGCCGCCGGTATTGAGCGCGAGGCCTTTACGAGCGACTGGCACGACGTCGTCACCGACCCCGCCGTCGATATCGTCGTCGAGCTCATCGGCGGCGAGCACCCCGCGACCGAAATCTTCACCACCGCCTTCGAGAACGGCAAGCACGTCGTCTCTGCCAACAAGGCCCTGCTGGGCCGTCATGTCGAAACGCTCGCCGAGAAGGCGCGCGCGTGCGGCGTGCAGATTAAGTGCGAGGCCAGCTGCGGCGGCGGCATCCCCATTGTCAGCACGCTCGAGCACGACCTGGTGGGCAACAAGATCCTGACCATCGCTGGCATTCTCAACGGCACCACCAACTACATCCTGTCGCGCATGGACGCCGAGGGCGCCGATTATGCCGACGTGCTCGCCGACGCACAGGCCAAGGGCTATGCCGAGGCCGACCCGTCCGCCGACGTCGACGGCTTCGATGCCGCCAGCAAGACAGCGATCCTCGCTTCCATCGGCTTTGGCACCCGCGTTACCACCGACGATGTGTACCAGCAGGGTATCCGTACCATCGGCGCCGAGGACATCGCCCAGGCCCGCGAGCTCGGCTACACCATTAAGCTGCTCGGTATCGCCCGCAACACCGACGCCGGTGTCGACGTCCGCGTGCATCCCACGCTGATCCCCGCCGACCATATGCTTGCCAAGGTCAACGGCGCCATGAACGCTGTCTACGTGGTAGGCGACGCCGTGGGCGAGACTATGTTCTACGGTGCCGGCGCAGGCTCCTTCCCCACCGCAAGCGCCGTCGTGGGCGATATCCTGTCGCTCTCCGAGCAGATCAGCCGCGGCGTGGCTCCGCTGCCCGAGATTGAGCCCTATGGCCACAACCTCGCCTTTAAGCCCATGGACGAGCTCCAGACCAAGTACTATGTGCGCCTGAAGGTCGCCGACCGCGTGGGCGCCCTGTCCGAGACGGTCGACATCTTTGCCAAGCACAACATCTCGATCTCGCTCATCAACCAGGTCGAGGACGGCAAGTCGGGCGTCAGCGATGCCTGCTCGGTCATCTTCCTGACGCACCGCGCACTCGAGAAGGACGTCCAGGCTGCCGCCGCCGAGCTTGCCAGCGTCGACTGCGTGGCCGAGGTCGCCAACGTCCTGCGCATCGAGGACGTTGAGGCTTGGACCGAAGGCGTTATGGCGAACTAGTCCACTACTTCGAACCTCAACGAGGCCCAACGCAAAAGGCGCGCTGCCTGCATCAACCGCAGGCAGCGCGCCTTGTTTTGTTTGTAAGGGAAACTGCGTCCCGGTATTTCAGCTCAGAACGGGGCGAAGCTTCCCTCAGGGCCTTCTTTCGGAAACTATGTCCCATTCTGGGCGCGCATTCTGGGACACGCTTTCCGCAACGGGCTTCTCGCGGAAAGCGCATCCCACTCTGGACGCCAATTCCGGGATGCATTTTCCGCGGCGGTGTCGGCTACTTGCCGTCGTCGTCCTCGGCTTCTTCTCTTGCATAGAGCTCCAACATGCGGCGGCGGTATTCGCGCACGGCGAGCTTGGCGCGCTCCAGGCGGCGACGCTCGCGCGGAGTCAGCTCGGACGGGTCGACCTCGTCTCCATAGGTCTTATCGGCAAGCAGGTGCGCCGCGTCCACGATGCGGGCATCGATGTGGCCGCTCGCCGCCTCGGCGGAAAGACGCTCGGCAATCGTATCGAGCGTAGGCAGGCCCTCGAATACGCGACCATGGCCATGCGAAGTCAGCAGCTCATGCTCGCGCGCGAGCAAGCTCGCTAGGTCGTGGTGGGCGCGCAGGATGTCGAGCGCATCGGATGGATGCTCGGCAACCTCTGCCACGGCGGCGACCGGCGCGGCGTCGACCACGCGGTAGAAGAGCTGCGCGAGCAGCGGCATCAAGAACACCGTGATGGCGCCGGCGGCAACCATGACCGACGCAATATCTTGCGACAGCGCGCCCGCGTTGACGGCAACGCTTGTCACGGCAACGATGATCGGCAGGGCCGTGGTGCAGTACAGGGCCACGGTAATGCGACCATACGCCGACACATCACGCGTCGCAGGACAAATGCTCATAGAAATAAGTATGGGCACGGCACGAATAATCAACAACGCCACGATAAAGCCCACGAGCAGACCCGGGCGCGACGCCACGGCCGTCAGATCAATCTTTGCGCCCGATACGGTAAAGAATACCGGAATCAAAAAGCCGTAGGCCAGGCCATCAAGCTTGGTCTCGAGCGTATGGTTGCCCTCGGGGATGATGTAGCGCAAGACAAAGCCGGCGGCAAAAGAACCCAACACGATGTCGAGATCAAAGACAGCCGAGAACGCCACGAGCGTGACCAGGATGAGCACCGTCAGGCGCACGAAGGTCTGCGACGTGGTATCGGCGCGTTCCTCGACAAACGCAAAGAAGCGGCTGCCGACGCGCTTGGAGCGGCTCGGGACCACGGCCAGCAACACGCAGACCACCGCAAACAAGCCAAGGATTACAAGCGTTTGGATGCCGGTGCGGGCAGACAGCAGCACCGACATGGCAAGCACAGGGCCGAGCTCACCCCAGGTGCCATACGCGAGAATCGAGTCGCCCACGCGCGTGCCGGTGAGCGAGCGCTCACGCATGATGGGCACGAGCGTACCGAGCGCCGTCGAAGTGAGGGCAAGCGTCACGGCGATACCGTCGAAATGACTGACCGAGAACCACGGGGTAAAGCGCACGGCAAGCCAGGCGATACCAAACGTGACGACCCACGTCGCCAAGCCGTAGCGCCCCTCGACGCCCGTGATGCTCTTGGGGTCGATCTCAAAGCCGGCAAGCAGGAACAAGAAGGCCAGGCCCAGCTCGGACACAAGCGAGACCTCGGCATCTACATGGATGACGCCGAGCATATGGGGTCCCAGCACCGCGCCGAGCACGAGCAAAAAGACCGTCTCGGGAACGGGTTTTCCGGGAATCGCCGAGGCGATAAAAGGACTCGCAAAGGCCACGAGTGCGATGATGGCGAGCGAAACGAATGCCATGTGATGCCTTTCTCTTGTTTGCGCTTCACTGTAGCACCCTCGCCGTCCTCAACGCGCCGCGAGCTGTCGTATCATAGTGAGGTTTACAAACATGTGGCTCAAGGCGACCGCAGGGCAGACCCCGCAAACCGACCGCTGCCGCATACCGTACCGTACGCCCAACCGATCAGGAAGGCAGGAACCAATGGTCTCTCGTATCTACGTGGAGAAGAAACCCGGGTTCGACGTCGAGGCTCAGCAGCTCAAGGGCGAGCTGACCGAAATTCTCGGCATCAAGGGCATCGAGGCCCTGAGGATCATCAACCGCTACGACGTCGAGGGCATCGACGAGGAGCTTTTCCGCTCCTGCGTGCCGACCGTCTTTAGCGAGCCCCAGGTCGATGTGACCTACGACGAGCTCCCCGCAAGCGATGGCGCCGTCTTTGCCGTCGAATTCCTGCCTGGCCAGTTTGACCAGCGCGCCGACTCCGCCAGCGAGTGCGTGCAGCTCATCAGCCAGGGCGAGCGCCCCGCCGTGCGCTCCGCCAAGGTCTATATGATCTCGGGCGCTCTGGACGAGGCCGCCATCGATGCCATCAAGCACTACGTGGTGAACCCCGTCGAGGCGCGCATCGCCTCGCTCGACCTGCCCGAGACGCTGTACATGGAGACCCCCGAGCCCCAGCCCGTCGAGGTGCTCGACGGCTTCCGCGAGCTCGACGAGGCCGGCCTTGCCGCCTTTATTTCCGAGCGCGGCCTTGCCATGGACGAGGCGGACATCGCCTTCTGTCAGCAGTACTTCCGCGATGAGGATCGCGACCCCACCATCACCGAGATCCGCGTGATCGACACCTATTGGTCCGACCACTGCCGCCACACCACTTTCGGCACCGTCCTGGACGACGTGACGATCGACGACGCCGTGGTGCAGCAGGCCTTCGACCGCTACATGGAGATGCGCCATGAGCTCGGTCGCGACGCCAAGCCCGTCTGCCTCATGGACATGGGCACCATCGGCGCCAAGTACCTCAAGAAGACCGGCGTCATGACCGATGTCGATGAGTCCGAGGAGATCAACGCCTGCACCGTCAAGGTGAAGGTCGATGTCGATGGCGAGGACCAGGACTGGCTATTCCTCTTTAAGAACGAGACCCACAACCACCCGACCGAGATCGAGCCCTTCGGCGGTGCCGCCACCTGCGTGGGCGGCGCTATCCGTGACCCGCTCTCGGGCCGCAGCTATGTGTACCAGGCCATGCGCGTCACCGGCGCCGGCGACCCCACCGTCCCAGTTTCCGAGACGCTCGAGGGCAAGCTGCCGCAGCGCAAGCTCGTGACTACTGCCGCCGCCGGCTACTCCAGCTACGGCAACCAGATCGGCCTTGCCACCGGTCAGGTCAACGAGCTCTATCACCCCGGCTACGTGGCCAAGCGCATGGAGGTCGGCGCCGTCGTGGGCGCTACCCCGGCAAACCACGTGCGCCGCGAGTGCCCCGCCCCCACCGACAAGATCATCCTGCTGGGCGGCCGCACCGGCCGTGACGGCATCGGCGGTGCCACCGGCTCCTCCAAGACCCAGAACACCGAGTCCATCGAGACCTCGGGCGCCGAGGTCCAGAAGGGCAACGCCCCGGTCGAGCGCAAGCTGCAGCGCCTCTTCCGCCGCGGCGACGCCTGCCGCCTGATCAAGCGCTGCAACGACTTTGGCGCCGGCGGCGTCTCAGTCGCCGTGGGCGAGCTTGCCGACGGCCTGTATGTCGACCTGGACACCGTGACCAAGAAGTACGACGGCCTGGACGGCACCGAGCTCGCTATCTCTGAGTCCCAGGAGCGCATGGCCTGCGCCGTCGCCGACGGTGACGTCGAGGAGTTCATGGGCTACGCCGCCGAGGAGAACCTGGAGGCGACCGTTATCGCCGAGGTTACCGCCGAGCCGCGCATGCGCATGGCCTGGAACGGCGTCGCCATCGTCGACCTGTCCCGCGAGTTCCTCAACTCCAACGGCGCACCCAAGCACCAGGTCGCCCACGTGTGCGCCCGTAGCGTGTGGCAGCCCAGCTGGGCCGGCACCACGCTCGGCGAGCGCATGACCTCGCTCGTCACCGACCTCAACGTCGCTTCCAACAAGGGTCTTTCCGAGCGCTTCGACTCCACCATCGGCGCCGCGACCGTGCTCATGCCCTTTGGCGGCAAGACGCAGCTCACCCCCAGCTCGGCCATGGTCGCCAAGTTCCCCGTGGACGGCGAGACCACCACGGCGAGTGCCATGGCATGGGGCTTCAACCCCTATCTGATGGAGGTCGACCAGTTTGCGGGCGCCTACTTGTCCGTGGTCGAGTCCATCGCCAAGCTCGTGGCTGCCGGCTTTGAGCACAAGCGCGCCTATCTCTCCTTCCAGGAGTACTTCGAGCGTCTGCGCACCGAGGCCGAGCGCTGGGGCAAGCCCACGGCAGCCGTCCTGGGCGCCCTCATGGCCCAGGTCGACCTGGGTGCCGGCGCCATCGGCGGCAAGGACTCCATGAGCGGTTCGTTTGAGGACGAGACCGGCGAGCTCAACGTCCCGCCGACCCTGATCAGCTTCGCCGTCGCCGTGGGCAAGGCCGCCCGCGCCGTCTCACCCGAGTTCAAGGGCCTCACGCACCGCGTCGTCCGCATCGCCCCCGCCACCTATGGCGAGGACTACCGTCCCGACGCTCAGCAGCTGCTCGCCGCGTTTGACGCCGTCGAGGCGCTCACCGCCAACGGCAACGCCCTGGCCGTCTCCACGCCCGGCTACGGCTGCGGCGCCGAGAGCCTCTTTAAGATGTGCGTCGGTAACCAGATCGGTATCGAGCTTGCCGAGGATGTAGACGTGGAGAGCCTCTTCACCCCGCTCTACGGCAGCTTTATCGTCGAGCTCGCCGAGGACGCCGAGCTGCCCGAGGTCGCCAACGGCGTTGTCGTCGAGCCCCTGGGCACCACCGTCGAGGGCTATGTCATCGACACCGGCTCCGAGGTCATCGAGCTCTCCGAGCTCCAGGAGGCCTGGGAGAGCGGCATCGAGGGCGTCTTTGCCTACCGCAGCGCCGGCGAGACCCCCGAGGTCGAGACCATCGACTTCCGCGCCAAGGATATCCACGTGTACGGCGGCGCCAAGATCGCCCGCCCGCGCGTGATCATCCCCGTGTTCCCCGGCAACAACTGCGAGTACGACAGCGCACGTGCCTTCCGCGCAGCCGGTGCCGAAGCCGACACCTTCGTGATCAACAACCTCACGCCCGAGGCCGTCGCCGAGAGCACCCACGAGCTTGCCCGCCGCATCCGTGCAAGCCAGATCGTCATGATCCCCGGCGGCTTCTCGGGCGGCGACGAGCCCGACGGCTCTGCCAAGTTCATCACGGCGTTCTTCCGCGCTCCCGAGGTCACCGAGGCAGTCCGCGACCTGCTCAAGGCCCGCGATGGCCTGATGCTGGGCATCTGCAACGGCTTCCAGGCCCTGATCAAGCTCGGCCTGGTGCCCTACGGCGACATCGTCGATGCCACGCCCGATGCGCCCACGTTGACGTTCAACACCATCGGTCGCCATCAGAGCCGCCTGGTGCGCACCCGCATCTCGTCCAACCTGTCCCCATGGCTGTCGCAGTGCAGCCTGGACGACCCCTACACCGTCGCCATCAGCCACGGCGAGGGCCGCTTTGTCGCCAATGACGAAGTGCTCACCCAGCTGATCGCCAACGGCCAGGTCGCCACGCAGTACGTGGGCGAGAACGGCAAGCCCAGCATGGATCTCTCCGTCAACCCCAACGGCTCCGCACTCGCCATCGAGGGCATCACGAGCCCCGACGGCCGCGTCCTGGGCAAGATGGGCCATGCCGAGCGTCGCGGCGACAACCTGTACCGCAACGTGCCCGAGCATGTCCCCGGCGATAAGTTCATGCCGATCTTTGAGAGCGGCGTGGCCTACTTCGCTTAAACCTTTCCCATCAGGTACAATCCCTTCGGGTAACAACACCCGCCACCGACACATCCGGTGGCGGGTTCTTTTTTGCTTCGCGCATATAGGAAGGACATCATGGAAAGCCGCAAGCCGTATCTCGCCACCCTGCCCGGACTCATCCTGGGCTGCCTCGTCTGCTGTGCGCTCTGGGGGTCGGCTTTCCCCTGCATCAAGATCGGTTACGAGCTCTTTGGCATCCCCGCGCACGATAGCGCCTCGCAACTGCTCTTTGCAGGTTTGCGCTTCACGCTTGCCGGTATCTTGGTTATCGCCGGTATGAGTGCGGCCCAGCGCCGCCCGCTCGTCCCACAGGTACGCGATATCAAGCCCATCTTTATCTTGTCGCTCTTTCAGACCATCGGTCAGTACTTCTTTTTCTATCTGGGCCTCTCGCGCGCCAGCGCCATGTCGAGCTCCATCATCGAGGTCAGCGCCAACTTCCTCGCAATCCTCTTTGCCGCCCTGGCATTTCACACCGAGAAGCTCAATACGGCCAAGGTGCTTGGCTGTGCGCTGGGCTTTGCCGGCGTCGCGCTCGTCAACCTTTCGGGCGCGGACGGCACCTTTGGCTTTACGCTCGACGGCGAGGGCTTTATCTTGGCTTCCACTGTTGCGGGCGCCCTGTCGACCTGCCTCATTGGCATCTTCTCGCGCGAGCATGACGGCGTCTTGCTCGCCGGCTGGCAGTTTTTAGTCGGTGGCGTGGTCCTTACCGCCATCGGGTTTTTGATGGGCGGCACGTTGTCCCCCACCGAAATCGCCCCCGCCATCGCGCTCATCATTTATATGGCACTCATTTCCGCCGTCGCGTACTCGCTGTGGTCCCGCCTGCTCGCCGTCAACCCCGTCAGCCGCGTGTCGGTCTTTGGCTTTATGAACCCGGTCTTTGGCGTGCTGTTGAGCGCACTGCTGCTCGGCGAGGGCGCTGGCACGAGCCCCGTTACCGTCATCGTTGCCCTGTTGTTGGTCTGCGGCGGCATCATCATCGTCAACAAACCCAAAAAAGCCTAGCGAGCTCAGCTTTTTAGGGAGGGCGTTTGCACACTTTAGCTTAATGGAATACATCGATGAGCTGAGGGCCGCCACGCACGCAAGCGTACGACCCTTTACCTAGCGTATCTGGATGCCGGCTTTCTTTTTCTCGGCCTTGACGCGGTAGAGCTCCGCATCGGCAGCGCGAAGTAAGTCTTGCCAGGTATCAACACTATCGCCGACCCGCGCGCAACCGATGGACATCCGCAATGCATACGGCACCTCGGCATGCGCGAGCTCGTCGTTGATTGTCGCGCAAAGATGCATGATATCCTGTTCCGCCGCTGCCTTTTGGAGCACCACGAACTCATCGCCGCCATAACGCGCGATAAAGCCACCAGACGCCGAGCAGACCTCTTTGAGCGCAGCGGATATTACCTGAAGAGCATGGTCGCCCTCCACATGTCCATAGCGATCGTTAATCTGCTTAAAGCCGTCAGCGTCCATCATAAGCAGATATACATCTTCGGCCTGATCCACATTTGAAAAGAGCGACAGCATATAGGTCTCAAAACGGTTGCGGTTGTTGAGTCCAGTCAACGGGTCAGTCGAGATCAGCTGCTCCTGATAGACGATATAGAGCAGCAGGATGCTCAGCGTTATACCGAAGCAAAGGCCCGGTACCGAAAACAAAACCTGGAAGGTACCGCCCACCAGAGCGGGAACCGCAAAAAAGGCGAGGGTGCGATAAATGGCCTTCTTTTGCAGGCTTTCGACTTTTCGAGCCTGAATAAAGGCATGCAAGGACGTATATATGACGTAGCAGTAGCTAACGATAGGCTGAATCATATAAAGCGCTCCGCGACGATATACGCCCTGCGCATCGATATAGAACAGGGCGTGCGTCCAGTAACTGGTAAAAGCCAGCACGACCACCAGAGCCGTAGGCAACGTTACGAGCACCACCCTATAGCGCGAGGTCACAAGGTGAGAGCCCTGCATCGTCTCGGAATAGATAAACCAAATGAGACACGCGATGGCGAAGAGCGAAAACGAAACCGCGTTGGAAATCCAGTTGGCTGCAATGCCCAACGTGCCGTCCACACCATCCGAAAGCGTCCAGATCATATCGAAGAAAATGTAGGCAGCAGACGTGTAGCCCAGCATGCTAAACAAAAGCTGCTGGGTGCTCGAGAACAGGGAGCGACGGCTTCGTACGGCAAGCCCGATAAGAACAATCATGCATAGCAGGAATATCTCAATCTTGAGTGCCTTAACCACTAGACGCCCTCCCTTCAATATCCAAGTGGTCAGAATCGCCCGATTCGTGTCTGGGCAATAAACGCCCCTTTCTCCGCAGGGGTAAGGGGAATAATAGCAGAGCGCCCGAACATCACTGCAAAACAGTTTCCGTTCGGGCGCTCGGACGGCGCGAACTGCACGCCGGAATCAATTATCGGTAACGGCCGTTACTCGCCGTCGATGTCGGTCGCGACGGCCTCCTCAATAGCCTCGACGCCTTCGACCGACAGATCCTCTTTGCCGTGGCAGAACTTCTTATCGACCCAGCCGGTCAGAATCGGGGCCATGATTGCCGTAATGATGACGGCGGTGGCGATCTGCGCATACGCGGTGGGCGCAAGCTCGGCATAGCGCGGAGCGACCTCGGCGAGGGCGACCGGCGTGGTCATGGCCGTGCCGGCAATGGTGGAGCATGCCGCAGCCGCCTTACCGTTGCCGCCACACAAGCGCTCGAAGGCAAAGGTAATGGGACCGACGATAAAGAGCGTGATGAGGCCCAGCAGGATGCCCGAAATACCGCCGGCGATAAAGCTCGAAAGGCTCATGGACGCACCGAGCTGAAAGCCGATAACGGCGATCGCGGGATTGGCGCCGGGGACCAGCAGGTTCTTGATAAACGGGAACAAGTTGCCCAGGACCATGCCGATAACGAGCGGCAGGATGGATCCGATGATGGTGCCGACGGGGATATTGGCGAGACCCGAGACACCGAGGATGATCATCGTGACGGCGGGGCCGGCCGTAAAGAACAGGATACCGACGGCGCCCTGCTCGGACTCATCGCCGAACTCGCCCATGATGCCCGTATAGAGCGCCATGTTGCAAAACGTAATGCCGCCGATGATGGAAACCGAGCTCAGGCCTAAAAAGTTATCGTTAAAGAAGTACGCGACGCCCAGACCCAGCGCGGCTGCCACTACAAGCTTAGGAATCAGCACGACGATGCCGGTCTTGATAGCGCCCGGCGTGGACTTAAAGCTGATGCCGGCACCCACGAAGAGCAGGATCGCAGCGACGATGGTGTTGGAACCGCCGCGGCAGGCGGCGGTAAAGAAGCCACCGATCTCAAAGACCTGCGGGCAGAAGGTATTGAGCAGAAGGCCGACGATCATCGGGTAGATCATGATGTCGCCCGGGATACGCGGGACCTTGAATTTCTTTTGCTCGTTGGCGGTTGCTTCCTGTGCCATGAAACCCCCATTTCCGCTGACGGGGTACAAAAGCCCACGTCACGCTTTGCTACAGTAAAGTTTGACCATGGTACCAAAAGAAATAGACCAGCTCGGTGAATAATTCGACAAGTTGGGATGGAACGAGATTCGGTGCCCGCGACGCCACCCCTATATAAGGCTCAAGACGATATAGAGTACGATGCCCGAGACGCAGCACCACAGCATCGATTTTGTCTTGACCGCCACGACCACGACGCCGGCGGCCGCAATCCAGGGAACCAAGGCAGGCCAGAGTCCCGCGTCGAACGCGCCGGGGCTCACCAAGTCGTTGGCGACCAGCGCGGCAAAGGCGGCGGGCGGGATATAGCCCAGGGCCTCGGTAATGCGGGGCGACAGGGTCCGCCCTCGCAAGGCGAACGCCGGCGCGATGCGAAAGAACGCGATAGCAGCCCACGACGACAGCCACAGAACCAAGAACTCGTTAACGGGCATCGCGGGCACCTTTTCCGTCAAATACAGCATCGCACGCCAGCGCAATGGTAATGCCGACCACGACGCTTGCCGGCACGGCAATATTCACGAGGCCCAAGAACTTGCATACGGCGACGGACACCGCGCCCGAAACCGCCGCGACAACGTTGCCGCGCGACAGCCGCTGCGAAAAGAGCAGGCAGATAAAGAGCGAGGTGCAGACAAAGGCTGCAATGGCGGTGGGAACATCGACAACGGCGCCGACGATGGCGCCCATCGTACACGAAACGCCCCATGTTGCGATGAGGATCACGTTGAGCACAAAGGACTCGCGCGGGCCCCAATCCTCCCCCTCAATCAGCTTGGCAAGCGAGATGCCATATGCCTCCTCGGTAAGTGTCGCGGCAACAGCCAGCGTCTGACACTTCGAGGCACCCCTCAGATGCGGCGCGATCGATGCCGAGTAAAGCGCAAAACGCGAGGAGATGGCAGCAACGCTCGCGATAATCGAAGGTGCCGGTACGCCCGCCAGCCAAAGATTGCAGATCATAAACTGCCCGCTGCCCGTCACAAACGTGCCGCTTAGAGCAAAGACCATCCAGGGCTCCATTCCCGTCTGCCCCATGATCATTCCGCACGGCGCGCCTATTGCAACATAGGTAAGCATCACTGGCCAGACGGTTCTAACGATTTTGAGCACCATACGTTTCTCATCCTGACAAGGTCTCCGAGCCGCATGTAGCGACACGGCAGAATCATCATCCGGCAGCAACCGAGTTCACCTACAATTGCCACCGGATCGAAAGACACAACTTTTTAGGAAGTCATTATGACAGCTATCGATCGAGACCGGGCGCGCGCGGCCTTCAAAAGCTACACCGATGCCTACGACGCCACCAACCCACGCATCGCGCTCAAAATCGAGCATACGTACCACGTGGCCGAGGCATGCGATGCCGTAGCGCGCGAGCAGGGCTGGTCGTCAGAAGATATTGACCTGGCATGGCTTTGCGGCCTGCTACACGATATGGGCCGCTTTGAGCAGCTGCGACGCTGGGACACCTTTAAGGACGCCGAGAGCATGAGCCATGCGGCGCTGGGCATCGAGGTCCTCTTTGGCGAGAATCCCGCCGATGCACCCGCCGTAACGAGCATCCGCGACTTTATCGATGACCCGGCAGAAGATGAGCTCATCCGAGCGAGCATTGCCTATCACAGCGATTTCCGTCTACCCGCGCAGCTCGACGAGCGTACACGGTGCTTCTGCGATATCGTGCGCGATGGTGACAAGATCGACATTATGCGCACCATCGCCGACAGCACCGTCGACACTATCCTCAAGGTGGACGAGAAGACGTTTCTCGGCAGCCGTTTCTCGTCGCCGACACTTGCCGCCTTTGACGAGCACCGCTGCGTCGCACGCGATGAGCGCGATGAGCCCGCCGACTTCTTGGTGGGGCTTATCTGCTTTATGTTTGAGCTCGTCTATCCAGCAAGCCGCGCGCTGGCGCGCGAACAGGGCGATATCCACCGCCTGCTCGACGCGCCCTTTGGCATTACGCGGCCCTTTACCGACCCCGCCACGCAGGCAACTTGGAGCCGCCTAAAGGACGAGATGCGCGACTGGCTGGCGCGCGCCTAGCGCTCAAGCTGGGCCAGCAGCTCCTCGACGACCTCGACGGCGTCCCCAACAACCTTGTACTGGGCAGCACCGAAAATGGGGGCATCCGGGTCCTCGTTGATGGCGATAATGCACTCCGCCCCACCGATGCCGGCAAGATGCTGAATGGCGCCCGAAACACCGATACTCACGAGAAGCTTGGGCGAAACCGATACGCCCGTCTGGCCAATCTGATGGCGACACTCCAACCAGCCGGCCTCCACGACGGGTCGCGTGCAGCCAAGCTCGGCTCCCAGAGCCTCGGCGAGCCTTCGCATCAACGGCAGGTTTTTCTTGGAACCAATGCCGCGACCCACCACGACAAGGCGCTCGGCATCGGCAATCGAAGCCTGCTGCCCCCACTCCTCGGCGGGAATCGAGATCTCGACACGAGCCTTGGCGTCTTCCGCAAGCGATACCTGGGTGATCGTGCCGGAGCGGCCGTAGTCAAAGTCGGGCGCCTTAAAGATGCCGGGACGAACCGTTGCCATCTGGGGACGATGATTGGGGCAGACGATGGTGGCCATCAGGTTGCCGCCAAACGCCGGACGCGTCTGTTGCAGCAGCCCCGTCTCCGTATCCATCGAAAGTACGGTGCAGTCAGCCGTAAGGCCCGTCTGCAAACGCACGGCAACGCCAGGTGCCAGTTCGCGGCCAAAAGCGGTCGCGCCGTATAGGATGGCCTCGGGTTTGCGTTCGGCTACCAAATCGCAGATCAAGCGGGCGTAGACCTCCGCATCGTTTTGGCGCAGGCGCTCGTCGCGACAGGCCAGGACTTCGTCGGCGCCCGCGCAAACCAGATGCTCCAGGTCATCGAGAGAACCCTCGGGGCCCATACCGACCAGCGCCACCAGACGGCAGCCACGAGCATCGGCAAGCTCGCGGCCCTTGCCCATGAGCTCATAGGCAACGGGAGTCACTGTATCGTGTTCGTCGGTCTGCACGAATATCCAAATGTCTCGATATGCATCAAGGTCCACCGCACCAGCGGCCTCATCACACTCGATCGAGATAGCGTTGACAGGGCAGGCGTCGACGCACCCACCGCATAGGATGCAGCCGTCGGTTACGCGGGCACAACGGTTGGGCCGCTCGCCTTCCACTACGATGCCGTCCGAGGCACAGGCGCGAACGCAGCGACCGCAGCCGATACAGGTTTCGCTATCGATAATCAGTCCGCTCATCTATGCCATCCCCTCGATAATCTTGGCAAGTTTTACCGCCTGCTCGGACGCCGTTCCCTCAACGGCCTCGCACGTTTGATCACGGTCGGGCACAAACGAGCGCACGACCTGCGTCGGTGATCCGGCAAGGCCACAACGCGAGGGATCGGCGTTCACGTCGGCGGCACTGACCACGCGCACGTCCGCCTCCTCTGCCGCGCGAATACCGGCAATGCTCGGCATACGCAACTGGCCAATCTCCTTGGCAGTCGTCATCGCGCACGGCATCTCAAGGTACACCGTCTCCTCGCCGGCATCGCATCCGTGAACGAGCGCCAGCGAGCCACACGTCGTAAAGCCCGCGCTTTGCACGCAGCTCACGTCGGTCACGCAGGGAATCTCAAAGGCACCGGCAAGCTCGGGACCAATCTGGGCCGTATCGCCATCCACCGCCATCTTGCCGCAGATGAGCAGGTCGAAGTCCTCGTCGAGCGCCTCGATGCCGCATTTGAGAGCATAGGTGGTCGCCAGGGTATCGGCACCTGCAAAGGCGCAATCGGTCAGCAGCAGCGCGTCGTCGGCGCCTCGGGCGATGCAGTCGCGCAGCAGCGACTCGGTCGCGGGGATGCCCATCGACACCACCGTCACGCGCACATCCATGCCAAAGCCGATAAAGTCGTCCTTCAGCGCCAGCGCGCATTCCAAAGCGCTCGCATCAAAGGGATTAATGACCGCCTGCTTGCCATCGCGCACGATGGTATTGGTCTTGGGGTCCATCTTGACCTCGGTGCTTCCCGGCACCGCCTTGACGCACACCACCATATGGAAATCGCTCATCTTCACGCGCCCCCTTTCTGGACGAGCTCATCCAAGAGCTTCTCCGAAAACAGGTTACCGCGGCCCAGCTGCCCGGCAGGATCGAGCTGGAGCTTAAGCCGTGCCGACTCGACCATGGCCTCGTGACCGTACATCGTCTCCAAGAAGCCCGCCTTGATCTTGCCGACACCGTGTTCGGCGGAGACGGCACCGCCCATGACCGTGACCTCGGAAGCCCACCGGGCAAAGAGTTCTGCGCCGCGGCGGTATTCCTGCGCATCGCGCGGCAGAATGTTCACATGCAGATGGTTGTTACCGATGTGCCCCCAGGCGGCAGATTCAAGCCCACTTTCGGCCAACGTGCGGCGATAAAGGGCGATGACATCGGCCAAGCGTGCGTTGGGCACCGACATGTCCGAGCCCAGTTTGGTGATGATGGGATCCGTGCGGCGACGCTCGTCGATGAGCATGTTGACGCTCTCGGGCACCGCATGGCGGAAGAACCGCTGACACTCGCGATCGACCTCGGTGCGCGCGACCCATGTCGCATCGTCGCTGCCGCCCGCAAGCTCCAGTACCCACCCCAAGTGATACAGCTCCTCAGTCGCTTGGGCCTCGTCGTCGCAGTCGAGCTCCACGTAGACACAGACCTTGGCGTCTTTGTCGAGCGCCGGCAGCGAGGCGAACGCGGTCGACTGCTCACGCTGACGACGTAGGATATCCAGGGCGCCCGCATCGAAATATTCGATGGCAGCCGCGTGGGACAGGACTGGGCGCACGGAATCGGTGAAGGACATGGCCTTGTCTTCGCTTTCAAAGAAACAGCTCACGCCCCAAACGAACGCAGGCGCCGCCTGCAGGGTAATCTCGAGCTCGGTGATGACGCCGAGTGTGCCACACGCACCGATAAACAGATCGATGGCATCCATATCGTCAGCAACGAAATAGCCCGAAGCATTTTTGGTCTTGGGCATGGTGTAGTCGGGAAGGTCGAGCTCGAGCGCGCGGCCCTCTGCCGTCACAAGCGACAGGTGGCGACCCTGGGCAAAACCCTCGCCGCGCTGAAGCTCAAGCAAATCGCCATCAGCCAGCGCGACATGGAGTCCCGTGATATGCGGGCGCATGGGGCCGTAAGCGTAGCTGCGGGCGCCGGAGGCGTTACATGCCGCCATGCCGCCCAGACAGGCAGACGTCTCGGTGGGATCGGTGGGAAAGAACTGCTCGGGGGCCTCTTGGAACTCCTCGTAGGCCTCAAGCGATGCCTGGTCCCAACCAGCGGTCGGCAGCACCTTCTTGCTCAGCTGCTTGCGCAGCTCCGAGAGCACAACGCCCGGCTCCACGCGCAGCAGAAATTGGCCTTGTTCATCGCGGCGAAGGCCCAAGTAGCGATTCATACGGGAAGTATTGAGGATATGCCCGCCGTGGGGCACGGCACCGGCGGCAAGGCCGGTTCGGGCGCCCTGAACCGTTACCGGGACACGCTCGGCATGGAGCTTTTCCAAAATGGCACGGACCTCGTTTTCCGTCGTCGGAAACGAGATGCTCGAGGCCTCGCCCGATGCGCGAGATTCATCGCGGCCATACTCTTCGAACTCGTCGGTGAAGGGTTTGATGGTTGCAGGCACGCGAACTCCCCCTTTAGCTAACTACAGTGTTTGCAGGGAGATGTTACCGCATCGTTTCGTCGACGTGTTCGAGACCGTCTCCATAATTGGCGATTTTTACGTTCGTGCAATTCGGCGATCGGCTTGATTTCCTCGGCAGACGATACTTTTGACACATATGGCCCCGCCGTCGCCGACCGCGCGATTGTCGCTCGAAAAAAGTTGGAGTATTTTTTGCCGCCTTTTACCTGCGGAGACGCCAATCCGTCAAGCATTTGGTCAGAAATTGGTCAAGTAACGGCTGATACGGTCGGCGTCGACAGCCAAAACCGATAGAAGTTTTGGCCCAGAAGCAGGGAGGTTCCCATGGCATATTACTGGCCCCAGTACGGCATCGCCATCGAAGTCGACGACGATCCCCATCTCCTGCCTTTCGACGAAGAGGCATTCCCCGATACGACGGTCTACCACGTTACCACCGATGTGATCTGCGACCCCGAGTCGTTCTCGGCGCTCGCCCACCACATCGCGCATATCCACGACATCGAGTTCCCTCCCGACTTCGAAGAGCTCGTCTACTCGCGCCGTCTGATGCTTCACATGCTCTTTGGAGCGGACCCGTCCACCTTTGCGCGCATCTATACCGCCAAGGATGCCGCATGAGCGCGAAGAAGCCACCCCGCTTTGCAGGCCTGGGTCGTCGCAAGAAGCTCATCGTTGCCTGCTTGGCCATCGTCTGCGCCCTTGTCGCCGTAGGACTATACGCTTGGCAGTCGCAGCCCGTACCCGAGGCGGGCGCTTCGGTTACGACGGCCGAGGGCAAAACGCGTCAGGAAATCCAAGATGAGCTCGACGCCATCGTCCGCGACAACATGATGACGATTTCGGTCGCACCGGTCGCTCAGCTGCAGGAGGACGGCAAGCTGCGCGTCAACGTGCAAAACGTCCAAGACAATAAATTTCCCCAGCGATTCCGCGTCATCCAAAACGACGAGACCATGTACGAATCCGGTGTGGTCGAGACCGGCAAGACAATCGAGACGTGCCCCGCCGGCGACATCGAGGAAGGTGAAGCGTATATCGAGATCCAGGCACTCGATGCCAAGACCCTCGACAGCCACGGCAATCCGACACGTGTCAAGGTACGGGTTGAGCAAGCCGAGAACTAGCTTTCCGGCCGACGCGGCACCGCACGCAATTCACCAGCATTCGTCCAATCATCGCGGGGACGGCCCGCGGCGAATAGAAAGGAACGACCATGGACATCACCAGGAACATGAACGGAGCCAGAGCGCTCGTCGTGGGCGCAGGGCTCGCGCTCGCACTCGCAATGGGCGCCGCCCCGACGCCAGCTATGGCAGCCGGGCGCGTTGGAACCACGAAGGTAATGGTCAGGACCGAGATCGACAACGTTGAGTTCAAAGTTCCGACGGTTATTCCCTTCGTCGCCAAGGCCGACGGCACGCTTCAGGGCCCCTCAGAAGACGCGACCACCATCGACAATCATTCGGCCTACGGCATCCATGTCACCAACATGAAGATCGACGCCATGAACACCTGGACCATTGCCGCCGACGCCAAGGCCGGAACCGCACAGAACTCCATCGACTTTAAGATAGGCCCCGACGGCGCACTCCAGAACGCCAGCGCCGCAATGCAGGAGACGGGCCTCGATCTTTCCAAGAACGCAGCCTTCGACATGGGCTACCAGGGCATTGCCGGTGGCACGGACAAAATCAAGCTCAAGACAAGCGGAAACGTCGCCCGCGTCACGCGCGACATCTTCCACGTAACCGGCGAAGGCGATCAGGTTGCAACGATCACCTGGACGGTCGAGCCCGGTGCGCACACGGCATAAGGCCGTCGCCCTGGCCGCCGCCGTCAGCATCCTAGCGTTTGGGCCAGCCATGGCCTTTGCCCAGCAAGAACAGGCGCAGGCCGCCACGCAAGTGACGGTCGACCTCTCGGAGCTCGACCGCGGCGACCGCGAGGAACCGTTGGCGCAGACAGGCGACAGACGATGGCTCTTGGCAGCAGGCGCCACAGCAGCAGGCGCGGGAACCGCCGGCCTCGGTCTACACATCAAACGCAGCCAGAAACAAAACACGGACAGGCCGCACTAAATTAGCTAAGGAGACCCCATGGCATCGAAGAACCTTTTGCCCGTCGTCGCACTCTGCGGCGCGCTCGCAACCGGAACGCCTGTCGCCGCTTGGGCGACTCCCGTCATGGCAGACTCCTTACCAGTAGCCCTAAGTTCCGCACCAAATCCGTCGAGCGCCATTGCGTGCGAGCGTTTTTCGATCGCACAGGCCGCAATCTCAACCTCGGGATGCCTTCGTCGTAATACGGACGGTTCGATAGTCGTGGATATCAATCGTTCGAACAAGGCAAACGGCTCCCAGGCGGGGTACGCCGTCTGCACGTGGCGCTCGGTTGTGCTCGACGCAGATGGCGATCCATGCAATTTAGAGCTGCGCATCGACATCGCTTCGATCGATGACTCGGCGAACGGAGCGAAGGTCGCCTTCGACGGTACGTTTTTTGAGAAAGGAGGCGGTATATGTCTGGGCTGCGCCGCCGCGAATGCAGACGACACGCAGCCCACCCTCTCATTCACGGCATCGTTGCGGCTGACCAAAGCCGACACCGATGCCATCGCGGCGGGAGAAGCGTCCCTGCTGTTCTACGCCGTCAGCACCAAAGACACAGACGCTCATTTCGAGAAGCCAGCCGGATCACTCAGCCTTACACGAGGGATAGAGGCAGGCCCTATTGAAATCGATGCCCACGCGCAAAGCAGGCAACGCATTCTTGCCGACCCGGCGCTTCTCGAAATGGAGTGGAGCGGATCCGGAGCCATCGGAATTCTCCCCTCCGCGCTTGACGCCAAGACGCTCCCCTCAAACGACGAGCCCATCAACGCAACCATACAAGAAGAGAGCGCGGACAAAGAAGCAGGTGCGGGCGACACGCCATCGCCGACAAACAGCGTCCCAGCTTCTCTCGAAGCACCGAATGAGCCCGCTGCCGATCCAAACAATCCCGAGCTCGCGGACAGCCTGGGGCTTGCTGATCCTCAAGAGATCGATGAAGGTAACTGCTGCGTGCTTGCCGCGCTCGACCACACAGAGGTCATCGACGCTGCGAACATCGAAGTTGCCGCCGCCAATCAGCCCGTCCGCAAGTCGGCTATCATCGCATTTCCTGAATCCATCGAAGTCGTCTTTTTGCCATCGGGCGAGGTCGTGGCCCCAACACTGCTCACCTTGTTGGGCGCCAAGAATACTCGAAACGAAATTAAAAAGGTCACAGTTGTCGACCCTGCAACCACCGCCAAGCTGCGTCTATACGCCGTTGCCGCAAACGGAAGCAAGACCCTGGAATTCGATGGCGACACACTTCTAGCCTGGCGACGTCTGGACATTATGCAAGACGTCTCGTACCAGATCGAGCTCGAAGGGTTTGATCGTGCCCGCGATGCCAATATAATCGCCGCGGCTATTGAATCCCCGCAGCGGCTTATGACACTGCGCTTTGAATACTATCCCTATGTCCCGACAACCACCTGAGGCTTAAATGCTGCGCATCATTCCTAATACCACTTATATAACGTATTAGATGGGTTGCGATGTGCCTCGCATTTCGTTCTGCTACGATTGCCACGTTGGCATCAATACAGGAGGGCTCATGCCGGGCTTGGGAACAATCATCAACGTTGTGCTTTTAGTTGCGGGCGGTCTTTTAGGATTAGCGGGCGGCCGCTTCATTACACCGCGCATCCAAGACACGCTCATGAAAGCATCGGGGCTGTGCGTCCTGTTTATCGGCCTTGGCGGCACCATGCAAAAGATGCTCCTTATCGATGGGAAGGCGCTAGCGACCACCGGCACCACCATGCTCATCGTCTCGTTCGCCCTCGGCTCGCTCATCGGCGAGGCCATCAACTTGGAGGCCGCCATCGAGAACCTTGGCGAATGGCTCAAGCGCAAAACCGGCAGCGAGGGCGATAACGAGTTCACCAACGCTTTTGTCTCGACTTCACTCACCGTGTGTATCGGCGCCATGGCCATTGTGGGATCGATCCAGGACGGTCTGCTCGGTGACTGGTCAACGCTTGCCCTGAAAGGCGCATTGGACTGCATCATCGTCTGCACCATGACGGCGTCGCTTGGCCGCGGCTGCATTTTCTCCGCCCTGCCCGTCGCCGTGTTCCAGGGGACGATCACGTTGTTTGCCGGCGCGCTCTCCCCCATCATGACTACGGCAGCCCTCGACAGCCTTTCGCTCGTAGGCTCCATGCTCATCTTCTGCGTCGGCGTCAACCTCATCCGTCCTCAGACCTTCCGCACGGCCAATATGCTCCCCTCCGTCGTCATCGCCGTCATCTACGCCCTCCTGTTCTAAATCTATCTACGCAGCAGTATCTCGAACACCTGTTTGATGCTGTGCTATGATATGAGGTCACCGAAGCTGCGTTAGGAGAGGAGAAGCGGTGGCCGACCAGGACATCAAAATGCTCATCGAGCGCATTATGGCCGAGGCTCGGACCCATCAGTCCGCCCGTTTCTCAAACGAAATCTACGCAGACGAGCCGATTCTCAAAACCGGCCGACAGATGCAGAATTTCCTCCCCGACCAGTACCGCAAAATGCGCGAGATATCGCGCTGGCAGGATGACCCCAAGGGCGGTGCGGGCCGCTGGCTTTCGGAAGCCGAGCTTTTTTACCGCCAGGGCCTGCTGATGGCCGACTTTGAGGACAACTGTCCCTACAACGGCACCTTTAAGTCGTACTTTCCCACCTACAACGCCATGAGCGACCGGCAGCTGCGCGGCTACTTTACCTGGCGTGCCCAAGTGCGCCGCGGAACCGTCGAGGAAACGTCTACGTCCTTTGCCTTCCTGTATCTCTATGAGCTGATCTGCGGCATCGGCGTTGATGACCCGCTCGATGGCTTTAGCAAGATCAAGGCCTTTTGGGATGCCTACCGTGCCTTCGAGCCCGGCATCGACCGGTTTGCACGCGTGTGGCTGCAAGATTACGCCGTGTTCCACAGGCTCGACCCCAAGCTGCTTCGCGACTCTAAAACCGTCATGTTCGATAACGCCCTTATCGAGCTGCGGCGCGCGGCTCGAGACCTTGTACCAGCACAGGCACCGTCCGGCCAGACCCCTAAGCGTCGCAAAACCTCCGAGCCCACGCTCCCCCTTCCGCCCGACGAGGCGCGCGAGGAGCGGCTCATGGCCGCCATCAACGCCCTCTCCACGTATAACCTCAATAACTCGCGGCTCGACCGCAGCCACCACCGCGATCTGTGCCACGTGGCATGCGCCGTGTATGTCCGCATGGCGCGCTACTATGACACGCACCGAAAGACCGGCATCGTGGCGAGTTTATTTGGGGAGGAGACGGCCATGCCCTACACCATGTTTGCCTCGGCCGTATTCTTTGCGCCCGAGCGCCACGAGGACTGCGAATACCGCCTGGATCCTATCCATATCTACCGTTGCCAAAACGGCTTTTGGGAATGCATGCGTATCCATGGCAGTAGGCAAAAGAGCAGCAAGCTCGGTGAAATGATGCGCGCCTGCGACCAACGCCTGCGCCTGGCGCTGGACCCCGCCCATCCCCTTAAGGAAGAAAAGGTCCCCAAATATCTGGCCAAGATTATCGATGACGAGATCATGGCATGGCTTTCGTGGGACGCCGCACACCAGCCCGTCAAGATCGATATCGACCTGACTCAGCTGGGGCACATTCGGAGCGCCGCCGCGCAAACGCGCGAAGCGCTTTTGATCGACGAAGAGCGCGAGGACGGCGCGTCCGCAGAAGCCGAGGCAGCGGACTCAGGGCAACCGGAAGCCGAGCCCGTAACCGACGCGATTGTCGAACCGGTCGTGGCACCCATTCGGCAGGACTTGACCGACGAGCCGACCATATCCACCGAACAGTTTGGTGTCGTGGCACCGCTTCTCGCGCCGACGCCCGCGTTCGCAGCTGCTGCGCCCGCTGACGCCACAAACAAACTCGCTCCCGCCGAAGATACCTTCCTTCGCGCGCTGCTCGAGCACAACGCAGCGCAAGCGACATCGGCAGTGGAGAGGTCGGGCCAGAGCGAGGACATGCTCGTCGATACCATCAACGAGGCGCTCTTTGACCTGGTGGGTGACACCGTTATCGAGTTTGGAACGGCAGGACCGCGCATTATCGAGGATTACGAAGCAGACGTGAGAGGATACCTAGACCATGAGTGACACCGCATCCGCAGCACCCCGCGTGCCCAAGCGCGTCGCTGCCGTCATTCTCAACTCGCTCAAGGGCGGCGTGGTCCCGCGCATCGGCCTTCCCTACATTACCGTAGGGCGCGAGGTCGAGATCCGCGCCCTGCTCACCGATCTGAGTCTCATCGCCGACGGTGGGGCGAGCTTCCGCTTCCTGGTCGGTCGCTACGGCGCCGGCAAGAGCTTTTTGCTCCAAACCATCCGAACGCATGCCATGGGCGAGGGATTCGTCGTCGCCGATGCAGACTTGTCCCCCGAGCGCCGTCTGCAGGGCGGGCAGGGGCAGGGCCTTGCCACCTACCGCGAGCTCATCCGCAATATATCGACCAAGACGCGCCCCGAGGGCGGCGCGCTCAACCTTATCCTGGATCGTTGGGTCACCTCGTGTGCCGATGCCGATGAGTCCGTCGTTAATGCCCAACTGGCCCCGCTCGAGGAGATGGTCCACGGCTTCGACTTCACCCGCATGCTTCGCCGCTATCGCACGGCCGTATCCGAGGGCGACGAGGAAGCCATGAGCCGCGTGACCAAATGGATCCGCGGCGAATACCGTACCAAGAGCGAGGCTCGCGCCGAGCTGGGCTCCTCGATCATCATCAGCGATGACGACTGGTACGACTACGTTAAGCTCATCGCGCGTTTTTTGGTCTGCGGCGGCTACAAGGGTATGTTGGTGCTCATCGACGAGCTCGTGAATCTGTATAAGATTCCCAACGCCATCACGCGCCAGTACAACTACGAGAAGATCCTGACCATGTACAACGACACGCTCCAGGGCAAGGCGCAGTACCTGGGCATGATCATGGGCGGCACGCCAACCTCCATCGAAGACCGCCGCCGCGGCGTGTTCTCCTACGAGGCCCTGCGCAGCCGACTCGCTCAAGGCCGCTTTGCACGCGAGGACCTTAAGGACATGCTCGCGCCCATCATCCGTCTGCAGCCACTCACCTACGAGGAGCTGCTGGTGCTAATCGAAAAACTCATGCAAATTCACGCCGGCTACTTTGGCTGGACGCCCACGCTGACCGAGAACGACTTGGTGGACTTCCTCAAGATCGAGTTCGGTCGTGTGGGAGCCGACACACATCTGACGCCGCGTGAAGTCATTCGCGACTTTATCGAGCTGCTCGACATCCTATGCCAGAACCCCGACGCCAACGTAGCCGAGCTGCTGCAAAGCGTCGGCGGCGACGCGCTGGCGCCGGCAGCAGCAACAGGCGACACCGGCACCGCAGGCGGCGACCGTAACTTCGCCGAATTCACCATCTAACCTGCCAAAAAGGGACAGGTTTATTTTGGTAGGTTCTATCTGGGCAAACGTTGAGGCAGTAATGCAGCAAGCCGTTGCCAGCCGCGTTGAGAGATTCGTTTTTGAGAGGAGGCCCCGTGAACGCCTTTGACCGCTACGCCCCGTTTATCCAAGACTTCATCTACTCCCACGATTGGGAGAGCTTGCGCTCTATCCAGGTTGCGGCGGCAGATGCCATCTTTAACACGCAGGACAATGTGCTCCTGACGGCATCCACGGCTTCCGGCAAAACCGAGGCAGCCTTTTTTCCCATCCTGACCGAGTTTTGGGAGAACCCGCCCGCAAGCGTGGGCGCCCTCTACATTGGCCCCCTCAAGGCGCTCATCAATGACCAATTCGTCCGCCTCAACGACCTGTGCGAAGAAGCCAATATCCCTGTCTGGCACTGGCATGGCGATGTCTCGCAGTCGCACAAGGCTAAGCTCATCAAAAAACCGAGCGGCATCTTGCAGATTACGCCCGAGTCACTCGAAGCGCTCTTAATCCATAAGCACATGGCGATCCCGCGCATGTTTTGCGACCTGCGCTATGTGGTCATCGACGAGGTCCATTCGCTCATGCGCGGCGACCGTGGCGGGCAGACGCTCTGCCTTATCGAGCGACTCTCGCGCATGGCAGGCGTGCAGCCCCGCCGCATTGGCCTTTCGGCCACCATCGGCGACCCCGAGCGCACGGGTGCCTTTCTCTCACAGGGAACGGGACGCGACTGCGTTATCCCCCGTTTTGAGGAACCGCGTCGCGTGTGGCGTATCTCCATGGAGCACTTCTACAACTCGGGTCCCCAGGCACAGCAGCGAGGATTCGAGAGCATGGGTCCTCAAGAGGCCGAAGTGCTTGCGTGCGAGCGCATTGAGGCAGTGGCACCCGCGGCGCTGCCCGCATCCGGACAAGACATGCACCACAGCGGACAGCTTACACAGGCGGAACGTCGTCAACGTCGCGAGCAGGCGCGGGGCAAGGACGCTCCCAAAGACCGTCGCACTTCCTCGGCCCCCGAGGGCGAAGTCGACATCCCACGAGCGACCGAGCAGGCGCTTCTCAACCCCACCGACACGGCGCCCGACAACGCCGACCCCGGTATGGGCTATATCTTTGAGCATACGCGCGGCCGCAAGTGCCTGGTCTTTGCCAACTCGCGCGAGGAGGCAGAGGCCGTGTGCTCCATGCTGCGCAGCTACTGCGAAAGTCGACACGAGCCCGACCGCTTTCTCATCCATCACGGCAATCTTTCGGCATCGCTGCGCGAGACGGCCGAGGAGCTCATGCGCGACGAGGAGCAGGCGCAGACAACCGTCACCACCTCTACGCTGGAGCTCGGTATCGATATCGGCCGCCTGGAGCGCGCCTTCCAGATTGACGCGCCGTTTACCGTCAGCTCCTTTTTGCAGCGCATGGGGCGCACAGGCCGTCGCGACCTTCCGCCCGAGATGTGGTTTGTCATGCGCGAGGAAGAACCCGAGCCGCGCACGATGATGCCCGAAACCATTCCCTGGAAGCTCCTGCAGGGTATCGCGCTCGTACAACTCTATCGCGAGGAAAAGTGGGTCGAGCCGCCCGAGCTCGATCGACTCCCCTACAGTCTGCTCTATCACCAGACTATGTCGACCCTCGCCAGCACCGGCGAGCTCACGCCGGCCGAACTTGCCCAGCGCGTGCTCACGCTCAGCTATTTCCACCGTGTCTCGGCAGACGATTACCGTGTGCTGCTGCGTCACCTCATTAAGATCGACCATATCCAGGTCACCGAAGGTGGCGGGCTCATCGTGGGTCTCGCGGGCGAGCGCATCATCAACAACTTTAAGTTCTACGCCGTGTTCCAGGAAAACGAGGAGTTCACCGTTCGCAGCGAGTCGGCCGAGCTGGGCACAATCGTCAATCCGCCACCGCCCGGTGAGCGCATCGCCATCGCAGGCCATTGCTGGATTGTCGAGGAAGTGGATTGGAAGCGTCATACCGTCTTTGCCACGCAGGTCAAGGGCCGTGTGCCGGCCTACTTTGGCGACTGTCCCGGTGACATCAACACGCACGTACTCGAGCGCATGCGCAAGGCGCTCAACGAGCACGCAACATATCCGTATCTCATGGGCAACGCACGGGCACGTCTTGCACAGGCTCGCCATACGGCCGAGATTTCGGGCGCGGGGACCAAGCCACTCATCAACCTGGGTGGCGACACCTGGGTGCTCTTCCCCTGGCTGGGCAGCTACGCCTTTTTGGCACTCGAGCGCATGCTCAAGATTAAGTGCGCCGCGGAGCTGGGCCTTCGCGGACTCGACCCATCACGCCCGTACTTTATGCAGTTTAAGATGAAGGCCGACGAGGAGACGTTCTTTGAGGTGCTCGCCGCCGAGGCCGAAAATGACTTCGATCCCATCGAGCTCGTCTATCCCGGCGAGGTGCCTTATTTTGATCGCTACGACGAGTACGTTCCCGAGGAGCTCGTGCGCAAGGGCTTTGCCGAAGGCGTGCTCGACATCGAGGGTATGAAGCAGCGCGTCCTCAGCTGGCGCGACCACGCCTAAGACCAGTCTTTTTTGGGACGGGGAGACTTACTTGTCGTGAAGGACGGTACCGAGGAAGTCGGTGTCGAAGGGCACAGCTTCGGCAAAGGCGTAGTCGCCGTCGCTGGCGATGAGCAGATAATTCTCCTCGCCGCCGAACTCTGCATCGCCACATGGGACCACCCAAGCATGGTCGAACACCTCAAGCGCCGTGGCGGCACAGTCGCGCAGGAACGTCACATCGCCCCCCTCGTTTGCACTCACGATATTGGCAACGTAGACGCCACCGACATTTAGGCTGCCCCGCACCAAACGCAATGCCTCAACCGTCGCCAGCTCGCGTACGGGCTCGGCACCGCCAAAGCAATCGCTCACGACCACGTCGTAGCGACAATGGCCCACGCTCGTCACACCCAGATACGAGCGAGCCTCAGCGGTAATCACTCGCAGGCGATCGCCCGCCGCGCGCTCCAGCTCGTCTAGGTAGAACCAGCGGCGCGCCAGGCGCATAATCTCGGCATCGTACTCAATGACGTCCATGCGCAAGCTCTCGTGCGACATCAGCGCAAACTTGGGATAGGCAAACCCACCGCCGCCCAGCATAAGCATACGGTCGATGCCGTGACCATAAGCGTCGCGCATCGCATCCTCGGACTCAAACACGTCGTCAAACGCACGATAGTACGCAAAGACGGGCTCCGTCCAACGCTCGCCAATGTAGCTTGCGCTTTGGTAGACGCCGCCTTGCACCAATACGCGAATCTCATCGCCGTCCCCATCGTGCACGCGCTTCACACGCGCCAACCCATTGCGGGTTCGCGCAACCTGCAGGCAGGCAGCACGAACAGCGACAGCGGCCGCACCAAGCGCCGCGGCTCCCAGGGCAACGCCGGCAACGACGCCGGCAGAAACACTCGGCTTGTTCATTTAGAGCTCCTTTTGCAGATAAAGGCCATGGTCATAAAATCCAAGATGGCGATAGTACTCGCGTGTGCCAATCGCGCTAATCACGTTGATACGCGCATAACCCGCATCCCGGGCAATCTCGCACGCACGCTCTACGAGCAAACGCCCCAACCCGTGATGCTGTGCCGCCTGGCCCTGGTCGCCCACGCGTGCCGCCATGCCATACACGTGCACCTCGCGAATCATCGCCTCGTCCGGTGTCGTCGGCAACTCATCCGCATGCGCGGCAACAAAAGCACGATCGGGCAGAGACAGACGCAAAAAGCCCGCGATCTTGCCCTGCGGCGTCACCCACTGCAAAAAGCGCTCGTGCGTCACCGGCGTCTCGTACGCCACCTCCTCATCAAGAGATAGCTCATCCAAGTCGGCACCCGCCGTGCTGATCTCGCGATAGCGAATCTCGCGCACCGTCGCACCGTCACCCCGAGCGGCCAAGCGGTTTTCGACGAGCTGACGCAGGTTGGGTTTCTTGTTGCCCACCATGATGTCGTCGGAACTAAAGTCGCGGATCATGCGACTGATGCGGCAGAACGCCGGCGTCACCACGATGTCGTCGGCCAGCACATCGAGCAGCTCTTCCTCGGTATAGGGACGCCACTCGCCGCGCTCATAGCAGCCCACCAGACGCGAGCCCTCGATGAGCGCACACGGGTAAACCTTGACCTCGTCGGGCATAAAGGCCCCTTCGGTCATAAAGCGTTCGTAGTCGCGCTTATCCCCCTCCGGCGTGGCGCCCAGCAGGTTAAGCATAAAATGCGCGTGAATCTTAAAGCCAAACAGACGCGCAAGCGAAAACGCCCGCCCAATCTGCGCCACCGAAATGCGACGCTCGTTGATATCGAGCAGATGCTGGTCGAGGCTCTGGATGCCCATCTGAATCTTGGTGCAGCCCAGGCGGCGGATGAGCGTAAGCGCCTGCGGCGTTACGGCATCGGGGCGCGTCTCGATAACGAGCCCCACCACGCGATGCTTCGCCGTCTCGTTGATGCGCTGCTGACGCTCAAGTTCCTCCATCGTTGCCGTCTGCCACTTGGCAACCTCGCCCCACGGCGTACCGGGACCGTACAGACGACGCACCGCACGGTTATAGCCGCCCACGGCAGCATCCACACGCCCCTGCTCGTCGGCAACGCCGGCAGCAAGCTCGACCTCGTCGGACGCAATGCCGGCAGCCCGATAGCGCTCGCGGCGCTCCGTCACCACCGGCGGCAGGGCATCGACGGGAGCATCATCGAGCAGACGCCCCGCCTCGGCACGACTGATACCCGGACGCGCCAACATTGGGTTAGCCGCCACACCAGCCACGGCATCGTCATTGAGCGCCCGGAAGAGCTCCGACATAAACCACGTCTGATACCCTTGCGGATAGTCACTCCAGGTACCGCCGAGCACAATGAGCTCAATCTTATCGGTCGCATGCCCCATCTGCGAAAGCGCCGTCAACCGGGCACTCACCTGCAGATACGGGTCAAAGCAATTTTGCTCCGCACGGGCGCACGCCGGCTCGGCATGCAGATAGCTTTTGGGCATGCGCAGATCGTTGGGGCAAAACAGGCAATCGCCCGAGCATGGCCAGGGCTTGGTGATGACGGTAATGGTCGCCACGCCCGAAGCCGTGCGACGAGGCTTCATGCGCAGGACCTGCAGCAGTTGACGTTCCAGCTCGGTATCGACATTCCACCCAGCCCAACGAGCCGGCTCCTCACGTTTTACCCGCTGGTAAAACGGCAGCAGACGGCGCTTGGCCAAATCGCGTTTCTCGGCACCCTCACGGCGCGCCTCGGCATGTATCAGTTTGACGAGCGCTTTGTCGTCCACGGTCTCGCCGCGACGCAGAGCCTCGAGTATGTTCAAGATAATCTGTTCCATGTCCCCATTGTAAAGGCAAAGGCGCCGAAGCCCGTCACGGCTCCGGCGCCTCCATCAAAGAGCATGCCTATATGTACCGATCTCCGAAAACCGCATGTCACTCCGGATCAAACGACATGTCGCCCGAACCGACCTCAAAACGATACGTAGCAGACTTATCGCCGTTATCGAATTCAAGATTCAAAATGGTCTCGCCATCGTAGCCAAGCGGAAGGAAATCGCTCTCGAAGTCACCGCTACCCAAGGTGAGGCTCGCCTTAAAGCCCGTCGAGTTCGGAACCATCATCTCCACATCGCCCGAGCCCACACTCACGTCCATCGACTTCGCGGGGGCCTGGTAGAGCTCGAACGTCACATCGCCCGAACCGACCTCAGCACTGAGCGCATCAGTCACGCTGCCCGTAAACTCTACATCTCCCGCACCCAGGAAAAGGTCGAAACCATCACAGATGACACCGACAATCTGCAGATCACCCGAACGTACGTGCGCGTTAACTCCCTTCAGATGTTCGGCAACATGGCGCGGCAGCTCAACCGTAACCGTACGGTCGATTGCCTTACCGTCATCACTTCCAAACTGGGAAATCTTGAGCGCCGAGTCTTTGACAGATGCGATGTTTTGCGCCGCGGCCTTGGAGGCATCCATACCCTTGGCAACACGCCCCCGCTCGATAACGCGAGCCTTGTTGCCATCAACAACCTTGACGTCCACCGAAGCCGCATTGATATCGAAATCGAGGTAGCGGAACTCATCGGCATCAAAAGTCGTGCTCGAAAGCTGCTGAGGCTGAGCGGAATATTTACCGTCATCCAAAAGATCGCCCTCGTCCGCCACATCGTCCATACCGGACAAGCCGGATACAACATCGTCGAGATCCCACGGGCCATCAAAATGAATCAAAGTCCGCGAAACGCCAAAAACAAGCCCGATAATCAGTACAAACGCTCCGATGCCGACGCCCAGGCGCAGCTTGGATTCATGCGAAAGCTTCATCATTCGTCACCTTCTTTGGCACATGGCTCAGCGGTGGCCGCGGTAGCCACGTCAGCATCAGGTTCCGCAGAAGTATCCTTCTCCTGAGCCTTAACCGCCACCGGTGCCGGACCAACCTGAATATCCCCGCGTGTCCAATCACCATCGAGCGCACGCGCAACCCAGTGATAGATGGGAATCGTAAAGAAGATCAGCGCGGCAAAGGGGCCGGCGCCAAACGGGAACATCAGCAAAAAGAACAGCAGCCAACACACGGCCCAATACGGGAATGACTGGAATGGGCCCTTCGCCGGAGTCGAGCCAAGTGCGCCGCCACTCGTCGCCTGAGCCGTCGCGGCATTGGCGGCCCGTGCACTCCAGCTTGCCGCTTGCGCCGCCTTGGCGGCGGCATCACTCGCCTGTGTTGCCGCCTCGGTGGCACGTGCCGCCGCCTCATGGGTGCGAGCACGCTCTGCCGCCTCGGCCTCGCGCTGACGGGCGCGGTCCTCGTTCTCAAACTCGATATCGTCCTCGATCTCATCGCTCGGATTGAGCAGCTCGTCCAGGCTCACGCCATAGAGCTTGGCGAGCGAGATCAGGTTCTCGGTATCGGGCGAGCTCTCCGCGCGCTCCCATTTACTGACCGCCTGGCGCGACAGCCCCAGCTTTCGTGCCAGCCCTTCTTGGCTAAAGCCTTTGCTGCGGCGAAGGTCGGCGAGCCGCTGCGCAGTTTCTACATTCATGGTTCCTCCTATGCTTTTGCCAGCCGTGCCGCCGGACCGTATTTGTTCTTAGGCGCCTTGCACAGTTAAAAATGTATCCGCCACCGCCAAAAACATGCCACCTATTTTAGTGAGATTTTTGACAACCGGCGGTTGCGGGCATATATGAGCTGCGGAAATGTGTCCAAACAAAGCAATGACCCGCAGCTCGGTTGTCCCCGTTGCGGCGTTAACGGTAGTATGGTCGTACTGTTTATTCCGCACCGCCAACGGAGGGAGTTCCGCGCCGTGAACCGCGATTTCGCCTCATCGCTCATCCAGCTCAACAACACGTTCTATCGCGAGCACTCCGCCTCCTTCTCCGATACGCGCCAGGCCCCGTGGCCCGGCTGGGTTCGCACCATGGACATCGCGCTCGAACAGCTCGACGTCGCCACGATCGAGCATCCCGTCCGCGTCTTCGACCTTGCCTGCGGCAATATGCGATTCGAGAACTTTGCCGCCGGCGGCGCACTTGCCGCCAAGGGCGTCGACGGTGCAAATCCTTCGGCAGATGCCAGCTGCCCGTTTGAGTTCTATGGCGTCGACTCGTGCCAAGACCTGGCCATCGATGCACATGGTCACGCCCTGCGCATTCCCAACCTGCACTTCCAGGAACTCGACGCGCTCGATGCCCTTATGAAGCTCAACCCCGCCGAGACACCCGACGTGCTTTTCGACGCCCCGCTCGCCGACATCTCGGTCTGCTTTGGATTTATGCACCACGTGCCGTCGTGCGAGTACCGCGTACGCGTGCTCGACGCCCTGGTGCGTCAGACGCGCCCAGGCGGCATCATCGCCATCAGCTTTTGGGAGTTTATGAACGACGAGCGTATGGCGCGCAAGGCTGTTCGCGCCGAGGCCCGCGCCGAGCTCACCCCGCCGTTTAAGGGTTACGATTCCGCGCAGTTTGAAGCCGGTGACCACCTCATTGGCTGGCAAAACGACCGTCACGCCTACCGCTATTGTCATCACTTTGACGATCAACAAATCACCGATCTGGTGCGCGGCGTGCGTACGTTCTACAAGAGTGGCGAGGTCCCCGTGCGCGAGCTTGAGCGCTTCCATGCCGACGGTCGCAGCGGCGAGCTCAACCGCTATGTGATTCTCAAGCGCCTGTAGGCACCGACGACTCGCCGCCGAGCCGCACCACATCTTTCGGGCAATCTATGCCCGCCCTTTTCAACCCATTGACGGAACGCGCGGCCATGCGTTTCGCATTTATGACCAAGGAGCCTCATGGGAGCCGTCCACGTTCGCACGCCTAAGAACTTTGTGCTCGAGGAGCGCCTGGAGCGCTACGCCGATGCGATCGAGACGAACCCCGAGGCTTATGCCGGAGATTGGCGCGAGGCTTGCGCGCCAGCTGGCAGCAAGCCCTTCGAACACCTTCACCTGGATCTTGGCTGTGGCAAGGGAACCTATCTGGTCGAGCGCGCCCACCGCGAGCCCGACACCCTCTTTATCGGCATGGACCAGGAGCCCATCTGCATCGCCTATGCCGCGCAGAAAATCTGCGAACAGGGGCTATCCAACGCACTCGTCCTGCCCCGAGGCGCCGCATCGCTGCCACAGCTGTTTGCCGCAGGCGAGCTCGATGCCATCACCATTAACTTTCCCACGCCGCAGCCCAAGGCCAAGTACGCTAAAAAACGACTCGTCCATGTCGACCATCTGATGCTCTACCGCCCGCTCTTTTCAGCCGGCGCTACCGTCACACTGCGCACCGATAGCAAGCCGTTGCGCGATTACGCCCTGGGACAGTTTGCCGTGGGCGGCTACGATACGCTTTGGGTAAGCGACGACGTCCGCCGCGACCATCCCGAGCACCCCGAGACCGAATATGAATGCCGCACGCGCGAGATGGGTGCCGCTGTATATGGTATTTGCGCCACACCCGGCGCGCAGCCCAGCGATGAACAGCTCGCGGCGGGCCGCGCGCAGGAGCAAAGCCTTGCCTGCTACCTGCCCGAAAACCTCGATGAGCTCACCTACGTGCCTCTCGGCATGGAAGATGCCGTCGAGAACTTTAGAAACCGCGCCCGCAAAGGCAAGAAGCGCCTGCCGCAAGAGTCCTAGGGGCTTCTGATGGTCGCGGCGTCGGCAAACAAGCGCAAATAGGCGCTAGCGAACGGCCCTCAAGCCTAAGTGAGTAGACTTTTTTGCAATAGCCAAGCACAGCCCGCATAGCGAAACATAAAACCGCAGGTAGATCCCTTGTGCAAAAGCCATGTGCTCGCAATATCGCAAAAAGTCTACTCACTTAGCTAGCGGCTACACTAAACGGCTGGGCAGAACGCCCATTTCCTGCATTTTCTCGCGCGCTGGCACCCCGCGCCGCCGCTACGCCATAATAGTTGGCGGACAATCGCGAGAGAAAGCAACCATATGGCACAGACCACGACAGATACCGCCGCCAGCACCGTCTCCGGCGCCGGCGCTGCCAGCTCATTCTCGGGCGGCACGGGAACCGAAGCCGAGTTTGGCTCGCTCGGCGCGCTCTCCCCCACCTGGTGGGAGCCCGAGGACGGCAGCGAGCCCGAGCCATGGCTCACGCCCGATCAAGCCTTCGAACGCTTCTTTGAATGGACGAGCGATCGCGGCATTGAGCTGTGGGACCACCAAGAAGAGGCCCTCATGGACCTGGCCGCCGGCGATCACGTCATTTTGGGCACGCCGACCGGATCGGGCAAGTCGCTCGTCGCGCTGGGCATGCTCTTTATGGGCATGGCACAGGGCAAACGCTGCTACTACACGGCTCCTATCAAGGCTCTGGTCAGCGAGAAGTTTTTCGACCTGGTACAGGT
>DBEZXT010000010.1:0-15850 GCA_048291645.1 Collinsella aerofaciens | reverse complement strand
GCTGCCAACCAGTGCGAGGGCGCCTATAACGTGGACGGCCGCGGCCTTGCCAACGTGGACGTGGCTCCGCACGGCCCCGAGCGCTATGCGGTGGTCTCCGGCCAGCGTAAAATGCTCGACTTCGAGGACGGCTATTACTATCCCGCGCAGACCGGCATCGATTTCTATCACCACTACAAAGAGGACATTGCTCTCTTTGCCGAGATGGGCTTTAAGACCTTCCGTATGAGCCTGGCTTGGACCCGCATCTTCCCCAACGGCGACGAGACCGAGCCCAATGAGGCTGGCCTGGCCTTCTACGAGGATGTATTCCGCGAGTGTCAAAAGCACGGCATCGAGCCGCTCGTGACCATCGCGCACTTCGACTGTCCGATTCACCTCATCAAGGAGTACGGCGGCTGGCGCAACCGTAAGCTCATCGACTTCTACAAGAACCTCGCGACCACAATCTTTACCCGCTACAAGGGTCTGGTGAAGTACTGGCTTACCTTTAACGAGATCAATATGATCTTGCACCTGCCGTTTATGGGTGCCGGTCTGGTCTTTGAGGAGGGCGAGAACAAGGAGGCTGTCGAGTACCTGGCCGCCCACAACGAGCTCGTTGCTAGCGCTTGGGCAACCAAGATTGCCCACGAGATCGACCCCGAGGTCAAGATTGGCTGCATGCTCGCCGCAGGTAGCTACTACCCCTACAGCTGTCGTCCGGGCGATGTGCGCCAGGCGCAGCTCGACAATCAGGACAATTACTTCTTCGTCGACGTTCAGAGCCGTGGCTACTACCCGGCCTATGCCGTCAAGAAGCTCGAGCGTCTGGGTATCGATGTGGGCATGACGGACGAGGACCGCGAGATCCTGGCCGCCAACACCGTCGACTTCATCAGCTTTAGCTATTACAGCACCCGTTGCTCCGCCGGTGCCGATAACCCCGATGTCGAGCGCACCCAGGGCAACGCCTTCGCCGGCGCCAAGAACCCCTACCTGCAGGAGAGCCAGTGGGGCTGGGCCATCGATCCACTGGGCTTCCGCATTACGCTCAACGACCTGTACGACCGTTATCAGAAGCCGCTGTTTGTGGTTGAGAACGGCCTGGGCGCCAAGGATGTTGTCGAGGAGGATGGTTCCATCAACGACGACTACCGTATCGACTACCTGCGCCAGCATATCGCCGCGATGCGCGATGCGGTGACCGAGGACGGCGTTGACCTGCTGGGCTACACCACCTGGGGCCCGATTGACCTGGTGTCTGCCGGCACGGGCGAGATGTCCAAGCGCTACGGCTTTATCTATGTGGACCGCGATGATGCGGGCAACGGCACCCTCAAGCGCTCCAAAAAGAAGAGCTTCGACTGGTACAAGAAGGTTATCGCCACCAACGGCGAAGATTTGGCCTAGGCTTTCCCGATAACCGTAGCCTCCTAACCAAGGCGCCCGGCGAGTATGTGCTCGCCGGGCGCCTTGCCGTCTGCGGATTTTGGGACATGTGGCCCGCTTTTTGAGCCTGCCTGTCGGTACACTAAAAGCACTATGGGTACCCGCGAGCGACATATCGGCAACGCGGCCGCCCGATCCGCACCCGTGGCGGATCCCAGGGGCGGCAGGCTCTTCGCCATGCCGCGATTCCTTGTTGGCATAACACATCAGGTGTACCGCCACCGCGTCTTTGCTATCGCCGGTGTCATCACCGCGATGTTTCTCATGCTTTTGGCAGTCTTGCCGGCGCTGTTCGCCTTCGACCCCAAACTTTCTAACGCCGTGCCCGCCTATAGCGAGGTGTCCGAAGAGGTCGTGGATGCGCTCGTCCATTCGAGCTCTCTGCCGTTGCTTGTTGCCGCAATTGCATTTTCGATCTGGGGCGTATCGGTCTATCTGCGCTGTTTGGACTATGTGTTGCGCCGCCGTCTTGTTGCCATCGCCACCATCTGCGCCCTGTGGATGATCGAAGTCATTCTCAAGTACAAGTCGTTCACGCCGTTCTATGCCACCGTGCTGTGGTACCTGTACTACGTGCCCATGACGCTCATTCCGCTGCTCTACCAGTTGTGTGGTCTGCGCCTTGCGGGCCTGGAGCAACACCGCCTGGGTCGCCGCTACTGCGCTGCGCTGTGGATTATGGCTATCCTGCTTATCGGATTTGTGCTCACCAACGATTTTCACCAGCAGGTCTTCCACTTTGACCGTACAAGCGACACCTGGAGCAACGATTACACGTACGGCTGGGGTTATTTCGCCGTCCTCGTGTGGACGGCCTTTAACTTTGTGGCCTTTTTTATCCTGGTGGGCCGGTCCTCGTCCTTTCGCATCCAACGTTTCTCGGGCACGGCGGCGCTCGTGCTGCTGGGCGGCGCGTTCTTTGCCATCTCATATGCGTTGCGCGTGCCCTGGGCATGGAGGCTCAACTTCTCGCTCGTCTATTGCGTCTTGTGCGTGGTGGCGATGGAAATCTGTCTCGATTGCGGTGTCGTTCCGTCATATCACGACATCGCCGGCATTTTCGACACCTTGCCGCTTGACCTCAAAGTTCTAACGCGCGACCTGCAGGAAGTCTATGCCACGCCAGTGTCAAAGCCAATGCCGGTGGGCGTGCGCGAGGAGTTGCGGACCCAGGCGCACAGCCGCGCCCATGCCTTTGCCGTGGCGTCCGATCCCGATGTGATGTGCCGTGCCTTTCCACTGCTGGGCGGATCGGCCCTGCTTGCCCAAGACGTGTCGGATCTCAACGAGCTTAACCGTGAACTGGCACATCGTCGTATGGAGCTGCAGCGTCAAAATGAGCTGCTCGCCGCCGACTACGACCTTAAGACGCACCTGGCAGACCAAGAGGCCGAGACCTTGCTGGTCCAAGACGTGGACCAGGCGCTTGCCCGCGCGCTCGAAGGGATGTACGACCTGCTGAGCTCGCTACCGCCGTTGACCGATGAATCGTCTTCGCACGAGCGTTACCGCATGCTGCAGCGCGCCAAGATGCTCGTCGCCTATTGCAAGCGCAAGGGGTCGCTCACGTTGGCACAGCACGGGGAGAGCGGTTTTGATCGCGACCGCATTCAGCTCATTGCCAACGAGCTCGCAAGCGACCTGCGCACCATCGATATCGATTGCGCCTCGATTATCGCCATACGGCGCCCGATGCACGCCAGTACGGTAAGCGCCCTGTACGACTGCGTGTATGACTTTGCGTTTTTTGCCTACACCACCGACCATCCGGCGCTTATGTATCACTTGGGCGATCATGACCGATGCAGTGTCGAGCTGCGTGCCGCGCTTTTTTCCAACGATGATGCAGATCTTTCGCAGACGCCCGCTGCGCAAGAGCTCGAAAGCGCTCTGCAAGGGCGCAACGTGGCATACCGCCTTGAGGGCGAGCCCGGCCAGCTGCGCATGATCGTCTTGATGCCGAGGGCGGGTGAGTGACGATGCAGATTTCGCTCATTCTTCCCCAAATCGTTGCGCTCGATGTTGTCTTTGCCCTGGCTGCGTGTCTGCAGACGATCCACGTCCCGCTCATCGCATCGCGCCGCTCGTCCTATAACCGTAAGGTGATTTGTGCCTACGAGGCGAGCCTTGTGCTTCACCTAATTATTTCGGCGCTCATCTTGTTCGCGTCGTCTGGCTCATATCTGGTGGCGCCGCTTGACGTTTGCGCCAGGGCAATGGGCGGAGCGTTGTGGCTCAATGCCGTGATCTTTGCCTACGGCATGGTGCTTATGGTGCACTATCGTCGCCCCGTCATGCTGGCCGAACTGTTGCTCGTTGCCGCCGTGACACCGCCGGTGGTTTTTGCCATGGGCTCGGCGTGGACCACGGTCCTTATCGCAGAGGGAGCGTTTTTCCTGTTCCGCTCCATTGCGGCGCTCTTGATGGATGTCCGCAACCGCCAGGAGGATATCACCGCGTTCTCGACGATCGAAACCATCAACGTGATTCCCGTGGGCATCCTGTATCTGGACCCGAGGGGCCGTCCGCTGCTCATGAACCGCTGCATGCGAAAAAACCTGGTGGAGCTTCATATGCCCACCGACCTAGGCGATATGAGCGGTACATGGAACGACCTGCGCAAACTCAGCATGCAAATGCCCGAAAGCAGCAGGAACCGTGTGCGGATTAATCTGGACCGCTTTGGTGAGGCGCGCGTTGTGGTCGAGGTTTCTCCCGCCGAGATTCGCTTGTTCGTGCACGATGACGTTATGGTTTCGGGCCGCCTCTTCGAGCGCATTATCGGTCTGGATGTAACAGAGTATGCGCATGCCCATGATCGCCTAGCGCAAGCCAACCACCTGCTTGAGCTTGCGGGCCAAGAGCTCCAAGCCCAGATCGAAGAAGTCAAAAAAGTTGCTGACAATGCGGCCTATCTGCGTATGCGCGCTCGCGTGCACGACGTGATCGGGCAGCGCCTGTCCATTCTCCATCGTTATCTGGAGGAAGGGCGCCTGGATGACGAGTCACTCGAGCAGATCGACCCGCTGCTGCGCTCAATCGCTGCCGATCTGCGCAGCGGGGGCGACAGCGAACCGGCAGAGCAACTGGGCGATATCGTCCATGCCTTTGGCCTGGTGAGTGTGCAGATCGATGTTGAGGGCGCGCTGCCTGAGGACGCGCGTGTCGCCGCAGCATTTTTGCAGATTATCCGCGAAGCCTCGACCAATGCCACCAAGCATGCACAGGCCCATCAGGTCCATGTGCGCCTGTGGCAGGAGGGGACAGAAGACGGCGCTGTCGCGCGGATGGTCGTTTCTAACGACGGCGCGCCTGCACCCGTATCGTATCGCGAGGGAACGGGTATCCCAGGTATGAGGCATGTCGCACAGAATCTGGGCGGCAGCCTGGAAGTCCACACCGCCCCGCCCTTCACGCTTACGGTGTCCATCCCGCTCGCCTCCAGCGCCACGGCCCAAAGGAGAAGTTCATGATTCGCGTGTTAATCGTCGAAGACCAGGCTATCTTGCGCGAGAGCCTCGCGCGCTCCGTCGGTGACCAGCCCGACATGACGGTTGTTGCCGCGATCGCCGACGCCTCGGATGCCTTGGACGTTGTGCTTAAGGAGCGCCCGGACATGATACTGATGGACGTGTGCACCGAGCACGATTCCAACGGCATCGTGGCGGCGGCGCGCATCAAAGAACAACTGCCCGAGTGCCGCGTCATTATCATGACGGGTATGCCCGAAATCACCTTTGTGGACCAGGCACGCGAGGCGGGCGTCGACAGCTTTGTGTACAAGAACGTCGGTATCGACGAGCTTTTCGCCGTGATGCGCTCCACGCTGGCGGGTTACTGCACGTTTCCCAAGCCGCCCGAGAGCATCTTCTCGGGCACGGCGGCCCTCGACGATGTCGAGCTGTCGATCTTGCGCCTTGCCTGCGAGGGTAAAAGCCGCCGCGAGATCGCGGCCGAGCTGTTTATGAGCGAGGGCACCATCAAACGCCGCATCTCGGAGATTCTCAATAAGACCGGCTACGACAACATCATGCGCTTGGCCGTGCGCGCAGTAACGGAGGGCAGCATCGTTCCCAACATGGAGCGCTAGCGCTCGTTACGCATCGGCATAAAGCGGCGGGGCCGCAGGATCAACTCCTGCGGCCCCGTCTGGCATGTGCGCGGATGTGTCCGCCAATCCGCGGCTGTCGGTGTCTGCCGTTACGCGATGGTTGCGCTGTAGGAGGCGACGTCCTCGTAGGAATCGGTCAGGTAGGCGTCGATGCCGATGGTCGTATTGACGAGGTCGTCAAGGCTATCGAGCGTGCCCTTCGAGAACGTGAATTCCTCGGTGGCGTTGGTGCCGGGCATCAAGTGAGCCGAGAACCAGGGTTCCTTCATGGTGCCGTTGACGTTGGTCTTGCCGGAAGGAGCGTAGAAGGTCAGGTCCTTGTCGCTCTTGTTGGTGATGTTGACGACAAAGCCGATGTCGCCCCAGTCGTCCTTGAACTTCTCGGTGATGGTGATGGTGCACAGGTCGTCATCGGCGACGGTGACGGCGGGGGAGATTTCGATGCTCTGGACGTCGTCGTCTTCGACGGCCTCATCGATCTCTTCTTCCTTCTCGGCCGCCTCGCGATCCTTCTTCACCGTGCCGGACAGGTCCTTGTCGGACTTGGTGAAGATGAGCTTGTCGCCGTCCACCTCAAGGACGAGCTTGTCGTCTTTGAGCTTCAGGTCGTGCGACTCATCTTCGGCGGTAATCGTTACGGTGGTGGCGTCCTTGGCCTCCCATTTCAGGTCGGCGACCTCAAGGAACATGTCGAGGACGCCCGTACCGTCTTCGTCGAGGATCAGGATACAGTTGAGGCCCCACTCCTTGAGCATATCCATGTACTCATCGGTGAGCTCTTCGCCATCCAAGGTTCCACCCGAGTACTGCCAGCTGCCGACAAAGTTGGCCTTGGGGTCTTTGCCGCCGCCGCTGCAGCCCGTCAGGGCAAAGGCGAGCGCCAGGACGCATGTCAGAAATACGAGTACGGACTTTTTGAACGTTGTCTTCATGGTGTCCTCCTTCATCGAACGAAACCCATAGAAGCAAATGCGGGGGTGGCGGATCCCCCGCTCATTACCAGTTAGGGGCGCTAGGGCCTGGGCGTTCCGCAGTTGCTGCAGAACTTGCCGCCGTTTTCGCTGCCGCAGTTGGGGCAGAACCACTTGGCCGGTGCGGGCGCGGGCGCGGGGCTGCCGCACTCGGAGCAGAACTTGCCGGTGTTGGTGGCGCCGCAGCTGCAGGTCCATGTGCCGGCCGCAGGTGCGGCGGGAGCCGGTGCGGGAGCGGGTGCCGGAGCCGGCTGCGGGGCGGCCTGCTGCTGCGCCTGGCCGGCGGCGAACAGCTGGCTGGCGTTCATACCGCCCATGCCGCCTGCCATGCCCATGCCCATAAAGCCCGCCATCGCGCCGTTGGGGTTGGCGGCTGCCGCGCGCATTGCGTCGCTCTGGGCGCTGGCAATGTTGGCTGCCGCCATAGTGGGATCGCGCATGACCGCGGCTTTCTGCAGGTCCTTGATCATCTGCTCGTCCTCTTGCGAGGCGGCGATGGAGTTGACGCCAAAGCTCACGATCTCGACGCCACGCAGGTCACGCCAGTCGGCAGAGAGGACCTCGTTGAGCGCACGGGCGAGCTCGGTGGTGTGGCCGGGGATGGCGCTGTAGCGGATGCCCATCTCCGAAATCTTGGCAAAGGCGGGCTGCAGGGCGGTGAGCAGCTCGGACTTAAGCTGGCTGTCGATCTTGTCGCGCGTGTAGCTATCGGTCACGTTGCCGCATACGTTGGTGTAGAACAGCAGCGGGTTGGTGATGCGATACGAATACTCGCCGTTGCAGCGCACGGAGATGTCGACGTCCAGGCCAATGTTGTTATCGACCACGCGGAAGGGCACGGGCGAGGCGGTGCCGTACTTGTTGCCGATGATCTCCTTGGTGTTGATGAAGTAGACGCGCTGGTCCTTGCCCGCGTCGCCGCCAAAGGTAAAGCGGCTGCCGATATTGGCGAAGGTCTCCTTGATGGAGTCGCCCAGGTTGCCGCTAAAGACGCTCGGCTCGCTGCCGGTATCGAAGACGAACTCACCGGGCTCCAGCGCGACTTCGATGATCTTGCCGTTTTGCACCACGAGCATGCCCTGGCCGTCGTTGACGGCGATGACCGAGCCGTTGGAGATGACGTTGTCCTCGCCGCGCGTGTTGGAGCTGCGGCCACCGGTGCGTTTGCTGCCCTTGCAGGCCAAGACGTCAGCAGGCATCGATTCGCAATAGATAAATTCCTTCCACTGGTCGGCCATGACGCCGCCGGCAGCTCCCAATCCAGCTTTCAAGAGTCCCATGGTAATCTTCCTTTCTCGTCAAAGGCCGGGTGGTATTGGTTGGATTGCTTAGTCGTCCTTGTCGTCTTTCATGACAACGGTGGTCTCGGTGTGGCTGAAGGTGTCGTGCTTCTCGGTCAGGTCGAGCTCGCCGCAGTACTCGTCGGCGTGGGTGGCCTCGTTGGCCGTCTTGAGCTGGCCTACCAGTAGCACGTCTCCGATAATCACGATGATCAGCGGCGCGATGACGTTGATGAGGATGCCCTCGATATCAAAGGTGAGGTAATCCGGATCGAAGGCGTATTCCCCCATAAAGAGAATCTGGGAGAGGACAAATCCGATCACGAAGAACAGCACCGAGGCGATGGCGAGCTTGGGCTTGGAGCAGGGGAGCTCGCCGACCAAGCGGCCGGTCTGGCCGTTCATGGCAAACAGGTAGCTCTTGCCGTTCCACGAGGTGGAGAGCATCCAGACGGGGAACAGGGCGTAGTCGCTGTCTTCCCAGGTGTAGTCGAGCTGCTTGCTTTCGACCGTGGCATCGTCGTATTCGTCGACGACGGTCTCGCGCAGGGCCGAGATTGTGCTTTCTTCCATACGGCGTTCGGCGCGCGCCTTGCAGGTCTCGCAGTCCTCGTCGTAACGGTTGGCGATGTAGCCGGGCATATATGCGACCGAGAACGGGCGCAGCGCGTCGTAGTCAAACGGCTCGATGGCATCCATGTGGCCGTCGGGCATCTTGGACGATCCGTCGACGGGCACGCGCTTAAACGAGATATTGCCCTTGCGATAGGCATCGTAGTGGTCGGTGGTCGTGACGGTGCGGTCGGATTCCTCGGTCACGGTCTCGTTGGTCGCGTCAAAGTACACTTCGCCGTCAACGCGGGCGCCGTAGAGCCAAAACGGCACGTAGACACCTTGGACCTCGTCGATGTGGTTGCCGGTGACAAAGCTCTTGGGCAGCAAGATCTTGCCCTTGTAGTGTTCCTTGAGTGCGGCCGTGACGTCATCGCGCCCGAGCTTAAACGGAATTACTAGGTCGGGCGAGAAGTCGCCCGAGAGCTGGCCGGGCGCCACGGCGGAGTTGCCGCAGTACGGGCAGGTGGTGACGGCGACGGTGCCGTCGGACACGAGCTCGGCGCCGCACGACGAGCAGATGTAGCCGGCGTTTTGGGCGAGCTCCTGCACCGCGTCGTCGGCGACGGGCTTGGGCGTTGCGGCTGCCGCATCGGCTTTGGCGTCGGCCTTGTCCTGGCGCTCGCGATAGAGAGCCTCGACTTCTTCGACTTCAAAGCGCGAGTCACAGTAGTCGCAGACGAGCTTTTGCTCGGCACTGGCAAAGTGAAGGGGGCCGCCACACGCGGGGCATTGATAGTTGACGCTCTCGAAGGCCATGATCGGTCCTTTCGCTGCCGGAGGCTATGCGCCGATGGCGCCGCCGCAGTATTCGCAGCGCCCACTGGCATCGGGAATGGTGGTGGCTCCGCAGAAGGGGCAGGTCACCGCGGTCTTGGGGGCCTTGGCGGCCACGACGCTGTCGCGCGTCTCCTGGCGCAGCTGCACCAGTGCGTCGCGAACCTCGGTTGCCTGGCGCTTGGCCTCGCGGTATTCGATGGAGCCGCGCTGATCGATGGTGGAGTCGTTCACGCGCAGGTTGATCTCGGTAAAGTACGGCGTGTTGACGTGGATGGTCAGATTAAAGTCGTAATCCAGGTCGTAGCGCGGCGGGTTGTAGCTCTCGCGCTCGCCGTCCTCGGTCTCGCGATAGATCTCGGTGCGTTGCTCGTCGATATCCATATCGCAGCCGAGTACCTGCGAGAACTCGATGATGTCGGGATTGGCGTCGCGCCAGCGGCTCTGCGAGGTGATGATCAGCAGGCCCGCGTCCTCATCGAGCATAATATTGGTGCGCCCGGCAGAAAGCGTGCGCGTGGGGTTGAACGAAGACAGGCGCTCGGCGTTGGCTTCGCGGTAGGCGAGTTGCTCACGGATATCGTCCGCGGTGCTGGAGCGATAGCCGTGAAAGTAGGGGGAGAGCTTGCCGGCGCACTCTTTGCACAGGTAGCCTTCATTGATTTTTGTCTTACCTAGAAGTCCCAGCTCGGTACCGCAAATCGCGCACTCTTTCTTCTCGAACATCTTGTCAAAGAAGCCCATGGCTGCCTCCCATCAACTGGTAGCGTGTGTCACTTTTGATGATGGGGGAGTGCGCGATCCTTCGCGATACCCAGACGGCTCAAGGAGTCTCCACAACTGGGACACATGGCCCATTTTTGACTAGTCATTGGGGACGTTCTTAAACGACTAGTCGCGGGGGACACTCTTCGGCCACTCATTGGGGACGTACTTAAATGAGTGGTAGTTGGAGACACTCCTGGCCGAGCTAGAGATCGCGCGCGTCCCTTCTGGTCCATGCGGCTCAAAATCGCGGCGTGATGTGGACGGCTGGGGTCGAATTGGCAGCATTTCGAGCCTGGCTTCGATATTGAGACTGGTTCTCTATGAAAATAGATTTCCAGACAATTGAGCGGCTGGGGGTTAACCATGAGGGGCATGGGAGACACAACCGCATATTTGCGTCGGGGCATTCGGGAGATTATGTGCCTGGCGCTGTTCTTCTTCACGTTTTTGGCGTGCGAGTATCTCTTTGATGTGCGTATGGCCGAGTTCGTGTCTCCGAACGAGGTCGTTATTTTCGAGAGCCTTGTCATCGGTGCGAGCGTGATTGGCTTCTTTGTGCGTCCCGTTCTGTACTATCGCCGTCCCCATGCTATCGACGCAACGAGTGACGTCACGGGCGTTTTGCTGGTGGCGGCATTGCTGCTGTTGATTATGGCGGTTCAGGTTGAGGTGGTAATTGCCGGCGGTTTGGTGGCGTGCTGCGCGCTGGGCTACTGCGGATCGACTGCTCATGCAAATTTTGCGAGGCGCTTTGCGCGAACGCCCTGCTTGGCGCGCGCCGCCGCACTTTCTTACGCCATGGGCGTTCTGGTGCAGGTTCTCAACCACATGGTGATGCCTGTCGGCATTCCTCAGCAGGCTGTTCTGGTCGTCTGTGCGATCGCGCAGGTGGCGTTGCTCCACGGTGCCCGACGCGCCAAGCTGCGCGACGAGTCCGATCCCAACTTTGAACCCAGTGCTGCCGGGCTTTCGGTAGATGCTCTGGAATATGGCGCCAAGTGGTATGACGATCCCGAGGCAAAGGCGGCATTCCGTCGCGCCGTAGTTCGCCTGACCGTGGCGACGGCGTATCTTTCCAGCGTATTCGCCGCTCTCAACGCGGGCTTCACGACCCTGCATGCTGTCGGAGCCGTCGATTTGGGCGATTGGCCGCGCCTGCTGCTTGTCGTGAGCTCGTTGGTCGCTGGCGCACTATTTGACCTGCACGGCCGCTCGTATATGAATATCGGCATGACGTGTGCCGCCATACTGTCCACGCTTTCGTTCTTTGTGCTCGTCGTCGATGGCAATGGCGGCAACGAGCTTGCTGCCACGATCATCTTTTATCTGGGCTCGGGCTTTTTCGTGGTGTTCTTTACCACAAAATATGCCGCCGTCTCGCTCTATGCGCGCTGGTCATATTTTTGGCCGTGCATGGGCCGCGTCGTCAACAACGTGTGCTCGATGTTCGTGACGGCGCCGGCAGTGGCGATTATCTCGAGTCAAAATGTGCTGGCTGCGGTCGGCGCAGCGCTCGTGATGTTTGTGGGCATTGCGATTACGCTGCTGGGGCAGTTGGGGCAACGAGCCGATGATGCCGTGATGCAGGATGGCCTGCCGCTTGCCACCGACGATCTTGGTGGGGATCTTGCGCCCACATGCTCCGACCCCGAGCCCGTGGAGGCAGCGGAGCTCACGTCCGATGAACGCCTCGATGCCTTCGTCGCCACCTTTGGGCTTACAGAGCGCGAGCGCGATATTCTTGAGGCCTTGGTCGTTTCGGACCAGAGCGTTCAGGACATCGCCACGACGCTCTTCCTCTCGCGCTCCACGCTCTACCGTCACATTTCCTCAATCAACAAAAAGACCGGCACCGCCTCGCGCGTGGCCCTTATCAACTTCTACTGGTCCTGGACGCCTCAAGACTAGCTAATCCCCCAATAAGTTGCGGTGGAATAGTCCCTAAATTAAAGTCACGGGGCTTTAAACAGGAACTATTTCACCGCAACTGCTGGGGGGATAGACTGCGGCGGCGGCAGAGGCAGCGGCAGCGGCGTTGGCAGCTGTGGTAGTGGCAACGGCAGCTGGCAGGGTGTTTTCCGTCTACTTGCTACAGCAGCTCGCCGTGGCGGGCAATGTAGCGGCACTTTGCCAGCTGGGTGAGCGCGATATAGGCGATAACGATGCCAATGAGCAGCCCAAAAAAGCTCGTGGGCAGCGGCATGAGGCCGAGCACATCGGCGATGGGGCTTGCCGGCAGCCAGGTGACGAGCGCCAGGCCCAGCACGGTAAGAACGCACAATGCGGGCGCGGCGTGGTCGCGCGGGCTCGGCAGATGCGGGGAGCGCAACATGTGGACCACGAGTGTCTGCGACCACATGGACTCGACAAACCAGCCGCTCTGGAAGAGCGCAGCAAAGGTCGCCATACCCGCGACGTCGCCCGCGGCGGCAAGCTCGGACCAGCTTGCGTCCACGGCGGCGGGGCACACGACAAAGAAGAGCGCGGCGAAGATCACGATGTCAAACAGCGAGCTCACGGGGCCCAGCTCGAGCATAAAGCCCTTGATGGATGCGGCGTCCCAGGCACGCGGGCGGGCAGTCCAGGCGTCATCGACGGTGTCCCACGGCAGTGCGATGCACACGATCTCGTAGACCAGCGACAGCAGTACCAGCTGCAGGGCGCTCATGGGCAAAAACGGCAAGAACAGGCTCGCGACGGTCACGGACAGCACGTTGCCAAAGTTGGAGCTCACCGTGGTCTTGAGGTACTTGAGCAGGTTGCCGTAAGTGCGGCGGCCTTCGATGATGCCGCGCTCGAGCACGCCCAGGTCCTTCTGAAGCAAGATGATATCGGCGGATTCCTTGGCAATATCGACGGCCGAATCGACCGAGATGCCGCAATCGCTCGCACGCATGGCGGCGGCGTCGTTGATGCCGTCGCCCATAAAGCCCACGGTGCGGTCGAGCATCTCGCGCATGACACGTACCAGGCGCGCCTTCTGCAGCGGCGAGAGCTTGGCGAAGAGGTGGGTTTTCTCGGCGCGCTCGGCAAGTTCGGCGTCATCGAGCGTATCGATCTCGGAGCCGAGCAAGACGTTGCTCGCATCGATACCAATCTGCTCGCAGACGGTGGCGGCGACGCGGTCGTTGTCGCCGGTTAGGACCTTGACCGCCACGCCCTTGGCCTCGAGGGTGGCGACGGCGCCCGCGGCACTTGCTTTGGGCGGATCGAGGAAGGCCAAAAAGCCCATCAGCACCATGTCGCACTCGTCGGCGATGCCAAACTCGCCCACGCAGCGCGGATTGGTCTTCTGCGCCACGGCAATTACGCGTAGGCCCTCGGCGTTAAGTCCGGCGATCTGCTTGCGAATCTGGGCGAGCTTCTCGTCGGTGAGCGGCTGAGCGATGCCATCGATCTCGACAAAGGAGCAGATCTCGAGCATTTCCTCGGCAGCGCCCTTGGTAACCATCTGGGTTTTGCCTTGGGCGTCGGCGACAACTACGCTCAGGCGACGGCGCGAGAAATCGAAGGGAACCTCGTCGACCTTGGTGTAGCGGTCGCGCAGGCTCTGGCCCAGCATGGAATCGGGTGCGACGGTCGAGGGTGTCACATCGGCACGGTCGATTACGGCCAGGTCGATAAGATTTTTGAGGCCGGTCTGGAAGAAGCTGTTCAAAAACGCATGGCGCAGCACGCGCGCGTCCTCGCTGCCATCGGTGTTGAGGTAGCGCTCGAGCACGATGCGGTCTTCGGTGAGGGTGCCGGTCTTGTCGCAGCACAGGACGTCCATCGCTCCGAGGTTTTGAATCGCCGGCAGCTCCTTGACGATAACCTGGCGACGGGCGAGGTCCTTGGCGCCCTGCGACAGGCTCGTGGTCACGATGACGGGAAGCATCTGCGGCGTGATGCCCACGGCCACGCTCGTGGCGAACAGCAGCGCGTCGATGACGTTGCCCTTGGTGGCGGCGTTGATGGCAAAGACGGCCGGCGCCATAACGAGCATCAGGCGTACCAGCAGCATGGAGACGCTCGAGACGCCGCGGTCAAACGCGCTTTTTTCGTCGCGCCCGTTGAGCATCTTGGCGATGCCGCCCAGGTAGGTGTCCGAGCCGGTGGCAACGACAAGCGCCATGGCGGCGCCGTTTTGCACGGAGGTGCCGGTAAAGACGATGTTCTTGCAGGCAGAGAGTGGCAGTGCGGAGCCGTCGGCGCCCTCGACGACGGTGGCGGCGGTGGTCTTCTCGACGGCCTCGCTCTCGCCGGTGAGTGCGGACTCGATCACAAACAGGTCGCGCGCGGTGATGATGCGGGCATCTGCCGGCACCATATCGCCGGCAGAGAGACGGATTACATCGCCGGGGACGAGCTCGTCGAAGGGGATCTCGATGCGCTCGCCGTCGCGCAGGGCGGTGCAAGTGTTGGAGACCAGGTCCTTGAGGGCCTCGGCCGCATTGCCGCTGCGGGCTTCCTGGATAAACTTCATGCCGCCCGATACCAGCAGCATGGTGCCGATGACGATGACCGTGGAGGGGTCGCGCTGCGGTTCGGGCACGGCGAGCACGTCGATGTAGAGCGAGACCAGTGCGAGCGCGGCGAGGATGCCGGCGAAGGGATCGATGAACGCGTCGGCGATGCGGCGGGCGAGCGTTTTGGTCGTTGCCTCGATGGTGTTGGGGCCGACGGCGTTCAGGCGCTCAGTTGCCTGCTCGACGGTGAGGCCGTTTGCCGTGGCGTCAAGCAGTACGAGGGCGTCCTCGGCACTATGGGTGGCGGCGAATATGGTGTTCTTGGACAGGCCGGTATGAGCGGCAGGGCGCGCCGTGCGGCGGCGCTTGGAGATGGCTTCGAGTACCGTGACGGTTTTGAGCATCAGCATAGGGTCCTCCTTGTTGAGGGGAGTTAGCGTACGTGTCGTATTTGCTTCAAAAAACCTAGATGTCGCTCACGTCAAGCTCTTGAGCCCACAAAGGGTGCAGCGCGCCTTTGCGGTGGTTTTGGCGATCTGCCGGTGGCGTTTATGCGTGTGCGGAGTCCTCGCGGCGTGCCGAGGGCGACATGCAGGTTTTTCGACTAGGACTGCCTTCCATGGCACACCTCCTAAAGGCTGAGCGCAGCGCGCTTTGGGTATCTCGTACCCCTTTTTAATCCGCCCGTATTCTTGATGAGGGGGTTTGACATGTCAACCCCATTGTTCGGAAAACCATTCCCCCTGACAAAGCCTTTACAGAATGCCGTGGCCCCAAAGCGCGCCCGCATCGACGCTTCGCCTGCGCTAAACTGGAAGGCACGTACGCGATTACGAGAGGAGCCCGCATGGAGGCTTACAAGCAAGAGTTCATCAAGTTTATGGTCGAGTCCGACGTCCTTAAGTTCGGCAGCTTTACGCTCAAGAGCGGCCGTCAGTCCCCGTTCTTTATGAACGCCGGCGCTTACGTGACGGGCTATCAGCTCAAGAAGCTGGGCGAGTATTACGCCCAGGCCATCCACGATAACTTTGGCGACGACTTTGACGTGCTGTTTGGACCGGCCTACAAGGGTATTCCGCTGGCCGTCGTGACCGCAATTGCCTACCACGAGCTGTACGGCAAGGAGGTCAAGTACTGCTGCGACCGCAAGGAGGCCAAGGACCACGGTGCCGATAAGGGCAACCTGCTGGGTTATGAGCCCAAGGACGGCGACCGTGTGGTCATGGTCGAGGACGTTACCACCAGCGGCAAGTCCATCGACGAGACCTATCCCAAGGTCAAGGCTGCTGCCGATGTCGAGATCAAGGGCCTGATCGTGTCCCTCAACCGCATGGAGGTCGGCAAGGGCGGTGTGACCACCGCGCAGAAGGAGATCGAGGCCAAGTACGGTTTCCCCGTCGCGAGCATCGTCTCCATGGCTGAGGTCGTCGAGACCCTCTACAACCACGAGAT
>DBEZXT010000009.1:0-2801 GCA_048291645.1 Collinsella aerofaciens | reverse complement strand
TACTTCGCCGGCTAGGGTGATGGTGCCGGCTGCTACGAAGGACTCACCTGCGGCTTCGAAAGCCGCGAGGGCCTCGGATACGCTGGGGTACACGCCTGCGAGCTTATCAGCGTCTACCAGGGCGGCGAGCTCCTCTGCCGGCAGGGCGCGATCGGAATCGGTCTGGGTCACGACCACGCGGGGGAACGCCGGAACCAAAACGTCAACGATACCCGCCACGTCCTTATCGGCCAGCGCGGCACATAGCAGCGTGGGGCGATTCTCCACGCACGGATCGATCTCGTCCAACGCGCTCACAAAGTTCTCGCAGCTCTGGGGGTTATGGCAGGCGTCGATCAGCTTGAGCGGATCGGTTCCCAGCACATCAAAGCGACCCGGCGTGGGGCAGCCCATAAGAGAAGCGTCGAGCGACTCGTGGTCGAGCTCGCAGCCCAGATAGCCCTCGCACAGCATAATCGCGCACGCGGCATTCTGCGGCTGATACGCCGGCTTAACCATACTCGACGTATAGATGGCACGCGGCGTGGTGCAGCTAAACTCAACCGTGTCGCCCACATGCGCCGGCACCTTGGTCGTGGCATGGTTCACTACGAGCGGCACAATGCCGCACTCGCGACAACGTGCATCCATCACGCGCTGAACACTTGCCTCATGCGTGCCCTCGCCCAAAACAACCAGGCGCCCAGGCTTAATAACCGCAGCCTTCTCACCCGCAATGGCCTCGAGCGTATCGCCCAAAATACGTGTGTGATCGAGCCCAATGCCCGTAATGGCAACGGCGACGGGATCGGTCGCACTCGTGGCGTCCCAGCGCCCGCCCATACCAACCTCGAGCACGGCAACATTCACGCGAGCCTCGGCAAACACCACAAGCGCAGCGGCCGTCAGCAGGTCAAACGGCGTGATGGTATAGGCACGCTCCCCCGCCGCCACACGACGGGCATTCACTCGATGCCCCGCCTCAACAGCGGCCGAAACGCCACGAGCAAACGCCTCGTCGCTCACGACGCGTCCATCGACCTCCATGCGCTCGGGATAGCGCACCAGCTGCGGCGACGTATACAGCGCGGTCTTGAGCCCCTCGCCGCGAAGAATGGCAGCCGAAAAACGCGTGGTCGAAGTCTTACCATTGGTACCGGCGACCTGAATGCAATCAAAATACTCGTCCGGACGCCCCAGCTCATCGAGCATATCGATAACCGTCTCGAGCAGAGGACCAGCATCCCCAGAAATCCGCCCCGTATCAGCAGCCAGCCCAACAGCCTCATCAAACGAAAGCAACTCAAACGAGAAAGGAACGACATACGACCCAGAACGCTTAGCCATAACCCAAAGTCTCCAATTACAGAAAAAGAGGCCCATCAAAAAAAATAATGAGCCCCTCGCGTTGACAATATCAGCCTTTACCCGCTTGCAGCAAGATCAAGGCCACAACCCAGTGGCCCCAACCTATCAGTTGCAAACAACCACGTAAACGAACTAGGAGCGGCCCGATGCTTTGTTCGCCGCAAGTTCCGCACGCAAAGGACAGCACTTAATGTGCTGTCCGTCTTGCGCAGGACTGTCCGCAGTAGCGAGCAATGCCCCAAACCGCGTCCCCCAGTACCGCCTACGAGAAGTCAGCAACCTGAGCAGTCAGCGCCGCCAGGATCTCCTTGAGCTCAGCTGCACGGTCCCTCTTCTTCTGGACCACCGCAGGCGCGGCCTTAGCCACAAAGCCCTCGTTGGCGAGCGTCTTCTCGCAGCCGGCGAGCTCCTTCTGGGCCGCGGCGATCTCCTTCTCCAGGCGCGCCTTCTCGGCCGAAAGATCAACCTTGCCCTCGAGCACCACAAAGACCTCGACGCCGCTATCAACCACGGCGATGCTCGCAGCCGGCTTCTCGACGTCGGTACCCATGACCAGCGAAGCGGTGTTGGCCAGCGGCTCAATGGTCGAGCGCAGGCTCTCGAGCTTCTCGATGTCCTCGGCACCGGCGCGCACGACCACGTCGAGCTCGGCCTTGGGGCTCAAGCGGTAACGCGAACGGGTGGCGCGGGCGGCAGACACGACGGTGCGGCACAGCTCAAACGCGCGCTCGGCGTCCTCGTCGACATACTTGACGTAGTCGGCGGGCTCAGGCCACTTGGCGATCATGAGCGCCTCGGCGCGGTCCACGTTGCCCTCGGCGTCCAGATCAAGCACGCTCGCCGGCATGTTGTCCCAGATCTCCTCGGTGACAAACGGCATAAGCGGGTGCATCAGGCGAATGGAGGTGTCGAGCACAAAGATCAGGTTGCGCTGCGCCTGCAGACGGCCCTCGCCCTTCAGGCGGGCCTTGGTGACCTCGACGTACCAGTCGCAGACCTCGTTCCAGAAGAACTGCTGCACGCCGCGGGCCATGTCGCCAAAGGTGTAGTTCTCGATGCCCTCGGTGACCATCTTCACGGCCTTGGCCAGGCGGCTGAACATCCAAGCGTCGGCCGGCGTCTCCACGACGGGCTCGCCGGGCGTGTAGCCCTCCATGTTCATAAGCAGGAAGCGGCTGGCGTTCCAGATCTTGGTCACAAAGCTCTTGGCCTGATCGGTGCGCGGGCTGTCGATAAGCTTCTTGGTCTTCTTGTCGATGTTCGCGTCGAACTTAACATCCTGGTTGTTGGTGCACAGCGTCAGCAGGTTGTAACGCATGGCGTCGGCGCCGTACATACCGATGAGGTCCATGGGGTCAACGCCGTTGCCCTTGGACTTGGACATGCGGCTGCCGTCCTTGGCCAGGATCGTCGGGTAGATGACGACGTCCTTAAACGGCACCTCGTCCAGGAAG
>DBEZXT010000008.1:0-3461 GCA_048291645.1 Collinsella aerofaciens | reverse complement strand
AAGACCATCGATAACGACACCTGGGGCACCGAGCTGACGTTTGGCTTTACGAGCGCCATCGACGTCGCCACCAAGTGCATCGACGACATTCACACCACCGCTTCGAGCCACGGCCGCGTGTTCGTTATCGAGATCATGGGCCACAAGGTTGGCTGGATCCCGCTATACGCCGGCGTCGCGGGCGGCGCGGATGTCATCTTGATTCCCGAGATCCCCTACGACATGGACCAGGTCATCAAGACCATCGAGCATCGCATGGAAACCGGCAGCCGCTTTACCATCGTGGCCGTCGCCGAGGGCGCCATCTCCAAGGAGGACGCGGCGCTGTCCAAGAAGGAGTACAAGAAGAAGCTCGCCGAGCGCACGAGCCCGTCGATCGTCTACGACATCGCCAAGGAGATCGAGGCCAAGACCGGTCGCGAGACCCGCGTCGCCATCCCCGGCCACACGCAGCGCGGCGGCCAGCCCGACGCCCAGGACCGCATCTTTGCGACCCAGTGCGGCGTCGAGGCGGCACTGGGCTGTCTACGCGGCGAGTTTGGCTACATGATCGCCCTGCGTGACGGCAAGATGTGTCACATGCCGCTCGAGGATGTCGCCGGCAAGCTCAAGTATGTCGATCCCCAGAGCGATCTGGTGCGCGAGGCCAAGGCGTTGGGCATCAGCTTCGGCGACGAATAGCCTCGGCCGAAACTGCTCTCATCGGAGACCCCAGGGCTTACCTCCCAAATCGTCCTCGGACATGTCAGGATCCCGCCGTGCGCTTCGCGCGGCGGGATCCTTCCGTCCTGCGGAAAGATTTGGGAGGTAAGCCCTAGGGCCTCCTGCGGTGACTGGGGAGGCCGAGACTATTCGTCTTCTTGCTGCGGGTGCCTGGGGTAGGATGCGGCGTGCATTTTTGGGAGTATTCAGCAGCCGAGGGTGCCTGCATACTGGATTTTGGGCGAAAGGCAGGCACCATGGGCCGCATCCTGTAAAAAAACGAGCGGCTCTAGAGGCGTTGGGACTCAGAATCGGGGCTTTCAGCGCAGTTTTGCACCCCCGCCCCCGCGCCCGCGGACCCCGGGACGCTGAATACTCCGGAATTTGCACGGCGCCCCCTGGGGTACCTGTGGGCAAAAAGCAACCGCCCCGTCAAAGTATGCATTTGGCGGGGCGGTTTATGCAAAAATGCTGCTGCGGGCGCGTCGGCAGCTCGCTAGAACTTGAATCCCAGGGCAGGTTACTCGGCGCTTTTGAGGGCGCCGACCATGTCGATCTTGTTGAGGGTACGATTGGTGGCGAGGTTGACGATAAACGTAAAGCCAAAGGAAAGCACCACGGCGAGCACGTAGCTTAGCGGCTCGACCTCGACGTCAAAGTACAGCGACGGCATCTGCAAAATGTACGTAAAACTCTCGGCCAGCAAGCCGCCCAGCGGCACGCCCAGCGCAGCGCCGATCGCCGTGAGAATCAACGTCTCCTTGTTGACGTAATGGTGCACCTCGCCGCGACGGAAGCCCAGAACCTTGATGGTCGCCAGCTCGCGTTCGCGCTCGGAGATATTCGTGTTGGACAGCGTAAACACCACCACAAACGATAGGCACGCTGCCATAAAGGTCACGAGCACCACGACAGAATTGATAATCGTAAAGTTCGCCTCGTAGTTCTGCCAATGTTCGGCCGTGCTCGAAATCGTAAGCCAACCGTCACTCTTAAGCTTCTTGCTAAACGCAATCTGGTCGGCCGACGAACCCTTAAGCAGCACAAAAACGCCGTTAAGGCGTGCACTTCGACCGAACGCGCGCTCATAGGTGCCCTGCGTCATGTAAAGCGTGTTGCCCAGATAGTTAAGCGAAATGTCGCTGACTTTGACCTTGGCAACATTGAGCGACGAATCCTGGACGTGCGCCGTATCGCCCGGTTGAATCCCCAGTACCAGCTGTGAACTCTTGCTCAGATACACGTCTCCGTCACGCAAAGACAGCGGTTCTTTGGACTCATCCTCCAGGCGCACGTAATCGCCCAAGTCACCCGTGCGGTCATCAGGAATCACGATGAGCTGCACGGTCTCGCTCTTTCCGCCGAATGTAAAGGTGACGTTGTCGGTCATAATCGGCAGCGTCGAAGTCACGGTCACGTTGGAATCATTGGCCGCGTTGCGCTCATCCAACGCCGCGCACGTCTGCAAAAAATCGTCGGGATTGGCGACCGCCAGTAAGTCATAGCGCGTGATATGCCCGTACTGTTTGGGCGAAAGCGCCACCGACGTATCGCGAATGCCCATACCGCAGATCACGAGCGCCGTGCAGCCGGCGATACCGAAGATGGTCATAAAGGCACGCTTTTTGTAGCGGAACAGGTTACGCGCTGCCACCTTGTTCAAAAAGCCCATGCGGTGCCAGATAAAGCCGATGCGCTCGAGCAAGATACGCGAGCCGGCGCGCGGAGCCTTGGGGCGCATGAGCGAGGCTGGGGTCTCGGCCATCTCGTGGCGGCAGGCGATAATCGTAGCGCCCACCACGCCCACAGCAAACAGCGCCACCGAAACGATTGAGGACACGATGTCGTACGAAAGCAGCATCTGGGGCAGTGAGTACATGTCGTCAAACACCGTAAACAGGAACAGCGGCAGGCCCACGAATCCGATGATGTTGCCGAGCACGCCGCCGATCAGACAAGCCCACAGCGCGTAGTCCACGTATTTGGACAGGATGCGTCCACGTGAATAGCCGAGCGCCTTATACAGGCCGATGAGCGTGCGCTCCTCCTCAACCATGCGCGTGGCGGTGGTAAGGCTGATGAGCACGGCGACGATAAAGAAGATGAACGGGAACACCGTGGCGATGGCTTCAATTGACGAGCTATCGCTCTCCACGCTCGAGTAGCTTGCGATATTGCCGCGGTCCTGGATGTACCAGGTGCATTCGCCCAGGTCGGAAAGCTCGGCGCGGGCGTCGGCAAACTGTTGGTCGGCGGCGGCACGGCGCTGGTCCAGGTCGGCTTGCGCCTGCGCACGCTCGTCGCTGCCCTCGGCCATGCGATTGATGTTGTCCTGCTCGATCCCAAAGAGCATGGCGGCCTGACGCTCGGCCGCATCCAAGCTTGTCGGCGTGTCGACCGTCAGCTCCTGAGCGCGCGCCTTCTCACGCTCCTCGCGGATCTTCTCTATATTGCCCTTGACCTCATTGATCTTTGCCGCGTAGGCATCCGAATATGAGTTGAGATCCTTGGCTCCCTCGACGACCACGTGGACCGCGGAGTAGGAAGAAGATGTCGCGGCGTCCTCGCTCACATAGAACTTATAGTCCGCCGCCGAGGCGGCACGGAAGGCGTTGACCGTCGAGTCGGAGCTCACATCAGTGGGATCGAGAACCTCGGCCGTGATGGTGTAATCGCCATCGGCAAACTGATCCTTGGCGCTTTGGTTCGACGAGCTCGCATCGTTGGCAGCAAAGCTCACCGTATCGCCGAGCTTTTTG
>DBEZXT010000007.1:0-29039 GCA_048291645.1 Collinsella aerofaciens | reverse complement strand
CTGCCCGGCGATATGCGTGAGGGTAGCTAAACCCCGTCTCAAATGAGCTACTAGAGGAGGTTGAGGGGGAGCTGGGGAGCGTCACCCCAGAGCTTTTCGAGACGGTAGAAGTCGCGCGCCTCGGGAGTGAAGACGTGGACGACAACCGAACCATAGTCCATGAGCATCCAGGTCTTCTGCTCGCGACCCTCGATGGAGAACGGGTGCTCACCGCAAGCCTCGGCGACCTTCTCCTCGATCTCGTCGACAATAGAATCGACCTGGCGGTTGTTGGTACCGGTGGCAAGCACAAAGTAGTCGCACACATCGGAAAGCTCGGTCAGGTCGAGCACCTGAACGTCCTCGCCCTTCTTGTCGTAGGCGGCCTGCGCGGCGGCGCGGGCGACATCCTCGGCGGCGACACCGCTCGCAGACAGCGAGGCGGCAGTGCGGTCGGACGTGGCGACGAAGCTCTTGTGCTCCACACCTTCAAGAATCTGCTCGTCGGTCATGGTCTCGTCGGCCATGGAATACCTCTTTCTAGACAGCCCGAGCTAGCGCAGCTGGGCGTAATGGTTGTAAATCGAAATAGCCGTGGGATAAAGATAGCGCCCGGACTGAATCACATAGACCAAACCCTGCGCAAAACAGGAGAAGAACAACTCGTCGAGCGTCGACTCCCCCACCATCTTGCGCAGCGCATGTGCATAGTCGCCGTGGCGGTTGGGCTCGATGGCATCGGCCACAAAGACCACCATATCGAGCGGCGTCATGTCGCCGGCACCCACGGTGTGACGGTCGACAGCCTGGAAAACGGCCGGCGACAGCTCGGGAAAAAGCTGCGGAAGCTCATAGGCGGCAACAGGGCCATGCAAAAGCGGCGTCGCGGCGGAAGGAGAGCCGGCAATCTTAATGCCGTAATGCAGAGCGCGCGTGACCAGCTCGTCGTCGGAGAGCACTTTGTCCCAGTCATGGATCAGGCCGGCGGCAGCGGCATCAAAGCGGTCAACGCCGTAGACCTCGGCCAGATGAAGTGCGGTCTCGGCAACACCCAGCGAATGCACATAGCGCTTGCGCTTATCCTTCATGCGAACATCGAGCAGCTCTTGAATGCGCTTGAGCAGCGCGCGCTCATCGCCCTCAAACTGATCCTCTACCGACAACGTAGACCCCCATCACTCAAAATCTTCTTGGCCCAAATCGGCATATAGCCTGCGTTTGCGAATGTAGCCGAGCACGGACTCGCTCGTAAGATAGCGCACGCTCATGCCGCGGGCAACTCGCTTACGAATGTTCGTCGAGCTGATCGCCAGCGCCGGAATCTGAATATAGCGCACGTCGAACGGCAGCCCCGACTCTTTGATTCGGGCACGCGCCGTATCGATATCAAAACCCGGTCGCGTCGCCGCAATAAAGGTAGCAAGCTCAGCGATTCGTTCGGCATCATGCCAGGTCACAATATCGATAATCGCGTCGGCGCCCGTAATAAAGTAGAGCTTTACCTGCGGCGGGTAAAAGTCGCGAAGGGCATGAAGCGTATCGGCCGTATAGGTTACGCCCGGACGGTCGATCTCGAACCGGCTCGCCAAAAAGGCCGGGTTCGCGGCGGTGGCGAGGACCGTCATGGCATAACGGTCCTCGGCAGGCGTCACCGGCTTGTCAAGCTTAAAGGCAGGAGAGCCCGCCGGCATAAAGAGCACAGCGTCCAAGTCGAGCGACTCGCGCGCCTGCTCGGCGGTCACCAGGTGCCCGTAATGGATGGGATCAAAGGTGCCACCCATAATGCCGAGCCTAAACTCCTGCCCGTCCTCAAGAGGAAGCTCGGGCAGACCGATTCCACCGCGCAGCGACATGGCTTACTCGCCCTCCGAGGTCTCGGCATCGTCCGCGGCATCCACCGCATCGACAATCTCGACGCCCTCATCTGCAGCATCGGCCACGTCAATGGCTTCAACGGCAACGTCCTCGCCAGCATCCTCGAGCTCCTCGTACTCCGAGAAGTCTTCGGCGCCCTCAAAGTCAAAGGCGCGCTGGCAAATGCGGACCTCGTCGCCCGCACGGCAACCGGCCTTCTCGAGCGCGTCGTCAACACCCATACGCGCAAACTTATGCTGCAGGTAAATGACGGCTTCCTCATTTTCCCAGTCGGTCTGAATGACCATGCGCTCGATGGCACGACCGACAACGCGGAAGGCACCGGGCTCTTCCTGGACAATGCGGAAACGCTTCTCACGCTGCAGGCGACGGCGCTCCCACTCATCGTCGCGCAGAACGACCGGGTCATCGGAGACAGCCAACTCGGCGCGGAGCTTGGCCACCTGCTCGCCCACAGCAAGCATCAGCGTGTTGAGGCCGGCGCCCGTAACAGCAGACACGGCAAAGAACATATGGCCATCGTCGAGCGCCGCACGCTTAAGGTCGGCAATCTTGTCAGCCGTGCCCGGCGCATCGCACTTGTTAGCGACGACGATCTGCGGACGCTCCGAAAGCTCGGCGCCATACTGCTCGAGCTCGCGGTTGATGATGCGATAGTCCTCGACCGGATCGCGATCCTCAAAACCACCCGTCATGTCGACGACATGCATGATTAGGGCCGTACGCTCAATGTGGCGCAGGAACTGGTGACCCAGGCCCTTGCCCTCGCTCGCGCCCTCGATGAGACCGGGGACGTCGGCAACGACGTAAGAATATTCGCCGGCACGCACCATGCCGAGGTTCGGCACGAGCGTGGTAAACGGGTAGTCAGCGATCTTGGGGCGGGCGGCACTCATGCGCGCAATGAGCGATGACTTACCCACCGAGGGAAAGCCCACGAGCGCGGCATCGGCCATAAGCTTCATCTCGAGCTCGATCCAGTGCTCCTCGGCCGGCTCGCCCAGCTGAGCGAACGCGGGCGCGCGGCGCACCGACGTCACAAAGTGCGTGTTGCCCAGGCCGCCGGCACCGCCGGGCGCCACGACAACGCGCTCGCCATCGTGAACGAGGTCGGCAATCTCGAACATCGGGGTCTGCGTCTCGGGGTCGAGCTCGCGCACCACGGTACCCATAGGGACCTTGAGAATCAGGTCCTCGCCGCTCTTACCGTTACGACGGGCACCCTGCCCGTGCGTGCCGCGCTCGGCGCGGAAGTGATGCTTAAAGCGGTAATCGATCAGCGAAGACAGCTGAGCATCGGCCTGGATGACGACATTGCCGCCACGACCGCCGTCGCCGCCATCGGGGCCGCCCTTGGGGACAAATGCCTCGCGCCTAAACGACATGCATCCGGCTCCGCCGTCGCCGCCGCACACGTTAATGCGGCTGATATCGGTGAACTGTGACAACAGAATCGCCTCCTACAAAAAAGAGGGAGACCCTTGAATCCTAAAACTCAAGTGCCTCCCACATATGTGCTCTATGAAGGGTGAATTACGCGTTCGCGAGCGGGCGTACGCTGACCCTGTGCTTGATACCCTTGTGGAACTCAACGGTACCGTCGACCAGCGCGAACAGCGTGTCGTCCTTACCACGGCCAACGTTCTCACCCGGGTGGATGTGCGTGCCGTGCTGACGGACGAGAATCGTGCCCGTGGTTACCGTCTGGCCGGCATAGCGCTTCGTGCCAAGGCGCTGACCGCGGGAGTCACGGCCATTACGGGAGGAACCGAGTCCTTTTTTGTGTGCCATTGTGTATACCTACTCTTTCGTTACGAGTGTAATCTACTCGGCGACGGGAGCCTCGGCAACAGCCTCAGCCTCTGCCTTGACAGCCTTCTTGGCGCGGGAGGTAGCCTGAACCTTCACGATCTTCAGCTTGGTGAGCTGCTGACGGTGACCCTTCAGACGACGATAGCGCTTACGCTTGTGGAACTTGAAGACCAGCTGCTTCTCGCCCTTGAACTGCTCAACGATCTGAGCGGTAACCTTGGCCTTGGCCAGCTTGTCGGGATCGGTGACGATCTTCTTACCATCGTTGAGGAAGATAACCGGCAGGGTGACCTTGTCGCCCTCATTGCCCTCGATCTTCTCGACGGTGATGACATCGTCGGTGGCGACCTTGTACTGCTTGCCGCCCGTGTTAACGATTGCGTACATGTTTACTTGCCCTTCATGCATCAGTTAGTGCAACAGCCGAATATAGTAGCAGGCGAAAATACCCCCGTCAACGAGTATGTGGAGCAAATCCACAAGTTCGCACAGGTATGGGGCTGACGAGTCGGCCCTCGTCGTCCTCGCATGCTTGATTCTGACGCTCGACATCGTAGGAGCAGATGGTCACGAGGTCTTGCATACCGGTGGAAACAATAGGTGCATCCACGCCCGGGGTCAAGCCCTGCAACAAAACATCAGCAGCGGAAAGCAAAATTTCCGGACGCATGGAGCCCTCGTTGTCGGCATGGGTGTCGAGCATGAGGACCAGATGGTCCTCATGCTCCCCCGCCGTGAGCTCATAGCCCACGAGCGTGTGATCCAAATCCAAGCGCTTGCTCTTTTTTCCGCGCGCGTAGTCGATGCCATGGTCCGCGCGCAGCGTGTCGAGCGCACGACGCACCTCGTCGGCGCTTACGGGCGCCTCGGGATCCAAGTGCAGGTCGATGCGATACGACAGGCGCGTGAGCTGCGCCGTCAACGCCGGCGTGCGCACGTCGATGTACGCCGCCTCGATGGGCGCCAGATCGGCCGGAGACGCCGCAGCCAGGCGCCCAAACGCCTCGTCGAGCGCCACGAACTCGGTCATAAACAGGTCATACCACTCGCAGGTCGACGACGTACCCACCGGTAGCGCCGAAGAGAAGCCCACGCGCATGTGCGGAGAAAAGCCCTGCGTGACGGCATAGGGAAGTCCCGCACGGCGCACGATGCGCTCAATGGTATGGATCACTTCGAGATGGCCCAGGTACTTAAGGCGATCGCGCTTGCCATAGCGAACACGAAGTCTAAAGAGCGAGGGGTTGTCGGTCAGGCGCTCACTCATGCGCGATCACCCATCAATACATTCTTGGCGTGGAGCGTGGGGCAGATCCCGCAGCCGGTGCACGACGTGCGGGTGCAGTCGGGAGTCGTGACGCCCTCGAGCGAGCGACGGTACTCGCGCTCGAGGAAGCCGCGCGTACAGCCAGGGCTCACATGCTCCCACGGCAGGCGCCAATCCAACTCGTAGGGCAGGTGCACGAGCTCATTGAGGTCGATGCCGTTTTTGGCAGCAGCTTCCTTCCAGTTATCGAGCGAGAAATGCTCTACCCAGGCGTCAAAGCGAGAGCCCGAGCGCCAAGCGTCAATGATGACGGGCGTCATGTCACGACCGGCGCGGGACAGCGCAGCCTCGATGAGCGAGGTCTCGGCATCGTGGTAATGCACGCGGACGGCACGGTTGCGAACGCTCGTGATGAGCAGCTTCTGGCGACGCTTGACGTCGTCGTAGTCGAGCTGCGGGCACCACTGGAACGGCGTGGCAGCCTTGGGGATAAAGACCGAAACCGAGATGGACACCGAGATCGAGCCGCGACGAGCCTTGGGCACCACGGAACGACCGAGCTCCAGCACGTGATCGGCCAGGTTGGCGATGGCCACGATGTCCTCGTCGCGCTCGCCGGGAAGGCCCATCATAAAGTAGAGCTTCATGCGGTTCCAGCCGGCCTCGAAGGCTGCCTTGGCCGCACGGTCCAGGTCCTCCTCGGTCACGTTCTTGTTTATGATGTCGCGCATGCGCTGGCTGCCGGCCTCGGGCGCGAACGTCAGGCCGCCCTTCTTCTCGCCGGCGACCGACTCGGCCATATCCACGCCAAACGAATCCAGGCGCTGCGACGGAATAGACACGCGAATACCCGTATCCTCCAGGCGACGGTTGAGCCTGCCGAGCACGTCGCGAATGCAGGAGTGGTCGGTCGTGGAGAGCGAGGTCAGCGACACCTCGTCATAGCCGGTCTTTTCCAGACCCTGAATCACCGACGAGACGATCTGGTCGGCCGAGCGCTCGCGCACCGGGCGATACGTCATGCCGGCCTGGCAAAAACGACAGCCGCGGGCGCAGCCGCGCAGGATCTCGATAGACAGGCGGTCGTGGACCAGCTGCGCATAGGGCACGCACGACTGCGACAGCGGATTTGTGGCGCCGAAATCCTCGACGACGCGCTTGTAGACCACGGTCGGCGCATCCTTGCCTTCACGCGGCACAGTGTAGCCATGCGGCGAGCAGGGCTCGTCGTGACGAACCTCATAGAGCGACGGCACGTAGTTGCCGGCAATGGATGCAAGCTGCTCAACAATCTGCGCGCGTGGGACTCCTTCGTCACGCAGGCGGCGATGCAGCTGGCAGGTCTCGAGCAGCGATTCCTCGCCCTCGCCGATGAGGATAACATCGAAGAAGGCCGCGTACGGCTCGGGGTTGTACACCGAGGGGCCGCCGGCGATGATAATGGGGGCGTCCTCGGTGCGGTCGGCGGCTAACAGCGGAATGCCGGCGAGGTCGAGAGCCTCGAGGAAGTTCGTCACCGCCATCTCGTGCGGCACATGCAGACCGACGATATCAAACGAAGCGACCGGCGCTGCACCCTCGAGCGAGAGCAGCGGAATACCCGCCTCGCGCATAGCGTCGCCCATATCGGGCCACGGCACATAGCCACGCTCGCAGGAGATGCCCTCGGCCTGGTTAAGGATGTTGTAGAGGATGGCGATACCCTGGTTGGGCAGACCGACCTCGTACACATCCGGATAGATCAGGCAGCAACGGTAGTCGGCATCGGCCTTGGAAAGCGTGCCCCACTCGTGATCGATATAGCGACTCGGCTTCTCGACCTTGGCGAGTAGCGGCTCAATTAAATGAAAACAATCTTGGTATGCAACGCGCAACGGAAAACCCCTAAGCAGCGAGATCTGATGCGTCCTGATAGGACGCCATGGGACGGGTAGCGCCCGCGACCGTGGTCACCAGATCGCGAACGCGGGAGAACGTGGCAGTGACCACCTCGTTGGCACGGCTGTAGTCAACATCGCGCTCGTAAAGCGAAACGAGCGCACGGCCCATGCCATAGGTGCCCGCGGCAGCAGTGAGCGCCTTGACGGCAAACCCAATATGCGGCGTCTGCTTGACGAGCGCGCGGGTGACCGCGCGGATCACAAGACCGCCGGCAAGCACGCCCGCGACCTCGTAGCCGCGCTCGGGCTTAATGCCGCGTCCAAAGACGGCAGCGAGCTCAAAGAGCATGCCCACCTGCGCCAGCGCCATAACGGGATAATCGGCGCCCGGCAAAAACACCAGCGCACCGGTCGCCATATTGGTGAGCGCGCACGAGGTGATGATACGATTGGCCGCCGCGATGCGCATGAAGGCAAAGTTCGCCGCAAAAGCCGTTTCCTTGTCGGTGCGATCGAGAATCCAGCGGGCAAGCGTCTCGAGCAGATACGTCTTATCGGTTGCCGCTACCACGCCGAGCATGGGCGTTGACTCCTCGATAAACGGCACCTCCACAGCAGACTCGGCAAGCACGCACACGGGCGCGCCGGCGATCACGAGCTCCTGCACGGCACTCTCCAAGCGGTCGGAACCACACGAGAGCACCAGCACCACATCGGTATCGGTCTTTGGAGCAATTCGCTCCTCCCCCAGACGCTCGACGCGCACAATGCCCGAGGTCGTCTGCGGCACGAAGGCGTCACGCACCGTCTCGGCCAGAAAGCGCGAGGCGGACGAATCCAGATAGACCGAAACGCGCACCGGCGTATCGGAATCCTTCTTAACGGACGCGCCCATCTTAAAAGCGCGGGTCAGCTTATCTACGGGAATTTTCATAGCAAACCCCTCCAGCGGTTACGCGGCGCCCGAACGATGCCGCCATATGGATTGTACGATACCCACCGTCAGCAGCTGGATCATCATCGAAGACGAACCGAAGCTAATAAACGGTAGCGGAATACCGGTAATCGGCATCATGCCGATGCACATGCCGATGTTCTCGAAGGTCTGGAATGCCCACATGCCGACGATACCTACGCATGAGAGCCGCAAGAAGAGCGACTCACACCTAAAGGCGACGCGAATCGTCGAAAAGATCAGCAGCACGTAGAGGCACAGGAGCAAAAAGGAACCACAAAAGCCAAAGGTCTCGGACAGGAAGGCGAAGACGAAGTCGGTGTGGAACTCAGGTAGAAAGCCGCCGGCCGACTGCGTCGCATGGCCCAAACCCTTACCAAAGAAGCCGCCCGAGCCAACGGCGATAAGCGACTGCTGCAGGTTGTAGGCATCGTCCGAATCGGCATTATCGGGGTCGATAAAGACCGTCAGACGGTTCATCTGATACTGCTTGATGAGCACATCGTGGCCGAGCAACGAATCAAAGACCGAATCGAGCGCCAGGACGAGGGCCACCAGGCCCACGAGCAGGGCCAGGGTCGACAGCACCCATTCGCGGCGTGCACCACTCATACAAATGACGATGGCGCCCGAAACCAGCACGACCAGGCCCGAGCCCAGGTCGCCCATGGCAACGACGGCCAAAAACGGAATGGACAGCATGCCGCAGAGCTTGACGTAATCGCGAACGGTATCGATGCGACCGTTATACTGCGAGCCAAGCGTAGCAATAAAGAAGATGGTGATGAGCTTGGCAAGCTCAACCGGCTGGAATGTCAAGCCGATACCGGGAATCTTGATCCAGCCCGTCATGCCCAGACCGCCCGTATAGGACAGACCCGGAATCTTGGGCGAGAGGATCACGATCAGGTCGATGACGAGCAACGCCGTCGAGAAATTGGAAATACCGCGCAGGTCGGAGCGCCAGACCAGCACCGCCAGCACCGTGCCGATGCCAATTCCCAGCAGATGGCGTGAGAACGAAGCATCGGCCTTAAACTGCGAAGCCGACCAGATAATGATGGCACCGTAGGCGACGAGCGCCACTGTAGCCACGAGCACACCGATATGCACCTTTTGGCGAAACGTGCCGCGCGAAGCCGAAAGTTGTTTGTTGACACGGTCCAGGCTGCTGCGAGAACCGGTCTTGGTTGAACGGAACAGATCCGCCGGAGAAAAATCCATCGCAACCTCCTATCGAACCGAAGAATCGCCCGAGGCCGAAGAGGTATCGGGCTCGTCATAAATCACGCCGAGCACGTCGCGCACGACATGCATCGCGGTATCTGAGCCGCCGCCGCCCTGCTCTAGGACAGTAGCGATGACATACTTGGGATCATCGGCCGGTGCATAGGCGCAGAACCACGCGTATTCGTCCTCGCCGCTTTTCTCGCCCGTGCCCGACTTGCCGTATACCTGCGGCGTCAGGGTGCCAAAGTGAGCCGCCAGGGACGTCGATGCCGTGTAAATCACGTCGTGCATGCCGTTGCGAACAAGAGCCAAATCCGAATCGCTGTTGATCTTGGCCTCCAGGCGCTTCTTCTTGCCCTTGCCGTTGTACTTATAGGCATCGCCGTCGCCATCGCGCGACACGGCAGACAAAAACACGTGAGGCACGTACTGTTTGCCGCCGTTGGCAAGACCCATATAGGCACACGCCATCTGCAGAGGCGTCACCAGGATGTCGCCCTGGCCGATGGCGATGTTGGTCATATCGCCGGCATTCCACTTGCGATCCTCGGCAGAGGCGTCGGTGAAGTACGACTCTTTCCACTCGGCATCGGGAATACGGCCCGCGCCCTCACTTGGCAGATCGATACCGCAGGTCTTGCCTAGACCCCAGCGACGAAAGACCTCCTGCAGGCCCTCGGGATGTTGCTCGTCATAGAAGAACGCCTTGCCCATGTCGTAGAAGACGGGGTCGCACGAGTTGGCGATACCCGACTGCAGCGTCATGGTGCCGTGGCCGGAATGCAGCCAGCAGTACTTGCCCCACGACTTGCCCAGACCCGTCCAATAACCCGTGCAGTTGGTCGTCTGCCCCGACGTGTAGGTTCCAAACTCAAGACCGGCCAGTGCCGAGAGCGGCTTGATGGTCGAGGCCGACATGTACTGTCCGCTAATGGCGCGGTTGAGCAGCGGGTGCGAACCCTTATCATCATTGAGCTCGGTCCACACGTCATTTGAGACGCCGCCGATAAAGACGGACGGATCGAACTTGGGCTCGCTCGCCATGCCCAGGATCTCGCCATTGTTGGGATCGAGACACACCACGGCGCCGTTGCCGGCATTGCTGTAGCCAGTGGTCTTGGCAAGCTCGATAGCGCTCGCCAGCGCCGACTCACAGGCCTGTTGGATCTTAAGGTCGAGCGTGAGCTTAATGTCGGAGCCGGCCTTCGCGGGCACGGCGCCGGCCTGACCGGTCACATTGCCCGAGGCATCGACCTTGACGGTCTGCTCGCCACGAATACCCTGCAGCAGGTTTTCGTAGTAGCTCTCAACGCCCGCCTGCCCCACGATATCGCCCGACTGGTACGTAATCTTGCCAGCGGAAGCATCGTCATCGCCAGAGGTTTTCTTATTCTGGGCCTCGAGCTGCTCGGAGGTAATGGTGCCGGTATAGCCCAAGATATGGCATGCCGTCTCGCCATATGGATACTGGCGCTCGGTACGCTCGGCAATCTTGACTCCCGGGAACTCGCCGGCATGCTCCTGAATATAGGCAACCGTGGAGCGACGGACGTCAGTCGCGATGGTATGCAGGCTCTGGGCGCCCTCTGTATTGTCCTGGATATTGCGAAGGACCGCCACGTAAGGCATTCCAAGCACGTTGGCAAGATGGCGAACCAGAACTTCATCCTCGGCAAGGTCGCGGTAGGCCACGACAGCAAGTGAGGGACGATTCTGGACAAGCGCCACGCCATTGCGGTCGAGGATGCGGCCGCGCACAGCGGGTGTGGTAACGGTGCGAGTCTGATTACTATTAGCCTGCTTCTCGTAATAGTCCGACGAGACCATCTGCATGCCCCACAGCTTGACGGCAAGCGCCGCAAACATCGCGCCCACACCCGTGGTGAGGATGGAAAAGCGGCCCTTAAAAGCGGTCGCCGCGGTATTGCCCTCGCCCTCGGTGGCGCGCGGGGCCGTTCCATGCTGCGTATCGTAGGTAAAACGGGAATCGCCACGACGCATGATGACCAGCGCGACCACGATGGCCACAACCAGCACGATACCGGCGATAATAACCGTCAACTGGGAAGACATCTACGGGCCTCCCCTATTTGAGCTTGCGGGTCTTGGGCTTAAAGCGCATACCCGTCTGGCGTCCGCCACGTGCGGAGAATCCATAGCCGGACTGCGGCACGACGCCGGACATCAAAAACGGAATGGCAACCAGACCCGTCAGGATCGAGGACGGCAGCGCATGGCCGAAGATCGCCACGACAAAGCTCGTCTCCAAACCCATAAACAGCAAGATGATGCTGTAGATCACATTAATGACGAGCGCGAAGGCGCCCACAGTGACGCCGCGCGCACTTGGGGTACCGCCCGTCTGACCGACGGCGCTGTGCACCAGGGCAAAAGAACCCACGGTCAGCAGGAGCGACATAACGCCCACCGGCACGGCAGCGGACAGGTCATAAAACAAGCCGCTGCAAAAGCCGCACACGACGGCACGGGTCGGGTCGCCCGAGAACACGCTTAGGCACACCAGGATTATCATGAAGTTGACGCGACCGCCCGCAATGGAGATCTGCGGTGCCAAGCCTGCCTGCAGCAGCACGCACACGATGGCGGCGATCACAAACGTACGGGAGCTCATCCCCTGCTCGTGTAGATCCATGGACATGCCCCCTATTCGCTCGAGCCGGAATCGGTCGTCTCGGACGTGTCGGAACTGTCATCCGAGCTCTCGTCCTTCGTCTTGGTCGCAGCATCGCGCGACGTTCCCTGCGGCGTGCTGTTGGCCGTGCTCACGTCCTCATCCGAGGCCGACTGTTCGTCGGTCAGCGAGGTAATGACCAGCACTTCCTCGTTGTTCTCGGCCGTCGTCTGAGCGCGCACCACAATGGTGTAGTACACATCGTTTGCCGATTTCTCAACCGACGAGACGGTGCCGAGCGGTAGACCCTTGGGGAACACGCCACCGATGCCCGAAGTCACGATGATGTCGCCAACCTTAACATCGGAGTCGACGCTCACGTACTCAAGACGCAGCGTGCCGTCAGCCTGACCCTGCAGCATGCCCTGGGCGCGCGTGTCCTGCACCATGGCGGACACGCCCGAGTTCTCGTCGCCAATCAAACGCACGGTCGACGTTTTGGCCGATACCTCGATAATCTGGCCGATAACACCGGCAGAACTCGTCACGGGCATGTTGATGGTAAAGCCGTCGGCAGAGCCCTTGTCGATGGTAACGGTCGAGGTCCAGGCATCGCCGGAAGCACCAACGATACGAGCTGCGGTCGATTTGAGGTTATAGGTCGACTGCAGGCCGACCAGCCCCTCCAGACGCTCGGCGGTCTTTTGAGCCTCGGAGAGCTCAGCAACTTTAGAGGTCAGTTCCTCGTTTTGCTTCTTGAGCTCGTCGAGCGTGTCCTGCGACGCCGTAAGGTTAGAGAACACGTTGCCGATCGCATTGAAAGGAGCCGCCACGGCCGAGCCCACGAAGCGCACCGGCGAGGTAATCGTCGTTACGCCCGAACGCACGGCATGAATCGGTCCTGCCTCGCCCTCGCGGATGTAAAACGTGAGCAGCAACACCGAAATCAGGCTGAAAACAATCAACGGGCGCATACCCGTTGATTGTCGCTTGGTATTCAGATTTGTGGAGAAACCCGAAGATCGTGCCAAATGGAATCCACCTTTTGGAAATTAAGCATTGGTCTGGACGAAGCCGCCATCAAACGCATTGGCCTCGAGCACGCGGGCACAGCCGTTAACGACGTTATCGAGCGCCGTGGGGCTGACGTTGACCGAAACGCCGGTCTCATCGCGCAGGCGCACGTCGAGACCGCGCAGCAGTGCGCCGCCACCGGTCAGCAAAATGCCGTAGTACATAAGGTCCGAGGCAAGATCGGGCGGCGTGGCATCGAGTGCGTCCTTGACGGCCTTGGCCATCTCGTCGAGCGGCTTGTTGAGTGCGCGACGAATCTCCTCGCTCTCGATGCGTACGGTCTTGGGCAGACCGGTGATCACGTCGCGGCCGTTGACCTCGACATCGAGCTCGTCCTTGAGCGGCACGGCGGAACCGACCTTGATCTTGATGTCCTCTGCCGTACGCTCGCCGATGGCCAGGTTGTAGGCATCTCGAACGTGCGTGAGGATAGCCTGATCGAACTCGTCGCCGGCAATACGGATGGACTGCGAGACGACGATGCCGCCCATAGCAATAACGGCAACCTCGGTGGTACCGCCGCCGATGTCGATGACCATGGAGCCGGTGGGTTCCTCGACGGGCAGATCGGCGCCGATAGCGGCAGCCATGGGCTCCTCGATCAGGTAGGCCTGGCGAGCGCCAGCCTGGATCGTGGCCTCAAAGACAGCACGCTTCTCGACCGACGTGACGCCGGAGGGAACGCAGACGACAACGCGCGGACGCGGGGTCCACGGATAGCGCTTCTCGGACGCCTTGTCGATAAAGTAGCGAAGCATAGCCTCGGTAACATCGAAGTCGGCGATGACGCCGTCCTTCAGGGGACGAACGGCCACGATGTTGCCGGGCGTACGGCCGAGCATGCGCTTTGCCTCGATACCGACCGCCAGGATGCGCTCGTCGTTCTTGTCGATGGCGACAACAGAGGGCTCGCGAATGACGATGCCCTTGCCGCGCACGGAGACAAGCGTATTTGCGGTGCCGAGGTCGATGGCAAGATCGCCCGCATAGCTACCGAAGAACATATCCATCAAAGAAAACAACGCAACTCCTGATGTGTTGGATGATTGCTGGAAAACTACTAGCTCATGATACTAGCGCAAGCCCGGCACCTCACTTGCGGTGAAGCGCCGGGCAAAGCTAAATCCCATAAGGTCACTACTGGTTGTCAGCAGCCGAGAAATCCATATCGAGCGAGGAAACGGCCCAGCCGATATGGTTGTCGGAGCGCACGAATTTGACGGTGTACTCCTGCTCGCCGCCCTTGGACAGCGATGCCTTCACCTTAGCGGTCGTCTCGGTCATGGACTGATCCATGCCCTCGACGGACACGGTGGCACCCTGCGGAATCGAGGAGATGATCATCGACTTGGCGTCCTCGGACAGGCTCGAGGCCAGGCAAGACTCGGCCTTTGCGGTGTCACCGTCGCCGGCAGCCTGGAACAGATCGGTAACGACAGACTCCTGGGACGGGAAGCCAAAGCCGCGCGTGTAGGCAAAGCCCAGACCGCCCGCGGCGATCAAAATGAGCAGAAGCAGCACGATGAAGACTTTGAGACCCGTGTGGCGATGGCGACGACGAACCTTGGCCTGCTTACGATCCTGACGGTCCTGCTGGACCATCTCGGACTCGGACAGCGTAAAGAAGCCGGTGTCCGAGGGATCAGGCATAAACTGGCCGGTCGCGCCCGTAGGATCGAGCGGATCGACGGCAGGAGCGTCCATCGCGGGCGCCGGAGCCGTGGCCATAGCCGTCTGGGCAGACAGCGCGGCAAGCGAATCGTGCACGCGGGCAAGCTCATCGGCCTGCTCGGAGGTGAGCTGATAGATGCCATCGGCAGTAGCGGCGTTAAAGGCGTCGAGTGCGTCGGAGGGACGGCCGGCGGCAGAAAGTGCCTGACCCATGCCGGCGTTGAGCGCACGCGTATCGTCGCGGGGGCCGGCAAAGTCGATAGCCGTGCGGTAGGTCTCCACGGCATCTGCCGGACGGCCGAGCTTAATGAAGCAACGACCGAGCTCGCCGAGTGCGGCGGCAGGAGCCGGATTGGCGCCGTCGATGGCAGCCTGACGGAAAGCAGTACCCGCGTTGGCATAGTCGCCCGACTGGAACAGCGCGTTACCCAGGCCCAGATAGGCCTTGAACGGCGTGGCGTAGGAAGCATCCTGCGTAGCGGCAGAAAACGCCTGGGCGGCCGTCGTGTAGTCGCCCACGGCGGCGAGTGCCTTGCCGCGGTTGGTGAGCAGCGCACCGCGCTTGCCATAGGTGCCGTCGTTGAGGGCGGCGGCATAGGCCTCGGCGGCCTCGGCATACATGCCCAGGTGCATCAAGGCGTTGCCGCGAAGGTGATCGGCCTCGCCCATAATCTCATCGGGAGTTTTTGCCGCCCCAAGCATCTGGGCTGCAGCGGAAAAATCACCCGCGCGGTAAGCGGCGCGGCCCTGCTGGATCAGCTGGCTATTCAAGGAAGTCCCCTTTACTCGTGAACGATCTCGACATGGACGATCTCGTCGCCGGCACGCAGCTGCGAAATCACATCGAGACCCTCGACCGTGGTACCAAAGACGGTGTAACCGGAATCGAGGTTATGCTGGGCGCCCAGGCAGAAGTAGAACTGCGAACCCGCGGAATCGGGGTCCATGGAGCGTGCCATGGCAAGGGCACCATCGACATGGCTGTTGCGCGGATTGGTGGCAAACTCGCCCTTAATGCAGTAGCCGGGGCCACCGGTACCGGGCATGCCGTCGGGGCCCTCAAGACCGGCAGCGACGTCGGCGCCGGACATATCGCGGGTATTGGGGTCGCCGCCCTGAATGACAAAGCCGGGCACATAGCGATGGAACTTAAGTCCATCATAGAAACCCATCGTGGAAAGCTCGCAGAAGTTCGCGACATGAATGGGAGCGCCCTCGCCGTCAAACTTGACCTTGATGGTACCCTTCGACGTCTCGATTACGGCGCACTCGTCGCCGGCAAGCTGATACTCGGGCGTGTAGAGCTCTTTCTTAAAACCAAACATGTGGTTCCTTCCTCGTGCGTTTAAAGCATATTTGTACGAATTGTAGCAATAAGCACGGGCTTACATCAATTGCGCACGTAGGTTATGCCGACTATGGCGAACTAATTTTAGGAATGCTGCTGCGGCTTCCAAGAACCCACATTGGCGTCGTACTGGTTCAGCGCGCTGTTGCCGCCCTGCGCGATGGGCGCCAGGATCTCGCTTTGGTGGGAACTCATCGACTCGCCATCGGGAATGGCCAGCGAGATATCCCAGCTCTGGCAGATCACGTCGACACGCTCGTACATCCACTCGGCAAGCTGCTTTAAGTGGGCGATGTCGTCCGCATAGACCGTATCGTCCTGATACTTAAGGTTGTTAAGCTCATCTTGCGTCTTTTTGATCTGGTCGCGCAGGGCGTAGGCACTCTGCGACAACTCCTGACGGGTGGACAGCGGCGTTCGGAGATAGCCGTTGTTAAAGGAATCGATGACCTCGCCGATCTGATCCTCGTCACCGTAGGACACGATAGTCTGATACAGACCGTCGAGCCTGGTATAGAGCTGATCATCGGTGAGCACGGTTTCCTCCTGGACCACCTCGGCAGCATCGTCCTGCTTGGTATCGTCCTCAGTCGCCTCGCCCTTTTGGCGCGTAGGGAAGGTCGTCTGCGCGGCCTGGCCAAACTGGTCATAGAAGCCAGGCATGACACCCATGGGATCGGCCGTCACGAACCAATAGGCACCGCCGCAAACGACGGCAAGGACCGCGATGACGATGAGCGGCTTGGGGATATGACGCTTGTGCTTGTGATAGGCGTCCTCGTCGGGATGCACCTTGCGCTTGGGTTTTTGAGCATCGTCGTGCAGGGAAACGGGCGTGGGAATATCGACCTTGGGGATACCGAAATCCTTATCGAAAGCCGGCAACACGCAGGTCTCGTTAGGATCGGCGGCGTCCGAAAGCACCGCGGCTGCCGAGGCGGGCGCATGCGGCACCTCGGTATCGATCTGCTCTTGCGTTAGGCGCGGAAAGCCCGCCGTGCGGCCCGCTGCCAGGTCGGATGCGGCCGCGTCCTCGGAGAGGATACCCGGAGCGGGGCGTCCGCATTTGGGGCACGTACGATCATGCGGAGAAAGACGGGCACCGCAGCCCTCACAGAACACGAACTCGGTGTGCTCGGGACCATCGCCCGGACCCACATAGGCGTTGCAGTAGGGGCAGAACGAGGCGCCGTCCTCGATAGTCTTAAGGCAATGCGGGCAGATCACGGCATCCTCTTTTCGAAGCAATTCAAACAATCGAGGTTAGAGCATAACATCGCCACGGCCCCACAGGAACAAGGCACCAATTCAACATCGCAGGGTAGCTAATTTGGGACGGGGCTTTTTTAGCTGCCCTGGCCGTCAATCGACCAAACCGATCGCGTTGTCAGCCAGGGCAGCTAAAAAAGCCCCGTCCCAAATTAGCTACCCTGTGAGGTGTGGTTACTTCTTCTTTTTACTTGGCATCGAGACTTTGATGCCTTGGGCGGACTTGGTCACGCGAGAGCGCCTGGCTCCGGTATTCTTCTTTTTCTTGGGCTGGGCCTGGGCCACGCCCTCGAGTGCGCGGGCCTCGGCCTCGCGAGCGGTGCGATCTTCGCGGCGCTGCGCCATGTCGGCGGCGACGCGCTTGGCAAAACGCTCGGCCGTCGAACCCGTCGAGCTCACCTTGCCGCCACCGCGACCCAGGTGGACGCGCACACCACGGCCAAAACCAGTTGCGGTATGACGACGACGCGGCTTGAGCGAATCGATCATCGTGGCGAGCTTAAAGAACACCGAGCAGGTAAAGACCACGATAACAGCCAAGATAACCATCTGGCCCATCGACAGGTTGGCAATGGACAGCAGCTCCGGGAATCCGATAACGCCCACCAGGATGCCGGCGACTACAAACACAAAGAGCACCACACGTAAGGGCGTGAGAGGCTGCGAAATGCGCCAGATCAGGCTGACGCTCGCCGCGCACGACGTAAGCAGGCACATCGTAGACAGCGTGAGCTGGCTAAAGCCAAACACGCGCGCCACAAAGATATCGAGCGCCGCAGCCAAAATGACCGCAATCGACGCCGGCAGTGCACGCTTGAGTACGTTGCTCAAAAACGCACCCTTCACGCGAGCATTGTTGGGCTCCAAGCCCAACACAAAGCCCGGCGCGCCGATGCAGAGGAAGTTAATGAGCGTCATCTGGATGGGCTCGAAGGGGTACGGCGGCAGCGCGATACACAGCGCCGCCAGGCCCATCGAGAACAGCGTCTTGGTCAGGAACAGCGAGGCCGAACGCTGCAGGTTGTTGATGGAGCGACGACCCTCGGCCACCACGGCGGGCATCGAGGCAAAGTCGTTGTCGACGAGTACGATCTCGGCCACGTTGCGCGCGGCATCGGAGCCGGCCGCCATGGCGACGGAGCAGTCGGCCTCCTTGAGCGCCAGCACGTCGTTGACGCCGTCGCCCGTCATGGCCACGGTGTGCTCGCGGCGCTTGAGCGCCTGCACGAGCTCGCGCTTCTGCTGCGGGGTCACACGACCAAAGACATGGTAGCGGTCCACTGCGGCGTCGAGCTTGGCCGGCGTATCGAGCGTCGTGGCGTCCACATAAGCGTCCGCCCCCGGCACGCCCACCACGCGCGCGATCGACGACACCGTACGCGGGTCGTCACCACTGATCACGTTGAGGGTCACGCCCTGCTCGTTAAAGTAGCCGATGGTCTCGGCCGCCGAGGTGCGAATCTCGTCGCGGATGGCCACAAAGCCCACGGGCTCGGCCTCGCCCACCATATCGCCATCGGGCGTAAAGCCGTCCACGCTCGCCACCACGAGCACGCGGCAGGTATCGGCAAGCTCGGCGACACGGTTCTCGACCTGCGAAAACACACGCTCCGAAAGCACAAACTGCGCGGCGCCCATCACATAGGAGCCCTGCGCAAACGACGCGCCGCTCCATTTTTTGGAGGACGAGAACGGAATGACCGACAGCGGCTCAGACACCTCGACCGGGCGATCGGCGTAATAGTTGAGAAGCGCCTGGCAGGTCTCGTTGGCATCGGCCGAAGTCGCACGCGCGACGTTAGCCAGCGCAAAATCAAGCACCGTGGTATCGACGGGAACGGTCGCCTCGTCGGAGCCGGCGCCTAAGCTCACGCCCTCAACCGGCAGCGGATACGTGCCCTCGACCTCCATGCGGCCCGACGTGATGGTGCCCGTCTTGTCCAGGCACAGCACGTCGACGCGAGCAAGCGTCTCGATGCAGTAGAGCTGCTGCGCCAGCACCTTGCGGCGGGCCAGGCGCACCGTGGCGATGGCGAGCACCGACGAGGTCAGCAGCACCAGGCCTTGCGGGATCATGCCCAGCAGGGCGCCCACCGTGGACAGTAGCGCCGACGAAGGCACATGACCAGCCAGCAGCTCGGAGAAGCACCACGAAAGCGCGCTATCGCCCGGGGTTCCCGCGGCATCCCACAGCTCGCTCACGCTCGAGGCAAACAACGCCAAACCGAGCGGGATCATGATGATGCTCGCAAAGCGCACGATGGCGTTGAGCGCGTTCATGATCTCGGAATTGACCTTTTTGACATACTTGGCCTCGTTATTAATTTTGGCCACGTAGTTGTCGGCGCCGACATGGATCACGCGGGCGCGCAGCAGGCCCGAGTCGATAAAGCTGCCGCTCATGAGCTCGGAACCGGGCTGTTTCTTAATAAGGTCGCTCTCGCCCGTCAGCAGGCTCTCGTTCACGAGCGCCTCGCCGGAAACCACCACGGCGTCAGCGGGAATCTGGTCGCCGCGCCCCAGGCGAATGATGTCGTCGAGCACGATCTGGTCCAAGTCGAGCTCCACCTCGGCGCCGTCGCGCACCGCGATGGCCTTCTTGGAGGTCAGCAGCGTGAGCTTATCGACCATCTTCTTGGAACGCATGGACTGAATGACGCCAATAGCGGTATTGAGGAACACCACGAACAGGAACGTCAGATTCTTAAACGAACCGGTCAAAATGACCAGGAACGCCAAGATCACGTTGATCAAATTGAACAGCGTGCAGAGGTTCTCGATGATGAGCTCTTTGACCGACTTGGTCTTGAGCTCCATGTTGCGGTTGATCTTACCGGCGGCGATGCGCTCCTCGACCTCGGCGGTCGAGAGTCCGCGCTCGATATCCGTTGCTGCCATACCACGTCCCATCACGTCGCGTCGGTATAAGAAAAACCGCCCGGACCATGCGAGGTTCGGACGGTCTTACGTTCGATGGTGCCCCATGTTGGATTCGAACCAACGGCCTTCTGCTCCGGAGGCAGACGCTCTAATCCCCTGAGCTAATAGGGCCAACGTTTGACATTATACCCAAGTGCACCACGGGCTATCAAAATAAAAGAAAAAGCTTTGCAATTCCGAGGAAGACGCGGTGCAACGGCCCACTTTAGAAGGCAAAAGCGAGTCAGATAGTATAAACTCTCATGCACCATATATACGGCTCGCGATGCGGGCCGTTTTTGCAAGGGCTACCCATCGAGGTGAGAGGCACACCATGATTGCAATTTTAAAGCAGAGCGCCAGCGACGAGGCCGTAAGCCATATCGTTAGCTGGATTGAGAAAAAGGGCCTGAAGACCGATGTCTCGCGCGGCGAGAACGAGACGATCATCGGCCTGGTGGGCGATACGACCAAGATCGACCCGTTCCTGCTCGAGTCCATGGACGTCGTCGAGCGCGTGCAGCGCGTCTCCGAGCCGTTCAAGCGTGCCAACCGCAAGTTCCACCCCGAGGACTCCGTCATCGACTGCGGCCACGGCGTCAAGATCGGCGGCGATCAGTTCCAGGTCATCGCCGGCCCGTGCTCCGTTGAGGGCGAGAACCTCATCCGCATCGCCCGCCGCGTAAAGGCCGCCGGCGCCACGATGCTGCGCGGCGGAGCCTACAAGCCCCGCACCTCCCCCTACGCCTACCAGGGCATGGGCCCCGCCGGCCTCGACCTGCTGTGCGAGGCGTCTGCCGAGCTCGACATGCCGATCGTCACCGAGATCATGGACCCACGCGACGTGCAGGTCTTCTTGGACAAGAAGATCGACGTCATGCAGATCGGCGCCCGCAACGCCCAGAACTTCCCCCTGCTCAAGGAGGTCGGCAAGACCCAGACTCCGATTCTGCTCAAGCGAGGCATGTCCGGCACGATCGATGAGCTGCTTATGGCAGCCGAGTACATCATGAGCGAGGGCAACGACAACGTCATCCTGTGCGAGCGCGGTATCCGCACCTTCGAGACCCGCACCCGCAACACCTTTGACCTCAACGCCGTGCCGGTGCTGCACCACCTATCGCACCTGCCCGTCGTCGCCGACCCCAGCCACGCCACCGGCTACACCCGCTACGTTGAGCCCATGGCGCTCGCCGCGACCGCCTGCGGTGCCAACGGCCTGGAGATCGAGGTCCACGACGAGCCGAGCCGAGCCTGGTCCGACGGCGCCCAGGCCCTCACCCCCGATCAGTTCGACGACACCATGCGCCGCATCCGAGCCATCCGCGAGGTTGTCTGCCAAGAGACCATGGAGTAGCCCATGGGTACGGTGAGAAACGCGCGCGTTAACCAGGGCGGCCCCAAGTGTGCCGGCATCGTCGGCCTTGGCCTCATCGGCGGTAGCTTTGCCCGTGGCTATGCACAGGCGGGCGTCCGCGTGCTGGCCTGGGACCCCGATGACGATGTCATGACGGCCGCCAGCATGGGCACTGTCGCCGGAGAGCTCAACGACAAGACACTCGGCGAATGCGACATCATCGTCCTGGCTTGCTACCCCGAGGCCTGCATCGAGTGGCTTGAGTCGCATGCCCAGGCACTCGCCGACGCCACCGATACCGAGGCCATCATGGGTCCCGTGGTGATTGACACGGTGGGCGTCAAGGGCATCGTGTGCGAGCGCGCCTTTGAGCTTGCCCGCGAGAACGGCTTTTACTTTGTGGGCGCGCACCCCATGGCGGGCACCCAGTTCTCGGGCTACGCGCACTCCCGCGCCGACCTGTTCCAGGGCGCGCCGCTCGTGCTCGTGCCGCCTGCGGTGGACGATGCACTCAAACTGGAGCTTTTGGGCCAGGTGCGCGAGATGGTGCGCCCCTTGGGCTTTGGCAAGTTCAGCGTGACCAGCGCAGCCGAGCACGACCGCGTCATCGCCTTCACGAGTCAGCTTGCGCACGTGGTATCCAACGCCTATGTTAAGAGCCCGACCGCTCAGATCCACCACGGCTTTTCGGCCGGCAGCTACCGCGACCTCACCCGCGTGGCGCACCTCAATCCGCAGATGTGGTCCGAGCTCATGATCGACGACGCCGACGCACTCGCCTTCGAGATCGACCATCTGATCGAGTCGCTTGGCGCCTACAGCCGTGCGCTCAAGGACCGCGACCAGCGCTATCTGGAGAATCTCCTTGCCGAGGGCGACCGCATTAAGCGCGCACTCGACGACGAGGCCTCCCACTAGACCACCTATCACGCCAGGTCGAAAGGACCGAAGCTTATGGCGATTACCATCGATATCGACACTGCACGCCCCTACCAGGTGCATGTTGGCACGTTTTTGCTGGAGCAGGCGGGACCGCTCGTGCGCGCCACTGCCGGCGGCACCAAGGCCGTCATCGTGACGGACACCAACGTGGGCCCGCTCTACCAGATGCCCGTTAAGCAGAGCCTGGAGGCGTCAGGCTACGAGGTGAGCATCTGCACCTTCGAGGCCGGCGAGGCCCATAAGCGCGCCGAAACCTATGTTGCCATTTTGGAGTTTGTAGCCGAGCACGAGCTTTCGCGCTCTGACGTGATCGTGGCACTCGGCGGCGGTGTCGTGGGCGACGTGGCGGGCTTTGTGGCCGCCACCTACATGCGCGGCTGCAAGTTTGTGCAGATCCCGACGAGCCTGCTCGCCATGGTGGATTCGTCGGTGGGCGGCAAGACCGCCATCGACCTGGCTGCCGGCAAGAACTTGGCCGGCGCCTTTTGGCAGCCGAGCGTGGTTATCGCCGACGTCGGGTGCCTGGCCACCCTCACGCCCGAGCAGTTCGCCGACGGCTGCGGCGAGGTCGTCAAGCACGCCGTGATCGCCGACCCGGAGCTTTTCGCCGAGCTGGAGAAGACTCCGCTCACGCTGGAGCTACTCAACCACGATGTAGCCCGTGTAGCGCTCATCATCGCCCGCAATATCGACATCAAGCGCGCCGTGGTCGTCGCCGACGAGCGCGAAACCAACCAGCGAAAGCTCCTTAACTTTGGACACAGCGCCGGACACGCCGTCGAGGCCTGCGAGCACTTTGAGCTCGGACACGGCAACTGCGTGTCGATCGGCATGGGCATCATCACGCGCGCCGCGGCCCTGCACGGCGTTTGCGATGCTGCACTGCCCGGTCGTATTGAGGAGCTCTGCGCCCGCCATGGCCTCAAGACCCGCTGCGACCTAAATGCCGATGCCGTCTTTGCCGAGGCGCTCCACGACAAGAAGCGCGCGGGCGACACCATCGACCTGGTGATTCCGCACGGCATTGGCCGCTGCAGCATCGACCGAACGCCGCTTTCCACTTTCCACGAACTCATTGCCGAGGGCCTCGGCCAGAAGGGAGACGCATCCGCATGCTAGCCCGCATCACCCCGTCCCCGCTCAAGGGCACCGTTCCCGCCATCGCGTCCAAGTCGATGGCACATCGCCTGATCATCTGCGCTGCGCTTGCCAACGGCGAGACACACGTCGCCTGCAACACCACCTGCGCCGACATCGAGGCTACGGTGCGTTGCCTTACGGCCCTGGGTGCTCGCATCGAGACCGTCGAGGACGGCTTCCAGGTCCACCCCACCATGAAGAGCATTGAATTTGGCCTGCTCAAGGCCCTTGCCGGCGGCACGCTCGACTGCGGCGAGAGTGGCTCCACGCTGCGCTTTATGCTGCCTGTCGCCTGCGCGCTGGGCGCGGAGGCCACCTTCGTGGGCCAGGGCCGCCTGGGCGCCCGCCCGCTCTCCCCGCTCTCGGACGAGATCATTGCCGCCGGTTGCGACCTGCAGGGCCTGGGCGGTTTTCCACTCAAGACAAGCGGCCGTATGCGCCCGGGCACCTTTGTGCTTCCGGGCAACGTGAGCTCGCAGTATATCTCCGGCCTGCTGCTGGCGGCCCCGCTGCTGGCCCAGCCCTCCTGCGTGCAGGTAACCGGCCTTATCGAGAGCCGCCCCTATATCAACCTGACCATCCAGGCCATGAAGGCCTTCGGCGTCGAGGTCAACGTCGAGCGTATTCCGGCCAAGGACGGCCAGCCCGAGGTCACGAACTTCCGCGTGAACAGTGGCTCGTACCGCACGCCCGGCAGCGTAGACGTCGAGGGAGACTGGTCCAACGCCGCCTTTTGGCTATGCGCCGGCGCCATCGGCACCGACCCAATCACTGTCGAGGGCGTGTCGCTGAGCTCCGCACAGGGCGACCGCAACGCGCTCGCCGCGCTTTCGCGCTTTGGCGCCCGCATCGTGCGCTCCACGAACGCCGCCACCGTCCAGTCCGACAAGCTCGCCGGCTTTGAGATGAGCGCCCACGACATTCCGGACCTGGTGCCTGTCATCTCGGCCGTGGCATCGCTGGCTCAGGGCCGCACGTTCATCCGTGACTGCGCACGCCTGCGCATCAAGGAATCTGACCGTCTGGTTACCACTACCCGCGAGCTTACCGCGCTGGGCGCGCAGGTGCGCATCGCCGGTGACGACCTCATCATCAAGGGCGTCGATGCCCTTACCGGCGGCGAGGTCGATTCGCACAACGATCACCGCATCGCCATGATGGCCGCCATCGCCGCAAGTCGCGCCACCGGCGAGGTCGTGATCCACGGGGCCGAGGCCGTCAACAAGTCCTATCCCGATTTCTTCGACCACTACCGCCTGTTGGGCGGCAAGGTCACGCTCGAGGAGGAATAGCATGTCCTCGACCTTTGGCAACGTCTTGCACTTAAGCATCTTCGGCCAGTCGCACTCCCCCGCCATCGGCTGCTCGCTCGATGGCATTCCGGCAGGTATCGCCGTTGACCAGGAGCAGCTGCAGGCCTTTTTGGACCGTCGCGCCCCCGGTCGCGACGAGACCGCGACTAAGCGCCGCGAGGCCGACGCCGCCCACATTATCGCCGGCATAGTTGATGGACACACCACGGGCGCGCCTATCGCCGCGATCATCGAGAACACCAACACGCGCTCCAAGGACTACTCCGAGCTGCGCCGAAAGCCCCGCCCGGGCCATGCGGATTTCCCGGCACGCGTGAAGTACCACAACATGCACGACGTCGCCGGCGGCGGACACTTCTCCGGTCGTCTGACGGCCCCCTTATGCATCGCGGGCGGCATCGCGCTGCAGGCGCTCGAGGCCCGCGGCATTAACGTGATGGCGCACGTGGCGCAGATCGGTGGCATCTCCGATCTGCCCATGGACGACATGGTCTATCGCGAGGCCGACCGCAAGGCGATCCTTTCGAACGACCTGCCGTGCATTGACGCCGCAGCTGGCGGTCGCATGCGCGAGGAAATTCTGGCCGCGCGTGACGAGCTCGACAGCATCGGCGGCATCGTGGAGTGCGGTATTTACGGCCTACCCGCGGGCATCGGCGACCCCATGTTCGACGGCATCGAGAACCGCATCGCGCAGATCGCGTTTGGGATTCCCGCCGTGAAGGGCGTGGAGTTTGGCATGGGCTTTGCCGTCGCCGCCATGCGAGGCAGCGAGAACAACGATCCGTATCGCATCGACGCCGAGACCGGCAAGATCGAAGTCGAGTCCAATAATGCCGGCGGCATCCTGGGCGGTATTTCGACCGGCGCGCCCGTCATGTGGCGCATGGCCGTAAAGCCCACGCCCTCCATTGGCCGCGAGCAGCAGACGGTGGACATGGACGCTATGGAAAATGCCGAGCTCTCGGTCCACGGCCGCCACGATCCCTGCATCGTCCCGCGCGCCGTCCCCGTAGCCGAAGCAGCCGCAGCGCTGGCCATCTGGGACGCCCTCCTAGAAGACGCCGCCCAGCGCTAGTCCACCTACCCCGAGGGTAGTTAATTTGGGACGGGGCTATTTTAACTACCCCCATATGCCAGTCGTTATTTGCCCTGGCACCCATCGACTCGTCGACAGTCAGAGGGTAGCTAAAAAAGCCCCGTCCCAAATTAACTACCCCAGGCAACCATTCACGAAAGGGGTCCCTATGGACCTTGCCGACATTCGCCAGGCCATTGATGGCATCGACAGCACGCTCCTCAACAGTTTTGTCGAACGCATGGACATTGCCACCGAGGTCGCCAAATCAAAAATCGAGATGGGCAAGGCCGTCTTCGACCCCGCCCGCGAGCGCTCCAAGCTCAACAACCTTGCCGGCCGCGCGCCCGAGCGCTACGAGGCGCAGACCATCACGCTGTTCCGCCTCCTCATGAGCATGAGCAAGGCCGAGCAGCAGCGCTATATCAACGAGCTCAAGGGCATCACGGTCTCTCAAAAGGCCCGCGCCACTGCCGAGGCCTTCGACACGCCCTTCCCCCAAACTGCCAGCGTCGCCTGCCAGGGCGTTGAGGGCGCCTACAGCCAAATCGCCGCGTGCAAGCTCTTCGACGTGCCCGATATCGCGTTCTTCGACACCTTCGAAGGTGTCATGCGCGCCGTGCGAGACGGCTTCTGCGAGTTTGGCGTACTACCCATCGAAAACTCCACCGCGGGCTCGGTCAACGCGGTCTACGACCTGCTCGCGCAGTTCGACTTCTACATTGTGCGCTCGCTGCGCCTCAAGATCGACCACAACCTACTCGTCAAGCCTGGCACCAAGCTGCAGGATGTTCGCGAGGTCTATAGCCACGGTCAGGCCATCGCGCAATGCGCCGGCTTTATCGAGGCGCACGATCTGCACGCGACCAAGTATCCCAACACGGCTATGTCGGCCGAGATGGTCGCCAACTCCGAGCGCACCGACCTCGCCGCCATCGCCTCGCGCAGCTGTGCCGCGCTGTATGGCCTCGAGGTGCTGGAGCCCAACATTCAGGACTCGGACAACAACTACACGCGCTTCGTCGTCATCAGCCGCGAGCCACGCGTCTACCCCGGCGCCAACCGTACCTCGCTCATGATCACCACGGCCAACGAACCGGGCGCCCTCTATCGCGTGCTCGAGCGCTTCTATGCGCTCAACATCAACCTTATCAAGCTCGAGAGCCGCCCCATCCCCGGACGCGACTTTGAGTTTATGTTCTACTTCGATCTGGACTGTCCCTTTGGCAGCAAGGCGCTCGACGACCTGCTCGATTCCATCGACGACGTGTGCGAGAGCTTCACCTACTTTGGCAGCTACACGGAGGTGCTCTAGATGACCGATACCGCCGCAACCCGCCCCTACGGCGTGCTGGGCCGCGTGCTGGGCCACAGCTACACCCCGACCATCTACAAAGAGCTCGCTGGGCTCGAGTACGTGCGATTTGAGCGCGAGCCCGAGGACCTCGCGGCCTTTATGACCGGCAACGAGTGGGAAGGCACCAACGTGACCATCCCCTACAAACGCGCCGTCATGAACTACCTGGACGAGCTGAGCCCGCTCGCCGAGCGCATGGGCAACGTCAACACCATCACGCGCCTGCCCGACGGGCGCCTGCGCGGTGACAACACCGACTACTTTGGTTTTCAGTGCCTGGTCGAGGAGCTGGGGGTTGAGGTTACCGGCAAGAAAGTCCTCGTGCTTGGCGCCACCGGTGGTGCCGGCACCACGGCAAGCATGGTGCTCGGCGACCTTGGCGCCACCGTGGTGCCCGTGGGCCGCATGAGCGAGGTCAACTACGGCAACATCGCGCAGCAGTCCGACGCCGCCCTACTCGTCAACTGCACGCCCGCCGGCATGTTCCCCCATTGCCCCGACGCGCCTTGCACGCTCGAAGGGCTCGATGCGCTCGAAGGCGTTATCGACATTGTCTACAACCCCGCCCGCACGGGACTCATGCTCGAGGCCGAGCGCCGCGGTATCCCCTGCATCGGCGGTCTGCTGATGCTCGTGGCACAGGCGGCACAGGCCGTCGAGCGCTATACCGGCCAGGCCACCCCGCGCGAGCGCATCCTGGACGTAACAGAGCGCCTGTCGCGCCGCGAACAGAACATCGCGCTGATCGGCATGCCGGGCTCGGGCAAGACCCGCGTGGGTGAGCAGATTGCCCTGCTCACGGGTCGCGAGCACATCGACTTGGATCACGCGCTCGAGGAGCGTCTGAGCATGCCCTGTGCCGACTTTATCGTCGAGCGCGGCGAGGTGGCCTTCCGCGAGCAGGAGACGGCGGCTCTGTCCGACATCTCCAAGCGCAGCGGCCTGGTGCTCTCAACCGGCGGCGGCGTGGTCACGCGTGACGAGAACTATCCGCTGCTGCACCAGAACAGCCAAATCGTGATGCTCAACCGCAAGCTCGACGAGCTAGCCCACAAGGGACGCCCCATCACCGCCCGCGACGGTATCGACAAGCTGGCCGAGCAGCGCATGCCGCGCTACCGCGCCTGGGCCGACTACATCACCGACTCACGCGACTGCGCCGCCAACACCGCTCAAGCCCTCCTCGAGACCCTCCCACCCGCTCTCTAACCTAAGCCACCACAAAGGGGACAGGCACCTTTGTGGTGGCTTTCCAACCGCAAAGGAAGCAACCATGAAAGCACTCGTCATCAACGGCCCCAACCTCAACATGCTCGGCATTCGCGAGCCGGGCATCTATGGCAACGACAACTACGACCGCTTAGTGCAGATCTGCCAGGAAGCGGGCGCCGCACAGGGCTTCGACGAGGTCGAGGTCTTCCAGTCCAACCACGAGGGCAACATCGTCGACAAGATCCAGGAGGCCTACGGCAAGGTCGACGGCATCGTCATCAACCCGGCTGCCTACACGCATACGAGCGTGGCGATCCTCGACGCCCTCAAGGCCGTTGCCATCCCTGCCGTCGAGGTGCACATCAGCGCCGTAGAGACGCGCGAAGACTTCCGCCAGGTGAGCTACGCCCGCCTAGCCTGCTTCGCCACCATCACCGGCGAGGGCCTGCAGGGCTACGCTCACGCGCTGGAGCTGCTGAAAGAGCATCTCGAAAAGTAAAATGCCAACCCCAACAAACAGCAGCGGCTTGCTCGCGCTCGGCTCCAGCAACACACAAGATGAAAAAAGCCCAGACCACCAAGCGGTCTGGGCTTAATAAACGATGGTGCTCCATGGCGGATTCGAACCGTCGACCTTGGGATTAGAAGTCCCCTGCTCTATCCAACTGAGCTAATGGAGCAAATAACCGCACGCCAAAGCAAGCGCAAGCCTGTCAGGCGCAAATAATT
>DBEZXT010000006.1:0-7582 GCA_048291645.1 Collinsella aerofaciens | reverse complement strand
CCGATGATGGCGGCATTCTCGCCGTAGCGGGCGGCGCGCATGGCGCTCAGCGCGGCATCGGCTTGCTCGGCCGGCACGACGGCAACCATCTTGCCCTCGTTTGCCACCTGCAGCACATCGTAGCCGAGCATCTCGCAGGCGGCCTGCACGTCGGGACGCACGGGCACGGCATCCTCGTCGACCTCCATGGCAACATTGCTGGCCTGGGCAAACTCGTTGAGTGTGGACGCCAAGCCACCGCGCGTGGGGTCGCGAAAGCAGCGTGTGTCGGGTGCTGCGGAAAGCACATCGGCAATCAGGCGGTTGAGCGGTGCGGCGTCGCTTTCGATCGTGCTCGAAAACGCCAGACCCTCGCGTTGGCTCATGATAGCGATGCCGTGGTCGCCCAGTGTACCCGAGACCAGGATGACATCGCCGGGCTGGCAGTTTGCGCCGCTGAGCGCCACGTCCGCAGGCACCTCGCCCACGCCGGCGGTATTGATATAGACGCCGTCGGCCCCGCCGCGCTCGACCACCTTAGTGTCGCCCGTGATTATGGACACGCCCGCCTCGCGCGCCGTCTCGGCCATCGTCTGCACAATCTGGCGGAGCTTATCCATGGGATAGCCCTCTTCGAGGATAAAGCCGCACGATAGGTAGCGCACGTTGGCGCCCGAGGTCGCGACGTCGTTGACGGTTCCGCATACAGCGAGGCGGCCGATGTTGCCACCGGGGAAGAACTGCGGCGAGACTACAAAGCTGTCGGTCGACATGGCGATGCGCCCGCTCGCGGGCAGCGTAGCGACGCCGGCGTCGTTGCCCTCGAGCAGCTCGGGCGACCCAAAGGCATCTAAAAAGACCTCATCGATGATGCGTTTCATCATCTGGCCGCCGGAGCCGTGACCCAGCAGGACGGTGCTATCGGTAACGCTATGGGACATATCGAAAACTCCAATCGTGGGTGGTGCCGGTGTGCGGGTGTGTCCGGGCTAGTTGCGGTAGCGGTAGTACGCCGCGCAGCTGCCCTCGGAGCTCACCATGCACGGGCCGACGGGGTGCTCGGGCGTGCAGGTGCGGCCAAAGAGCGGGCAGTCGCTCGGCGTAATGGCCCCGCGCAGCACGTCGCCGCAGCGGCACCCGCGCGGCTCGACTGTCGCCTCAACGGGCACATCAAAGCGGGTACGGGCATCAAAGCGCGAGAATTCGGGACGAATGGCGAGTCCCGAAGCCGCAATCGGCCCCAGCCCGCGCCACGTGGTGTCGCATGGTTCAAACACCTGCTCGACCAGCTGGCGCGCCACGGGATTGCCGTCTGCGTTGACGCCACGGCGGTAGGCGTTGTCAATCGCCGGCCTGTCCTCGACAACCATCTGGACCAGCATGCAGATGCCCTGCAGGATATCGACCGGTTCAAATCCCGTGACCACGCCCGGGGTATTGAATTCGTCGACCAAAAAGCTAAAGGGCGCCAAGCCCGTGATGGTGGCGACGTGGCCCGGCAGGATAAAGCCGTCGATGGTGGTCTCGGGGTCGTTGGCGATGGCGCGCAACGCCGGCGGCGTGGTCTTGTGGGCGCAATAGACCGAGAAGTTCAAAAGCCCGCGCGCCTCGGCCTCCAAGATGGCGGCGGCGATGGTGGGCGTCGTAGTCTCAAAGCCCACGCCCATAAAAATGACCGGGCGATCAGGGTTTTGCTCGGCAATGTCGAGCGCGTCGAGCGGGGAATAGACGATGCGGATATCGCGCCCCGCCGCCTTTTGCGCAGCGAGCGAGGTGGATGATCCGGGCACGCGCATCATGTCGCCAAAGGTGGTGATGATGGCGCCGTCTATGTTGGCGAGCGCGATTGCGTGGTCGATGTCGCGGTTGGCGGTGACGCAGACGGGGCAGCCCGGGCCGCTCAGCAGCTTGAGCCCGGCCGGCATAATGGAGCGAAAGCCATAGCGCCCGATGCTCACGGTATGCGTGCCGCAGACTTCCATAAGGTTGATGGTGCGGTCGCCGACAAGCTCATGAATGCGCTCGATGAGCTCGCGAGCCAGCTTGGGATCGCGGAATGCCGAGAAATCGATACCGGAGCGCGCCGGCTGCTCGGGCGCCACTAGTAAGCCTCCGCCGGGTTGGTGGTCAGCTGGTCTTCTTCGACCAGCTCGGACATGGCATTAACAAGCTCGAGCGTTTCCTGTGCTTCCTGCTCGTCGACAATCTGGATGCCAAAGCCGGCGTGTACGAGAATATAGTCGCCAACCTGCGCCGTCGGCACGAGTCGCAGCGACACGGGGCGCTCGATGCCCATCATGTCGACGGTGGCCTTGAGGTCGTCGTCGCGTTTGACTACTTTACCGGGAACGGCAAGGCACATATTGTTCCCCTTTTATACGCTTTGCGCTGGACGGGCGCTCAATAATCCATCAGCTGATGGTAGCGCTCGCGGGCGCTGCGGGCAAACGCGCTACACCTGTGAGACGGCGGCTTGCGGGCTGGCCGAACAGCCTACTGCGATGCAACCTGCGCAAGACGAGCGCTTGCGACTGCCGCCTGACCGTAGGCGATGCAGCCGTCGTTAACGGGCACGGTTTGGGGAATCAAGACAGTGAGACCCATGCTTTTGAGCTCGCGGGTGAGGAGCTGGAGCAAAAGTCGGTTCATGAACACGCCGCCCGAGAGCGCGACGGTATCGATGCCTTCGCGCGCGCAGATTTCGCGTGCGATTCGTGCCGAAGAGCGCGCGATGGCGATATGGAAGTCGAGCGCGAGCCTGTAGGCCGCAGTGCCGGCCCTGGTTCCCTCCAAAAGCGCCTCAATAAGCGATCTGGAGTTTAGAACATGGCAGGCGTCCGGACGGGATGATTCGGTTACGGAAAAGCCGGCTATATTGCCGGCGGGGCAGGCACTTTCACTGCTGAGCGCGCGCCAGGCGGCAGCCTCAAGCTCGATGGCGGGTTCGCCCTCGTAGGTTGCCTTGTCGCAGATGCCCAGAATTGCTGCCGCGGCATCAAAGAGACGCCCCATGCTGCTGGTGCGCGGGCTGTTGATGCCGCGCTCGATCATGGTGGCTGTCACGCTGCGCGTTTGCTCGCCGAGGCTGTCCAAAAGCCGAGCGGCACCTGGGTGCTCGAGCAGGCCGAGCTCACTGAGCAGGGCAAAGGCGTTGCGGCAGGCGTCGCGCACGGAGGCCGCCCCGCCGGGGAGCGCCCAGGTGCGCAAATGCGCGGCGCGCTCAAAGCCGCCAAGGCTGGCAACAAGAAACTCGCCGCCCCAAATGGTCCCATCGGTGCCGGCGCCGGTGCCGTCAAAGGCGATGCCAAGGACACGCGCGTCGGTTGTAAGCTGGCCCGCGGCGATGGCTTCGGCCATTACGCTCGCGATATGCGCATGATGGTGCTGCACCTCGACGAGCGGCAGATTGCATTTTCGCGCCTGCTCGCGCGCCCACTGGCCCGATAGATAGCTGGGGTGTAAATCGCAGGCCAAGGCGGCGGGCGCCAAATCAAAGAGATCTTCCAAGCGCGTGCGCGCAGCGTTCCAGGCATCGAAGGTCCCGCCGTTTTCAACATCGCCGATATGCTGCGACACAAAACAGGTTGCCTCGCCGTTCGTCCCTTCACGCGTGAGCGCAATCGTGGCCTTTTGTTGTGGCCCGCAGGCGAGCACGCAGGACGGAGCGCGGTCGAGCGCCGGCAACGGCAGCGGCTGGGGTGCATATCCGCGAGCGCGGCGCACGGGCATAACGGCACCGTCAACCACGCGCACCACGGAATCGTCATAGCGCGAGAGAATCGCTCGATCGTTGCCGAGCAGCGCGTCGGCAATGCCGGCGGCAACGAGGCGTTCCCAGGCAAGATCGTCATCGGTCTCGATGGGTTCTTCGCTCAGGTTTCCGCTGGTCATGACCAGCGCGTGCATGTCATGCGACGCGGCAGCTGCAAGCAGCAGATGTTGAAGCGGCGTATAGGGGAGCATGACGCCGAGCTCGGGCAAGTCGTGCGCGACAGATGGCGCGAGGGCGAGGATGTCGGGGGAACCGCCGTTGCCCTCGCCAACAGTGCGCCGGCGCAGCAGCACAATGGGGCGGATACTGCCAGCGAGCAGATCGCGTTCAGCATCGTCGATATGACACAGGCGCCCGGCATCGGCAAGACTGCGAACCATGACGGCAAGTGGCTTGTTGCTGCGACGCTTGCGACGGCGCAGCTCGCGCACCGCTTGTTCGTTGGCAGCATCGCAGGCCAGGTGGAATCCGCCCAGGCCCTTGATGGCGACGATGCCACCGCTGGCCAGCAGCTCAACGCAGCGCTCGATGATAGCGTCGCTGGCCTCGCGTGTGGTGCCGACGGTCGGTGTCGCGGACGAATTCCCGCACGCATCGCCGTTTACAGTCTCGCGCCACGTAATATGCGGCCCGCAATCAAAGCAGGCATCGGGCTGCGCGTGAAAACGCCGGTCGAGTGGGTCGACATACTCCGCAGCGCACTTGGGACACATGGGAAAACAATCCATCGATGTGGCCGCTCGGTCATAAGGCAGCGATCGGATGATGGTAAAGCGTGGGCCGCAGTTAGTGCAGTTGATAAAGGGGTAGTGATAGCGTCGGTCGGCGGGATCGAACAATTCGCGCAGGCAATCGTCACAGGTAGCGATGTCGGGCGAGACGAGCGTCGTGTGTGCGGTCTGGTCCTGCGATGCTACGATGCGAAAGCCCTGTTCATCGGCGGCATCCCAAACGTCGGGCTCCAGGTCTGCAACAGCGACATGCTCAACGCGGGCCGCGGCAGGCGCGTGCTCCGACAGCGCGGCGACAAAGCCGTCGAGCGCCTCGACCGAAGCATGCGCCTCGATGTGCACGCCATCGCCCGCGTTGAGCACCCAGCCGCAAATGCCATGCGCCATAGCCTCGCGATACACAAATGGCCGCATGCCAACGCCCTGCACAATGCCCGTCACATGAATATGCACATGCCGCATGCGACCCTCCTTCATTGAAGTATGTGCTGTTAGAGCCCCAGGCTTTGCTTGGTGGCGGCGCAGGTGAGCTCGCCGTGCTTAACGCCGCGCAGCCCCAGCAACCGGTCCGCCAGCTCGTAGACGCGTTTGCCGCGACCCTTGAGCGCCAGAATCTCCAGGCAGTTGTGGTGGTCCAGATGCACGTGCATGGTCGAGACAATCTCGTTGGTGTAGTCGTGCTGCACCTCGTCCAGACGGCGCGTCAGATCGCCGGTGTGATGGTCGTAGATCATGGTGAGCGACCCGATAACGTGCTCATCGGGCGTGCGCATCTGCTCCTTGGCGATCGAGGCGCGAATCAGGTCGCGCACGGCCTCGGATCGGTTGGCCACGTCGCCGCGGCGTGCGATCTGCTCGTCAAAACGGCGCAGCAGATCGTCGGGTGCGGTAACCGAAAAACGGACCAGCTCGGAGCCGGAACCACTACAGTGGCAGCCCGCGTCACCGTCCGCCCCGTGCGGATGCTCGTGCTCGTACCCGCAGCTGTGCTCGTGTTCGGCCACCTTACACCAGCTTCACGGAGCCGACGGAGTTGTGGTCGGCCTCGATGGCTTCCTCGTAGCCCTCGAGCGCGTCATGCGCCTCGTGCAGCGCGGCCATGGCGGCCTCGAGCTTGGCGCCGATGCGCTCCATGTCAAAATTCTCGGTCGCATGCAGCAGCTGATGGCTCCACTCGTGAGCGAGCTCGATGGTGTCGTCGACCTGTTTGACGCTCATGGCAAGCTGGCTCATGTTCATTCCAACATCATGCATGGAAAATCTCCTTTTGTATGGGGTAGTTTAGTGGTTCAGATTTTACTACGCCCGCTCTGTGCGCAGCTGCATAAGAAAACGGGTACGAGTCTGTGCGACCCGCACCCGTTCACTGGGGGCTGTTTGTGACTACCATACTATCCGTGGTTGCACTCGGTGCATCCAGAAGTCCGGCGAGCGGTGCAAAAGCGCTCATAGACGGCGGGTAAGTAACAAGCGTATTACAGATGCTTCTCCAGCAGCGCCTGCAGCCTCGCCTTGGGCAGAGCGCCAACCGAGCGGTCAATCTCCTCGCCGTTCTTAAACACAATCAGCGTGGGGATGCTCATGACGCCATACTTCATGGCCAGATCCTGGTTGTCGTCGACGTTGCATTTGGCAACGGCAAGCTTGCCCGCCAGCTCATCGGCAACCTCGTCAACGATGGGCGAGAGGGATCGACAGGGCCCGCACCACGGTGCCCAAAAATCGACCAGCACGGGCAGGCTGTCGTTAACGATGGAATCGAAGTTCTCGGGGGTAATCTGATTAATGTCAGCCATGGTGACCTCCATAATGCGACGCGGCTCGGCCGCGTAAAACTCAGTACGACCGTGCTTATACCCAGCCGTCCGCAAAGCAACCACTCGCGGGCAGCTCTTTTATATAATGGTGGGCACGCAAACGATTGGAGAGCGCATGTCCACGTCACAAAGCCAGAGAAAAGAAGCCATCGCCCAGGCGGCCGAGCAGGAGCTCACATCACTCGCGGGTCGTGGCGTGCGTATCGCAGGCAACGCGTGTTCTCCGATTGTGCTGGTCAAAGGCGATTTGGACGAGGCCGAGCGTTCGGGTGGCGAGCTGGCTGCCGGCCCGGATGGCGCGGCGTTGCGCAAGGCGCTTGGGGCCATCGGTTACGCGCCCGAAGATTTTTGCGTGCTGGCAAGCGTCGCCGGCGTGGGTGACGGAGCGGTCGCGGTGGGCGAGACTCTGCCGTGCGAGCTGTTCCGTGAGGCGCTTGAGGCTTTGGACCCCGAGGCGGTGCTACTGCTCGACAACAACGCGGCTGACGCCATGCGCGAGACCTACGCCGATATGCTCGTGGCGATCGATGACTTCGACACCGCCATGCTCAAGCCCGGCCTGGTCGCCCATGTGCAGGGCCGCCGTGTGCTCGCGCTCGACGGTTTTGAGGCAGCGCTCACTGACAAAGCCGCCAAGCAGCGCATGTGGGCATACATCAAGCAGCTGACCCCGGCAGCCGCTCCGCTGTAGCGGATTGGCGCCGGCGAGCGATTGTCTGGCGGGCAAGGCACGCCTCGAGATCGGCGCCGCACTTCTACATCACAGCGCGCAGCTCAAACCGATCGCCGTTAATGCGGAACTGGCAGTTGCCGTTCATGCGTTCGACGGCAAGCTTAATGCTCTTGGTTCCAAAGCCGTGTCCGGTGTGCCCGGCTACGGGCATGCCATCGACCATGCGCGGCGCGCGGTCAAACGTGTTGGAAACTAACAGCAGCAGCTGGCCGTCCTCTAATCGCAGGTCAAAGTCGACGAATCGCTTTCCTTGGGGTGCGGCGCTTGCGGCGGTGATAGCGTTTTCCAAGGCATTTGAGAGCACGCTAAACAGGTCGGCGTCACCTACGTGGATGGTTTCGGGTACGGCGGCGCGCAGGTTGGCGGTAATGCCGTTTCTATTGATATCCGAGTTAAATGACGAAAGCGCGATGTTTACGGTCTCGTTGGCGCAGAAGCGGCGTACGGCGGTGCGATCGCCGGCTTCGCAGAGTTCATCGATGCGTTTGAGCGCCTCGTCGGTGTGGCCCTCCTCAATTAAAGCGGCCAGGCCGCGTAGGAAGTGGCGCAT
>DBEZXT010000005.1:0-8349 GCA_048291645.1 Collinsella aerofaciens | reverse complement strand
GCCGAGACGCCCGCGGTCGAGGATGCCGGAGAGCTGCAGCGCAAATGGGCCGAGGTTGTCGAGCGTGTCAAGGCGCGTCAGGCTTCCTACGCAGGGCTTTTGCTCAACGCCCGCGCCACGGCCGACGACGGCTCCAAGCTCACGGTCTCGTTCCCCGCGGGTTCGACTTTTGCCATTAAGATGCTCGGTCGCGCCGATACGCAGTCGGTGGTCCTGCCGACGGTCTGCGCGGTTTTCGGTCGTCGCACCGTCGACTATGTCCTGGATGGGGGTGGCACGCCGGCTCCTCAACATGAGGAGCATTCTCTATCTGCACGGGCTGCGGCATCTGTGGACCCGCAACCCGTGTCCTCGGCGGCCCCTGTATCCTCGAGCGCCAGCGCGCCGCAGCAGCAAGCGGCGCCGGTAGCGGCATCGACCCCGTCGGCGCCTAAGCCCGCGGCGCCCAAACCGGCTGCTCCGACACCAGCGCCCAAGCCCGCCTCGCCCGCGCCCAAGTCGTCTGACCTGGTCAAAGCCCCCTGGCTACGCTCCGACAACCCTGCCGGCGCTCCTGCCACGGGTAAGCTCCCGACCGAGCCCGCGCCCCGAGCGCCCGAGCGCGCGTCCGCCCCCAAGGCCCAGCCTGCCGCGCCGTGGGAATTCGAGCAGGTGCCCTACGACGACGCCATGGTCGGCGGCTTCGCTGGCGATGCGAGCGGGGACGATCTGCCCCCGTTCGACGTGCCGGGTGCGGCGTCCGCGCCCAAGTCCGCTGCAACTGCCCCCAAAGAGGAGGGCGCTCCTGCAGCTCCCTGGGAGTCCAACCCCGGTGCGGGCAGCCCCTTCGGCCATCAGGGTGCAGCCCCGAGCATCCCGCAGACCGAGGACGAGGCCAAAGCCCTCATCCGCAACGTCTTCGGCCAGGCCACCATCTTCAAACCGGTGGAGTAACCGTGCGGGCGGGTATGCTGCTCAAGAAGAGATCTCTTTGCCCGGGCGCATCTGTATTTCGGACATGTGCAACGTGGTGCCGCGTATATCGCATTTGAGCAGACAGGTGCGTGACGGTCGGCCTAGGATGCTGAGGTCGATACGATACGTCGCATGGCTGTCCGTGTACTCGACTTGCTCGGCGTTAATGGTTGCTCCGATTGCCAAATAAACGCCTAGCTCGGCATCGACAATCTTGAAGTCCTTTATCTTGACCTTGAACTCTTGATAGAGGGACGGGCTGTTGTAGTAGACGGTTCGGGTTCCGTCGGTGCACTCATCGGTCGTCTCCCATTTGACGACGGGCTGGTCCGAGCTGGCTATCAGCAGTTCTGCTCCAAAAGCTATGGCATGGGTGATGACAACCAGCAATGCCCAGCCGACAAAGAGATAGAGAACCACATATGCAACGGGGTGTTTTGAGCGGATGTTTTGGAGCGCGTTGGGGGCATTCATGGGGCACCTCCAAATTACTATCTATGGCAATCAAATTATACCCTGCCGCCATGTGCGCCGCCTCGAGCAGCGGTTCGGCATTTAGCTATTTAGTGGCGCACATGAAATGCCGGATTCGGCTCTACTAGATTGAGTGTGCGATATTATGCAACCTTGCATAATTCGACCTTGCATAATCTTTGAGTGCGGCTTGTATTGGAGGACATGTATATCGACTGAGGTAACACGTCCGCCCCGCTCTCTCGCCGCGCGCCGTGGTACGATTTTTGAGTTTGAAAGTCCCGCCGTGCTCCGGCTGCCCTTGCAGCTCGGCGTGCGGCCGCACGTAAAGGAGCCATCATGGCCGGTATGAACATGCAGCAGATGATGAAGCAGGCTCGCAAGATGCAGGAGCAGCTTGCCGCCGCGCAGGAGAACCTCAAGTCCCAGACCGTCGACGCCTCTGCCGGCGGCGGCATGGTCAAGGTGACCGTTAACGGCGAGATGGAGCTCGTCAACCTCACCATCGATCCCGATGCGCTCGATCCCGAGGACGTCGATATGCTGCAGGATATGATCATGGCTGCCGTCAACGAGGCCGTCCGCGGCGTCAACGAGCTCGCCAACAAGCAGATGGGCGCCATCACCGGCGGCCTCAACATCCCGGGCATGCCGTTCTAAGACACGCATATATATGAGTGCCAACCACAGTCTGCAAAAACTGCTCGATGAGCTGGGCCGTCTGCCGGGCATTGGTCCCAAGTCGGCCCAGCGCATCGCCTATTACCTGTTGGAGGCCGACGCCGAGGAGGCGCGCCGCCTGGCCGAGGCCATCCTGGAGGTCAAGCAGGAGGTCCACTTTTGCAGCCGCTGCTTTAACTACGCCACGGCCGACGAGTGCTCCATCTGCCAGGACCCGATGCGCGATACCACTCGCATTTGCGTGGTGGGCGAGCCGCGCGATGTCCAGGCGATCGAGCGCACGGGCAGCTACCACGGCCTCTACCACGTATTGGGCGGCGTGATCAGTCCCATGGACAAGATTGGCCCCGAGCAGCTGCACATTCGAGAGCTGCTGGCACGCTTGGGCCACGAGGACATCCACGAGGTCATCATCGCCACCAACCCCAATATTGAGGGCGAAACCACGGCGAGCTACCTGGCCCGCACTATCAAGCCCCTGGGCGTTGAGGTATCGCGTCTGGCGAGCGGCCTGCCCGTGGGCGGCGACTTGGAGTATGCCGACGAGCTTACGCTTGGCCGCGCCATCGAGGCCCGTCGCGCGATTTAGGCGGCGAGCCTGCTCCTGCCGTATGTTTTCCTCGCGACGCACGGGGTAGTCATAATTTCCCCGTGCGACTGTGAGTTTGTTGTGCAACAAAGATGCTTCGTATCCGCTTATCGCATGGATGCTTCCGCTCGCATCCTTAATTTGCCCATTCGTTGCGCAACCTTTTGGGTTCGCTGATACACTCAAATATGGATTCGAATGAATGCGCCGCTCCCGAGCGGCGTGTTTTTGTTGGAGGAGAACGCATGCGGCCCGGTGGCACTCAGACAAAGCGCGGCGCCGCGGTGCGCATACGACGCCGACTGGGCTTGGCGCCGCGGGCGTACGCACTGCTATCGTGCTCGCTGGTGCTGGTCATAGCTGGCGTTTCTGCCTATGGCATGACCGTGCCGTCCATGATACAGGCGCATGCCGCACGCGAACCGCGCGTGGGGCATGAGGTCAAAAGTGATCTGGGCACCACGACTGGATATGCTTGGGCAAGTGTGGTCGGGCATATTGTGTTTGGCACCGACGATGCGGACGGCGCCGAGGTCCCGGACAACGAAGTCACGCTTGCCAATGGCAAAACCATCGTGCTCACCAACACCAAGATCATCGATCGGTTGTCCAACAATAGCGTGGCGGCAACGGTGAATAAGGTCGAGCAGCAGAAGGGGCAGGACGCCCAGCAGACAGGCAAGCCCGGTAGCTCGGATTCATCGAGTTCGGGCGGCGGCTCTGGGTCGGGTTCCTCTACCGGAGGGTCTGGAAACGGCGGCTCGACGGGCGGCAACACTGACAACGATGCAAACTCCGGTGGCCTTTCCGCTGCTGAAGAAGAGAGCATTCACAGTTGGCTTGTGACCAAGTACAACATGCTCGACGGCTATGTTTCTCGTGCCAATGACGTGGTCTCGACCTATAACTCTACGGGAGATCCCAGACCGTGCGACAGCCTGGTCGGGGAGATGTTTGTCATTCGAGCCGAGTTCGGTCGTCAGACATTCTCGCCCCGGTCAAAGTGGTATCAGCAGTATGCCAATCTGTGGGGCTGTTACACCAACCTATGTCAATGGGTCGGCCATTACGGCGATGATGACGTCGCGCTCGGTAACTTCAACAATAACGTGGCGGCGCTTGCCCTATGATGACCGATCTTGCATCCACCACACCACAATCGCTCGGTCGCGATCCCATGGTCGGCCTGCGCCTGGCGCGTGTCGACGGGTTTGAGCCGGCCATTGCGCTCGGTCAGGACGAACTGCCTGCCTATCTGCGTCGTTTTACGATGCTGTTTGCCGACGATGCCACCATGTGCCGTGGCGGTATCGGCCGCGTGACGCGTGCCGTCAACGTCCAAGGCGAGGCCGTGGCACTCAAGCAGCTCATCTTGCCGACGCGCGATGAGTTTGACGACGATGCCGCTCACGAGGCGCTGGTCGCCAAGTTCAAGGCGGCGTTTCGCGAGGAATACGAATGCCATCGCGCCCTTTCGGGCCTTAAGGGCTTTCCCCGCCTCTATGGCTGGGGCGAGGTCGACGGTGTGCCTGCAATTGTCATGGAATGGGTCGAGGGCGAGACGCTTGCCCGCTTGCGTTCGCGACTCGCCGTGGACGATGCCGGACGCCTGTCGCCGCTTGTGGCGGCGCGTCTGGGTCGCGACCTGTTCGATTTGCTCTGCCGTATGAGCCTGGTGGGTGAGGGCTTTGTCCATCGCGATATCTCGCCCGCTAATATTATGGTGCGCACGGCGCGTCTACCGCTTGGCCGGCAGCTTGCCGAGGGCACCTTTGACCTGTGCCTGACCGACTTTGGCTCGTCGCTGGCGCTTGAGCCTGCGTCGGCCGTGGCCGGTACCGGCGGCAAGGCATCCTTTACCGAGCGCTATGCCACGCTGCGTCGCGCGACGGTTGCCTATGCCCCGCCCGAGATGCTCACCGACGATATTCCCGATCTGCGCGCTTTGCGTATGTCGCCGGCGATCGACGTCTATGCCGCGGCAAGCACGGTTTACGAGCTCATTGCCGGCGTCGCGCCATACGAAGCCGCGCCGAGCACTTCGGGCACCTCGGGTTCGCGCAAAAAGACGCGCGACATCGCGAGCCCCTACCGTCTCAAGATGGACACGCGGCCCGACTATCCCATTGGTGCCCATGCGCCCGGTTGTGATTTGACTCAGCTGCTTCGTCGTGAGCCCGATGTGGCGCTCGCCGCGGCCGAGCAGGCCCAGCAGCTAGGGCTTGAGCCGGATTCCGAAGAGCTACGCGATGCGCTGGCGTTTGTCGATGCCCAGCTGTTCGACGTGGTGATGGCCTGTCTGTCCAGCCATCAAAAAGATCGTCCCGAGCCGGCGGCGGTCGAGGCGGCGCTCTCAGCGTTTTGTGACCACTATGCGCAAAATGTCGGCCGTTCGCTCCGCGGCGAGCCGCTCACGCCGTGCCCCATGGATGCGTCTGGCCGCGCGGTTCGTCGCGCGCTGATGGTCGGCGCGACGGTCGTCTGTGGCGTGGTTTGGGCTGTGATCGTGGTTTCGGCCGCGCTGCTGGCGTCGGGCGCTCGCGTGACGGCGACTTTGGGATCGCTCGTGTGGTCTGGGTCGCTACCGGGTATTATTGCCGCACTGGCGTTGACGCTGCCAGGCATAGCCGGCGTTGCCGCGGGGGCGCTTGCGCGCGATCGGCGCTCGGGCTTCCTGCAGGGTGTGCTTGCGCTTTCTGCCTGCGAGGTTCCGGTGCTGGTTGTGGCTGCATGTAGCGTATTTTCCCAACGCGCCGTGATGGGCGGCCTTGTTGCCGCTCTGGTTGCAACCTATACGCTTACGTGGTTTTTGCTTGCGATGGGCTTTGCCTTTGAACTTCCCGTTTCGGCACCGCGACGCACAAAAGCCCAGATGGCGACTCCGCTTGCCGGTGGAGCCGCAGCTGCCCGTACTTTTGGCGGACCTGTCGAAGTATCGTCCGATTCTATTTCTACGACTAAGGAGGCCTAGGTCATGGCATCTCAAGTTGAGCTCACCCCATGCGGGGCCATGTTTGACATCTTTAAGCGCGCGGCGCATCTGAGCCATATCGAGCTGTGCGGCTTGGTGCTTTCGTCCCGTCCGCTCGCCGACGGCCGCAGCCCGCAGAGCCGAGCCGCCGATCGCTCTTGGGTTTCCCGCTTTATCGTTCGCGCGCCGGTCGGCACGCTTCAGCAGCGCTACTTTGCCGAATACGGTACCTCGGCTGCGCGTATTATGTCGCAACTGGCCCTGCGCCAGCGAAATCCCATGGACTCCACGGCAGTGATCAATATGGTGTGCGGTCCTGCAGGTGAACCGATGGTACGCGCGCTCGAAGAGTGCCACCAGGACACGAATCTCTATCGCAACGCGCTCGATCGCCTGTCCCAGGCGGCGGAACTCATGCCCGCCGAGCGCGCCGAGGCCGTGCTGGTGCTGTTTGTCGCCGTCGGTTGTTCGGCGGATGTGCGGTCCTCGGTGAACTATGCCATCGACTACGCGCACGCGACCTGTGGCGGAGGCACCTCCACGCCGCGCTCGCTTGGCATGTCGATGACCGCGGGCGAACGCGAACCCGCCCCGGCGCACCCCTTGGGCTTGCTGCGCGTGCAAAACAGTTTTGTCGTGAGCGCCCCGCGCTGGATTCAGCCGAGTGAGCAGGGTGTTGAGATTGGCGCGCTGGCCACTGGTGAGGGCGATATTACCGACGTCGGCGACGATGTCTCGGCCCGCCATGCCCATATCTGGTGCGATGCTCAAAATATCTGGCACGTCGAGGACTTGTCGTCCACCAACGGAACCGTGGTGGTAAACGGGGCCACGCGCGTTTGCATTCAGGTCGAGCCCGGCCGTTCCGCCCAGCTCAATCCCGGCGACGAGCTCAAGCTCGGCGAATCCACTACCTACGCCATTCTCTTCGGTGCCCTCTAGCCGGCAGTTAGGGGCGTTCCTTTTCTGCCGGCACTTGGGGGCACTTCTCTGCGCGCCAGAGCCGGTCGCCTGGGGATGGAGAGGCCATTTTGGCCCTTGGCGGTCAGTCGGGGCGAAACTAGAAGATCTTTCCGATTCGCGGCTGTTCATGCTTGTAGAGCATCTAAAACAATAGGATGTTATTCTGGAATATGCCGGGTGCGTGAACTTGCCTGTCTTAGCCTTAAAAAGGTATAGGGGAGTTTGGCTCAGGGGTTCCGTCTTGTTCTTCAGCGCAGTATTGTGGGACAGATTTGCTGAGATTGGCGCCTTACACCGCAGAGCGCACGGAAGGCTCTCGATTTGTGTTCTGGCCCCAGAATACAGGGCCTGATACTTACCAACTGTGGCATGGATGTAACATCTGTAGAAATCAACCCTTTTGTTGTCGACCTTTGTAAGAAGAACACTGCCATCAACTCTTTGGATGACGAAACTAGGGTGCTTGAGGGGAGCCTTTACTCCCCTCTGTGAGATGACTCATGTTTTTCGCTTGTCGTTGTGAATCCTCCGTTACTGCCGATTCCGGATGAGATTCCTTATCCCTTCGTTGGGGATGGGGGACAATCGGGTCTGGATATAACACTTCATATTCTTAAGGGTGGCGATACGCATTTAGAGGAAAACGCTAAATACTGCTAATAGGGGTGACGACGATGGCGTAGGGGCGACCCACGATGCTCGCATCAATACGTCGGCTACTTGGGGAATCAGGTCTAGATGCATGTATGATGATACTGCGCAGCTATTCAATTAGTCCGCGTTCCGAATGGGTGCGGGGTATGGCGGCGACGTCGTATGCTTTTGCCCTGGCGCGATACTCAGGTATTTCTGAGGCGGTTGACGAAGTTTATACGCGCTATGCCGCGCAAGGCGTTTCGGAAGTTTGCACATCTACGTTACGGGCTTAGGTTTCTTCAAGCGAGCAGGCCGGTTGCGTTATTTCGAGCGATTTTTCTAGTCTAGACGACAAAAGGCAAAGGATTTGATGGGTATAAAACGCGGACGTTTGTGGGCGGATGCTCAAATCTATTGTGGCAATCGGGCGGTTGAAAAAGATATTTCAACCGCCCGATTGCCAGGTTCGTCGGAGGAGATGTCCGATTCCGACTCTCTTGTAGGAAGAGCTTGAGATCGTATTGGCCCAAGGCAATCTTAAAGCAGTCTCATTGGCAAATCTTCGCTCCTGTTGTGTTGAGGTGTAAGGTATCAGTGATTGATGTTTTGTGGCGGGTAGATTGGGGCCTTCCTTGATTCGATGCGTTCTCTCGAGGTTCATCAGAGCAAAAGGGGCTTTCGTCTTCATTGCTATCACGGTGATTGGAACCGCTCTCTCCTATGCCATGCCATACGTGAACGGGAAATTCTTAGATTTTCTTCTCGGTAACCGCAGCGAAAGAGACGCCGTACTCTTCGCGCTCCTGGTTGCGTCAATAGGAGTTTTCTCCACCCTCTTTACTTATTTTGCAGGAACACTTTCCATTCGCATAACCACGAGACTTTCCTTTGATCTTCTCAGGGAGGCCGTCTTGCGTTTTGAAAGAGACGATTACTTGGTGAGGGTTGATTTCCGATCTCAGCCGAACACATTGAGCGGATAGGCCATTCCCGCAGTTAGCCGAACGCCCCCGCGGCCCCTCCTGGGGTCCGGGGGCGCCGTTTTCCCAGTTGAAGGAACGGTGGAGATGTGTTTCGATAG
>DBEZXT010000004.1:0-14802 GCA_048291645.1 Collinsella aerofaciens | reverse complement strand
CAGGCCGGCGCGGGCTTCGTGCGAGCGGTCCAGGTTGGTGTGGAGCGAGATAATGCTCACGCCGCAACGCGCTGCCTCGTAGAGCGCCGCGCTGCATTGGGGGCGTGCGGAATCCGACGGACAAAACGCCTCGGGCGCCTTGATGTATATGGGATGATGCGTCAGCAGCACGTTGGCGCCGCCTTCTTGGGCGCGGCGAACATTAGCTTCGGTCGCATCGAGCGCGCAGGCAACGCCGGTGATCTCTGCAGCGGGATCTCCCACAGATAGCCCAACATGATCCCAGCCCTCGGCGTCCGCCTTGGGGTAGCGCGCCAGCAGCCCACGTTCAAGCTCGGCGACGATCATGCGGCACCCACAATCGAGAGCAGCGTCTGGGCAAACTCGTCCAGGTCGACAGGGTTCACACGGTCATCAAACGAGATACGCAGAGCGCCCAATGCCTGCTCGCGACCAATGCCCATGGCGCTGAGAACATGGCTCGGGTCCATGCTGCCGCTCGAGCAGGCAGAACCGGCCGATACCTCAAAGCCGGCGGCGTCGAGCTTGATGATGAGCTCCTCGGAGTCCATGCCGTCGACGTAGATGGAAACCATGCCCGGCAGACGATCGGCCTGTGCGTAGTCGCCCATGGTGGCATGAATACGCGGATGAGCCGTAAGCGTGGCGTAGAGCTTGTCGGAAAGAGCTTGCAGCGTCGTACGCTCCTGGGCCACGCGGGGCGCCAACGTGCGGGCGGCAGCGGCAAAGGCCAACTGCGTGCGCAGGTCCTGCGTGCCGGCACGACGTCCGGCTTCCTGTCCACCGCCAAAGATGCGCGGACGCAGCGGCGTGCGGTTCTTAAGGTAGAGTGCGCCGGATGCCACGGGGCCGCCGATCTTGTGCGCGGCAACGGTCATAGCATCGACGCCCAGCTCGGTGACATCGAGCGGAATATGCAAGTAGCCTTGGATGGCATCGGTATGAAACAGGGCGCCGGCAGCATGTGCGGCCGCGGCAAGCTCGCGGATGGGCTGCACCACGCCGGTCTCGTTGTTGGCGACCATAATGCTCACGAGCGCCACGTCGTCGCTGAGCAAGTCGCTCAGTGCGGCGGGTTCGATGTAGCCCGCACGGCAGGGCTGCACCAGGTCGACGCTAAACCCGGCGGCACGCAGCAGCGGCAGGTTGTCCAGAATCGAATCGTGCTCGATGGCAGATACGATCACGCGGTTACGCTTACGGTCGCGCTGACGTGCACCCTCGGCAAGACCGAGGAGCGCCAGTTGGTTGGCTTCGGTGCCGCCGTTGGTCAGGACGATCTCGGACGGGCGGACGCGTGCGCCAAAGCTGCGGGCAATCTCGCGACGCGCCATTTCTAGGCGCGCAGCGGCCTTGCGGCCGAGCGAATGCAGCGAGTTGGGGTTGACGCCGGCAAGCTCGCTGTCGTCGTACTCGCGCTGCGCAAGGAGCGCCTCGGCGCGCATGGGCGTCGAGGCGGCATAGTCAAGATTCACGGGTATGCGGTTTTGACCTGCGGTCATAAGGGTTTATGCCTCCTGTGCGGCCTCGTTGCCCAGCTTCTGCAGCAGCGCAACCTCGGCAGCGGGATCTTCGGACTTAAATACGGCAGAACCGGCCACGAGCACGTTGGCGCCGGCCTTAACGACCTCGGCGATGTTTTTGGAAGAGATGCCGCCGTCGACCTCGATCATGGGCGACACGCCGTGACGCTCGCACATGGCCTTGAGCTCGTGGAGCTTATGCAGAGTGCCCGGGATAAAGCTCTGGCCGCCAAAGCCGGGGTTAACGCTCATGAGTAGCACCATATCGACGACGTCGATGATGCTCTCGAGTACACACACGGGGGTGGCGGGGTTGAGCACCACACCGGCTTTGACGCCGCGCTGCTGCAGATGCGTGAGCGTGCGGTGCAGGTGTGTGGAGGCCTCGTAGTGTACGGTGATCATATCGGCGCCGGCGTCTGCGTACCAATCGACCGTCTCGTCGGGGTTCGACACCATCAGGTGCGCGTCGACCGGTACATCGGTGGAGCGCTTGACGGTCTTAAGGATGTCAACGCCAAAGGTGAGGTTGCCGGTAAAGTGACCGTCCATAACGTCGAAGTGCACATAGTCGGCACCGGCGATCTTGTCGAGCTCGCCCTTGAGGTTGGCCATGTCGGCCGAAAGGACGGACGGAGCGATTTTGATGGAACCCATGGTAGAAGCCTTTCTGCGCTAGTCGGTGAGTCCGTAGAACTCTTGAGAAGGGACGCGATCGGTAAGAATCTCGAGCGCCCTATCCAAAGTAACACCGTTATAGAGTGTTTGCTCCACGGCAAAGGTGAGCGGAATGTCTACGCCCAGTGAACGGGCAAGTTCGCTGACGCTGCGGGCCGCGACGGCGCCCTCGACAACCATATGCGTGCGCGTCTGATACTCGTCGAGCGACACGCCGTGGGCAAACTCGTAGCCAAAGGTGCGATTGCGCGAATGCTCCGAGGTACAGGTGGCAATGAGGTCGCCCATGCCGGCAAGTCCCATGCAGGTCATAGCTTGACCGCCGCGGGCATGCACCAGACGGCTAATCTCGGCCAGGCCGCGCGTCATGATGAGGGCGAGCGTGTTGTCGCCGGCACCGGTGCCGGCGGAGATGCCGCACACGATGGCGATGACATTTTTCATGGCGCCGCAGACCTCGACGCCGGTCATGTCCTGCGACAGGTAGATGCGGAAGGCCGTGGATAGGAGCAGGTCCTTAAAGGTCTCCCCTATCTGCGGATCTTTGCTTGCGATGACGGCGGCAGAAAGTCCGCCGCGGCAGATTTCCTCAGCATGGTTGGGGCCCGAGAGCGCCGCCACGCGCGACTCGTTGCCGATCTCGCTGGCGATGACCTCGCTCATGAGCAGGCCGGACTCGGGCTCAATGCCCTTGGTGAGGCAGAGCACCGGGGTGCCGGCGGCGATGAAGGGTGCTGCCTGATGACATACGCTGCGCAGGTGTGTGGAGGGCACGGCAAAGATAATGGAGTCGGCACCGTCGAGCGCCTGCGCCAGGTCCGTCGTGGCGACGACGTTGCCGGGCAGCTCGTAGCCCACAAGGTAGCGGGGGTTGCGGTGTTCGCCATTGATGCCGGCGGCCGTCTGCTCGCTATGGGCCCACATGGTCACGCGCTCGGCTCGCGCTGCAGCAAGGCCCGCGACGGCGGTTCCCCAGGAGCCGGAGCCAATCAGCGCAACATTCATGACTCTCTCCTACTTATCGTTGGGCTCGGTGACGCGCTTGGTAAACGAGAGCTTGGACTCCTTACCCGTCATGAGCTTTTTGATGTTCGCACGATGGGCCCACACCACAGTAATGCCGATCAGCGCCATGCAAAACTTAAGTCCGAGGCTGCTGTACGGAAAGACCGCGCAAGCAGCGATGGGAAGACCGATGGCCGCGGCAAGCGAGCCCACCGACACAAACTTGGTGATGGCGACGGCCACGATAAACATGCCCAGCAGCGACAGGCCAATTGGCCAATACCAGGCGAGGATGACGCCCAGGCCAACTGCGATTCCCTTGCCGCCATGGAAATTGAGGTAGGGCGAGAAGATGTGGCCCCACACCGCTGCCAGGCAGATGACGCCGAGCATCCAGTCGCCGGCGGCGCCGGGGGCCATAATGCTCACGGGGAAGCCATAGCCCAAGTCGGCAATGAGCGGACGCGCGATAAGGACGCAGATGGCGCCCTTAAGGCAGTCGAGCAGCAGCGTGAGCGCTGCCACCTTGGGGCCGGCCACGCGCAGCGCGTTGGTGGTGCCGATGTTGCCGGAGCCCGCCTTGCGAATGTCCGTGTGGTTGAACACGCGGCCCAAGATCAGGCCAAACGGAATCGCTCCGATAAAGAACGAGACCACGGCGCAGATGGCGGTCAGCAGAATCGGATTATGCATCCTTTTGCTCCTTCTTTCTAAAGAAGAGTCGAATGGGCGTGCCGGCAAAGTCGAAGGTCGAGCGCATGCGGTTCTCCACATAGCGCTGGTAGGTGTCGTTGACCAAGTCGCTGTGGTTGACGAAGAACGTGAATGTCGGCGGGTTGACGCCCGTCTGGGTCACGTAGTGCATGCGCAGGCGGCGCTTGCCGTCCACCACGGTATGACCGAACTCGCGCAGGTCGGTGAGGAACGTGTTGAGGCGCGAGGTGCTAATCTTCTGCGAGCGCGTCTTTTCGGCGGCGTCTACCATTGCCCAGATCTTCTCGACGCTGCGGCCGGTCAGGGCAGAGATGCGCAGGTACTGGGCCCAGGGAGCCATGACGCCCAGACGGCGGTCGATGGTCTCCATGCAGGCCTCGCGCTTACGGTCGTCGTCGAGCAGATCCCACTTGTTGAGCAGTACAACGATGGCGCAGCCGCGCTCGATGGCAAGACCCATGACCTTCTGGTCCTGCTCGGTGACGCCCACGGAGGCGTCGACGACGAGCAGCGCCACGTCGGCGCGGTCGATGGCGCGCAGGCCGCGGACCATGGAGTAGTACTCGATGTTCTCGTACACGGTGCTCTTCTTGCGGATGCCCGCGGTATCGACCATGCGGTAGTGCTTGCCGTTGCGCTCGACGACCGTGTCGATGGCGTCGCGCGTGGTGCCGGCAATGTTGGACACGATGGAGCGGTCGGCGCCCAGAATGCGGTTGAACAGCGAGGACTTACCGGCGTTGGGGCGGCCGATGATGGCGACGTTCAGCGCGTCGGGGAACTCATCGGCGACCTCGTCCTCTTCCTCGGGAAGCAGGGCCACGATATCGTCGAGCAGGTCGCCCGTGCCATGACCATGCAGGGCCGAGAGCGGCGTGGGCTCACCGATGCCGAGCGAATAGAACTCCCAGATGCTGTCGTTCTCGCGATCGGGGTTGTCGAGCTTGTTCACCAGCAGAAAGACCGGCTTGTCGCAGCGCTTGAGCATGCGAGCGACCGACTCGTCCTCCTCGGTGACGCCGGTGCGGCCGTCGACCACAAACAGGATGACGGCGGCTTCCTCGGCGGCGGCAAGGGCCTGGTCGCGGATGGACGTGGCAAAGACGTCATCGCTCTTGAGCGGCTCGATACCGCCCGTGTCGACGATGGTGAACTCGCGGCCGTTCCAATCGGCCGTGTGATACGAGCGGTCGCGCGTGACGCCGCGGGACTCGTGGACGATGGCGTCCGAGGTCTGGGCCAGGCGGTTAACGAGCGTGGACTTGCCCACGTTGGGGCGTCCGACGACGGCGACGATAGGTTTCATCTGCTCTCCTTTAATGGGTAGGGTCAGTGGAAGTGTTAGAGTCTGCGGGCACAATGCCAAGGATGCGCTCCAGGGTGTCGAGTAGCTCATGCGGCATGGTCGACACCACATGAACCTCGGCGCCGCGACTGGTAAGGCTTGCGAGTAAATCGTCACGATGATACTCGTCAAGCGTCATGCCGTCAGCGTTGAACATGAGCTTAGGCACAAAGAGCATAACCCCCGACAGGTCTTGGGGTAGCTGCTCCAGAATGTCACACGCGACGATGAGGCCGGTCACGTCCACGTTGCCGCCAAAGTAGCGGTTCTTGATGGCCGTGACAGTGCCGGCGAGTCCCTGGGGTGACTCCACAAAGCGGGCCACCGTGTCGCGTGCGCTGGCGCCCGAGAGGCACAGCAGGTGCTGGTTGCGCTCGGCGATGCCAGCGCGGACGCGGCACAGGCGCTCGGCGTCGGTAGCCAGCACGTCGTCGGTCTCGTCCAGATACGAGCGGATCATGCCAATGCCGTCGTAGTACTGCGGGTAACCGTCGTAAAAGTCTGCCTCGGGAGGATCGATGCCGGCGTCCAGATAGAACTCGTCGCTCATCTGGAAGGTGTGGCGGCCAAAGCGCTCATAGGCGCGGTCCTGGAACGGTCGTATCATGGCAATGGTTTCGCGCGCCAGCTCGGGCTTGTCGCTGTATGACCAGCTAAAGCGGTTTTGGTGCTTGGTAAAACCGAGCGGCACAATGCCCAGGCTTGTGATCTGCTCGTGCTCCTCGCAAAAGCGCAGAGTCTTTTCCAGCTCCTCGCCGTCGTTCATGCCGGGGCACAACACGATCTGCGCGTGAATCTCGATGCCGGCGGCCATGATGGCCTTGAGTACGTCCATGCCCCGCTGGGCGTTGCGGCCCATCATACGACGGCGGACGTCTGGGCTCACGGCGTGGACCGACACGTTCATGGGACTCATGTTGCGTTGGATGACGTTTTGAACATCTTCGTCGGTGAGGTTCGTGAGTGTGACGAAGTTGCCCTGCAAAAAGCTCAGGCGATAGTCATCGTCGCGGATGTAGAGCGTGGAGCGGCCGCCCTTGGGCAGCATGGTCATAAAGCAGAACACGCAGGCGTTCACACAGGTGCGCATGCCATCGAAGATGGGTCCATCGAACTCAAGACCCCAGTCCTCTCCTGGGAAGCGGTCGAGCTCGACGGGGGTAACGCTGTTGTCGCGCGGGTCGAAAACCTCGAGGTCGACGGTGTCGTCGTCGGCCTCCCAGAGCCACACAATCATGTCGGTGAGCTGCTCGCCATTGACCGTGAGTACGCGCATGCCCGGCTCGATGCCCACATCCCATGCGGGCGATTCGGGACGCACGTTCTTAACGAGCGCGCCCTCACCCGGCTCGGGGTCGCGGCTGCGCCCGTAATCGGCCACCTCGGCGGCGTATGCGGGTACGGTCTGGTCCATGATTAGCGGCAAAGCTCCTTGATGCGCGTGACGGCGCGCTCGATGTGTTCTTGCGGGGTGGAGGCTCCGGCGGTGATACCGATGTGGTGAGCGTCGGTAAACCATGCGGCCTGGAGCTCGGAAGCTTCCTCGATGTGATACGTGCGCTCGCAGGCGTCCGCGCAAATCTGTGCCAGGCGACGGGTGTTGCCCGAGTTCTTGCCGCCCACGACGACCATGCAATCACAGCGTTTGGCAAGTGATGCGGCTGCCTGCTGGCGCTCGCTCGTGGCGGCGCAGATGGTGTTGATCACGCGCAGCTCCTGTACGCGCGGGGTGATGGCAGCCACGACCTCGGCGAGGTTCTGCGCGGTCTGGGTGGTCTGCACAACCAGACCCACCTTGCCCTTGAGCGACAAAGCGTTGGCGTCGGCGGCACAGCTCACGACCTGCGCATCATTGCCGGCGTGGCCCAGAATACCCTCGACCTCGGGATGCCCCGGCTCGCCCACGACGAGTACGCGATAGCCCTCGCGCACCAGCCGCTCGGCGGCCACGTGGACCTTCTTGACGTAAGGGCAGGTGGCGTCGACGACGTTAAGGCCACGCTCGCGAGCGGCATCGATGACCTGCGGCACCACGCCGTGGGCGCGGATGATCACGGTGCCCGACGCTGCGTCGTCCAGGGTTTCGGCCAAGCCAACGCCTGCCTCAGCGAGCTCGCGCACCACGATGGGGTTATGGATGAGCGGACCCAAGGTATGGACCTGAGTGCTCTCCCCTGCCTGCGGCGCGGCGGCCAGCGCCATGTCGAGCGCGCGCTGTACGCCGTAGCAAGTGCCGGCGTGGGCGGCGATCTCGATGGAAGGCGCGGTGGCCTGGTCGGACGCAGTCGCGGCGGTGTTCGTCACGTTCTCGCTCATGGCTAGAACCTGCCCGGATGCTCGGCGCATAGCTCGTCTCGCATGGCGTAGACGCGGCTCATGGCCTCGGACTCAAACCATTCCAGGCGCTCCGTGCGCTTAAGCCCAGCCGGTGCGTCGGAAAGCGAGACGGCCTTGCCGGCACGGATCCAGCACTTCTTGGGACGCATGATCTTTTTGCCCGCGGGCGTGATGTCGGACCAGCCGCAGATGGCGAGCGGGTTCACAGGTGCCTTGCCCATCTGAGCGATGAGCGCAAAGCCACCGTGGACCTCGGGCTTGATCTCGCGCGAGCGGATGCGCGTGCCCTCGGGGAAGATCAGGACGTCCTCGCCGCGCTGCAGCGCATGCTGGGCGGCGCGCAGGCACTTCATGTCGGCGGTACCGCGCTCGACGGGGATGCCGCCCACGCGGCTAAAGGCCCAGCGCACAATCTTGCTCTTGGCAAACTCGGACTTAAAGATGGGTCGAATGCGGCGGCCCCCAAAGAACAGCGCCGTCTCTACGGCCAAGAGCTCGGCCATCGAGGTGTGGTTGCAGATGACCACGCTGCCGCGACCTTCCTGGCGCTCAAACAGCAGATCGGCGTCCTCGACCTTCCAGCGCCACATGAGCTTGGAGAAGGCCCAAAGGATGGCCATGACCACGACAACGGTGCCGCGGATGAGCGCTGGGAACTCTGCATAAGGAGCGTTGTAATAATCCTCGGGCGTCTGCTTAAACAGGCGCATTGGCTACCTCCTTTGGTTGATGAGGTCTTTGATTATCGAGACGACCTCGTCGATGGTGTGGGCGGTGGAGTCGACGTGTACGGCGTCCTCGGCGGGCACGAGCGGGGCGACCTCGCGGCTGCTGTCAAGTTTGTCGCGCTGCTTAAGGGCGTCGAGGGTCTCGTCGACTTCGGCCTCGAGTTGCTCGGACGTGAGCGGCTGGGCGTCGTTCTGGTGGCGCTGCAGCACGCGGCGACGGGCGCGCTCACGCGGGTCGGCCGTCAGGAAGACCTTGACCTGCGCGTTAGGGAACACGACGGTTCCGATGTCGCGACCCTCGGCCACGATATCGCGGTCCTCGGCGGCACGGCGCTGATGGATGAGCATGGCGGTGCGCACGCCCGGGTAGGCCGAGACCTTGGACACGTTGGCGTCGACCTGCGGGGTGCGGATGGCAGCCGAGGCGTCCTGGCCGTCAATAGTCAGGCGCGTGTCCTCGCCGGTGCCGTTGGTAAAGCGGATCTCGATCTGCTCGGCGAGGGCGTCGATGGCCGCCTCGTCGTCCAGATCGATGCCGCGGTCGAGCGCGGCAAAGGTGACGGCGCGATACATGGCGCCCGTGTCGAGCTTGTTAAAGCCCAGCTGGCGGGCGATCTCCTTGGCGATGGTGGACTTGCCGGATCCGGCGGGGCCGTCGATGGCAACGATCATGCAATGCTTCCTTTCGGTGGTTGACGTGCTGGTATGGTTCGCGGGCGTTGGGGTGCGGCGGTTTGCCTAGCCCGTGTAGCGCTCGCGGTAGGTGTTGCGCTTGGGTGCGGAGCCGTGGCTGCCGTGGTGACGCGTGCGTGCCGCGGGCGTGTCCTGGGGCTTGCCGCTGTTGCGCTTGGAGCTGGCTTGCTTGGGCGGGATGCCACCGGCCTTGAGGATCTGTACCTCGCGGTCGGTGAGCTCGCGCCACGAACCCTTGGTCACATCCTTGAGCTCCAGGCCGGCAAAGTTACAGCGGTGCAGGCGGATCACCGGGTGGTGGATCTTGCTCAGCATGCGCTTAACCTGATTCTTGCGGCCCTCGCGGATGATGACCTCCACGGCGGTGGTGCCGGGCTTGACGCCCTGGGGAGCCACGGCCTCGGCCTCGCGTGCAGTGATGACGCGGCAGATTGCCGGCTGGCAGAGGCCGTCGTAGAGCTCGATGCCGCGACGGAGCGGTTCTAGATCGAGGTCGGTTAGCTGCCCGTCCACGAGTGCCTGGTAGGTCTTGTAGACGTGCTTGCTGGGGTGCAGCAGGTCCTGAGACAGGTCGCCGTCGGTGGTAAAGAGCAAAAGGCCCGTGGTGTCGCGGTCCAGGCGGCCCACCGGGAACAGGCCCGGAAAGCGGTCGCGGGGAATCAGGTCCGCCACACAGGGGCGCTCCTGCGGGTCGCTCATGGTGGTTAGGTAGCCAGTCGGCTTGTAGAGCATCAGGTACACGGCGCCCTGGTTGAGCTTGACCGGCATGCCGTCGACCTCGATACGGTCGCGGTCGACATCGACCTTGGTTCCCAGCTCGGTCGCGACCTCGCCGTTTACCGTCACACGACCAGCGGTCATCAGGTCCTCCGAGCCGCGGCGGCTCGCCACACCCGCGCGCGCCAAAAAGCGCTGCAGGCGCATGGTGTGCGGGTAGACGGGCTGGGTGTCGCCTACGGGCGCTGCGGTGTCCGTGGCGCTTGCGACGCGCGCCTCCCCTGCTTCGTTAGTCCTCGTCATGCAAATCCTCCGAGGTGTCACCGGTGGACAGAAGCTCCTCGCCATCGGTGTCCTCAACATCGGTATCGATCAGTTCGCGCTCTTCGTCCAGGTCCTCGGCCTGCTCCTCGAGCGTGGACTGAATGCTGCGGCCGCTCAGGCGCTCGCGGATAAATTGGCGCGACTGCTCGTCGGGAGCAAACTGCTCCAGATCAGGCAGATCGCGGGTGGAGCGCAGGCCGAACTTTTCCAAGAAGGCGTTGGTCGTGCCGTAGATGATGGCCTGACCGCGCTCGGGGTCGCGACCGAGCTCGCGCACCAGGCCCTTATCCACGAGCGACGCGATGACGCCGTCGGAGTTGACGCCGCGGATGCCCTTAACAACCTCGCGCGTGACGGGCTGGTGGTAGGCGATGACGGCCAGGGTCTCAAGCGCCGCCTGCGACAGCTTTTGCGTGTCCCAGCTCAGCACGTAGGCCTCGACCACGTCGTGATAGGCGGGATGCGTAAACAGGCGCCAGCCACCGGCGACCTCGCGGAGCTGAAAACCGCGGTTGGCCTCCTCGTACTCTACCTTGAGCTCGGCCAAAAGCGACGCGCACTCGCCCGGGGCGATATCCAGCGCACCTGCCAGCGCGGGTGCGCTCACGGGGTCGCTCGACACCAGCAGCAGCGCCTCGAGGGCGCCTTTGAGGCTGTTTGCCTCCAGCGTGGAAAGGGTTGACATGGTTGGTCGCTCCTATTCGGTGAGCTCGGGGCCCTCGCCGGGCACGTATGCCTCGGCGCCCTCGACGCGGTTGATTTGAATGGTTCCAAAGATCTCGTCCTGGCTCAGCGTAAGCGAGCCGCGTTTGGCGAGCTCGAGCATGGCCAGGAAGGTAACGACGAGCTGCTCGGTGGTGGCGTCGCCGTCCAGCAGCTCGCGGAAGGTGCAGGTTTGGTGCGCCATGGTAAAGCGGTCGACCGAGGCCACCGTCAGGTCGAGCGGCACGCGATGCGGTGCCACGTGCTCGGCCTCCAGCAGGAAGGTCTGGCGCTTGCCGTCCAAGTCGGCGCAGATGACGGCGAGGCCGCGCAGGGTAATGCCGGCCAGGTAGTCTGGCATAAGGCCCAAGAACTCGGGGTCGGGGCCGGCTACGCGCGGATGCATGCGGCTTTCGGCCTGCATGCGCGCGCCAAGGGCCGCCGCCGCGCCCTTAAACTGCTTGTAGGCGATCAGGCGCTGGATCAGGACCTCGCGCAGGGCATCGCCGTCGAGCGCGCTGAGCTCCTCGAGGTCATCGTCGTCCTCATCATCGTCGTCTGCCTTGCGCGGGGCCTCCTGGGGTACCAGCGAGGCGGCCTTGATGTCCAAAAGGGTTGCCGCGACCAGCAAAAAGTCGCTCGCCACATCCAGGTCCAGGGCCTCGATGCGCTCGACCTCGGCCAGGTATTGCTCGGCCACCTCGCTGATCGAGATGGCGCCGATATCAACTTTTTGGCGCGTTACCAGCTGCAGCAGCAGGTCGAACGGTCCGCTGTAGACCTGTGTCGACACGCGATACGACATCTTCGACCTCCTTTGACGGCGCCTTCGCGGCGCGGTTTGGGTGCATGTTGGGACCGATTTGCACGGTCGACCTGTAAGTTTACCCTAGATGCCGGCGATTGCGAAGTTGAGCAGCCACTCGGCCAGCGGATACACGGTAACGTCGAAATACCGCCCGATCACGTCGATGCCGGTCCACATGGGCAGCAGGTACAGCACTAGGATGAGGATGGGCATAGCGTATTGCTGCAGGTGGTAGTAGTTGGTCAGCGCTTTACCTTTGAGGAACGGCACGATGATAGACGAGCCGTCAAGCGGCGGAATCGGAATAAGGTTAAAGAACGCAAGCGACAGGTTAACCACGATAAACGTGGCGCCGAAGTTCATGATTTGAGACGCCACAGCAAAGGACATGCTGGCGTAGAGGTTGCCATAGGCCAGGTGCATGAGGGCTGCAGCCAGGCACGCGAGCGCGATATTCGATGCGGGGCCGGCCGCGCTCACCAGGACCTCGTCGCGCTTGGGGTGCTTGAGGTTGTTGAGGTAGACGGGCACGGGCTTGGCGAAGGCAAACACCGGGCCACCGGCGGCGAGCATGAGCAGCGGCAGGATGATAGTGCCAAACGGGTCGATATGGTTGAGCGGGTTGAGCGAGACGCGGCCGCGCGAACGGGCCGTCTTATCGCCGAGTGCCCAGGCCGCGGCGGCGTGCGCACTCTCGTGGATCACGATGCCGACGATGACGGCGACGGCGCTCGCGAGCAGGTTCATAAGGTAGCTGCTGGACATGGCGCTCCCCTAGCGGACGCGGCGCGAAGCGCGCGTGAGCAGGTAGTCAATTACAAACAGGATCACAGCGACAATGGCGTAATCTAAGCGAAACACGCCGCCAAAGGGAGAGGTGATGACGCCGTAGCCGGCGATGGCGCTCGGCAGCGCGCGTGAAAGCTCAACGACAAAGCCCACGATCTGCAGTTTGGCGGTGAGGCCGCTAAAGCACAGCAGCACGGTCATCGCGCTCATAAAGATGCCGCAGATGCGACAGGCGATGGCGATGACGCTCATCGCCACGGCAGCGGCCTTACGAGAATTCACGCGCGGTCTCCTCTTCGATCTGGGTGGAAAGCTCCAGCCATTCGTCCTCGAGCTTGGGCAGTTCTTGCTTAAGGCCGTTATATTCCCCCAGCGCGGCATTGAACTTGTCCTGATCGGCATAAAGCTCTTCGCTTGCCATCAATTCCATAAGCTCGTCATAGCGGGCACGCTTTTTGTCGAGCTCGGCCTCGATCTTCTTGAGCTGGTTGCGCACGCCCTTGAGCTTTTTGTTGAGCGCAGCGCGGGCCTGGGCCTCGGCGCGCTTTTGCTCCTTGGTCTTTTTACCCTCGGCAGGCTTGGAAGCGGTGGCGGAGGTGTCGGGCTGGGCCGCGGTGACCTTAGCGGACTTGGTAACGGCCGGTGCGCTCTCCCCTGTCGCCTCGGCGGCGGCGCGGGCTGCGAGGTCCTCGCGCTTGTAGAGGTAGTAGTCGTAGTCGCCGTCGTAGACCGTGACCTTGCCATCGCGGATGTCGATCACACGGTTGGCAACGGCGCGTACCAGGTGCTCGTCGTGGCTGATCAGCACGATGGTTCCGGGGAAGTTCTGCAGGGCGTTCTCGAGCATGTCCACCGAGTCGATGTCCAGGTGGTTGGTGGGCTCGTCCAGGCACAGGAGCGCCTCGGGGGCCACGAGCATTTTGGCGAGCGCCAGGCGCGCCTTTTCGCCGCCGGAAAGGACGCGTACCTGCTTTTCGATTGCGTCGTTGTCGCTAAACAGGAAGGCGCCCAGCAGGCTGCGCTGCTGCGGCACGGTCCACTTGGGCGTGACGGTGTCGATCTCTTGCAGGACGGTATTGGACTCGGTCATGCCCTCGAGTGCGTGCTGGGCGTAGTAGGCCACGCCCACGTTGGTACCCAGGTCGCGGGTGCCGGTGGTGGGCGGCTCCAGGCCGGCGAGGATCTTCATGAGCGTGGACTTGCCGGCGCCGTTAGGGCCGACGAGCGCCACGTGCTCGCCGCGGTAGAGCTTGAGGTCGATGTCACTGTAGATGTGCTTATCGCCGTAGGATTTGGATACACCCTCGAGCCCCACGACCATGTCGCCGGAGCGCGGCGGATCGGGGAACTTAAAGTCGATGTGCTTGTGGCCCTCGGGCAGGATGACGAGCTCCTTTTTGATCTGCTCGATCTTTCGGATGCGCTCCTGAGTCTGGGCAGCCTTGGTGGGCTTGTAGCGGAACTTGTCGACGAAGACCTGCATGTGGGCGATGTCGCGCTCCTGGGCGGCGCGCTTGGCGCGCATTTGCTCCAGGTTGTCCTCGCGCTGCTTGAGGTAGCTGCTGTAGTTGCCGGTGTAGGTGGTCACGCGACGGTTCTCGAGTGCGGCCACGTGGTCGACGCAGGCGTCCATGAAGGCGCGGTCGTGGCTGACGATGAGGACGGCGCCGTCGTAGTTGGCGATAAAGCCGCGCAGCCACTGGACGCTCTCGAGGTCCAGGTGGTTGGTGGGTTCGTCCAGCAGCAGCAGGTCGGGATGGCGCAGGAAGAGCTTGGCAAGCGCGATGCGCATCTGCCAGCCGCCGGAGAACTCGGAGCACGGGCGCTCAAAGTCGGTGACCTTAAAGCCCAGGCCGGACAGGATCTTGCGGGCGTTGCTCTCGAGCTCGTAGCCGCCCAGGTGCTCAAAGCGGTCCTGGACCTGCCCGTACTCGTTGAGAAGGGCGTTGACGTCCTTGCCCTGCTCGGAGAGCTCGGTGATCTGGGCCTGCAGCTCGTTGGCGCGCTCGCCCATGCGGCGGATTTCCTTGGCGGCGGCCATGACCTCGGCGAGGATGGTGGTGTCCTTGTGTTCCAGGTTGGTTTCCTGCTCTAGGTAGCCCACCTGGCAGTCCTTTGCGTACTGGACCTGGCCGGCGTCGGGGCTGTCGATGCCCATGATGATCTTGAGCATGGTGGTTTTGCCGGCGCCGTTGGGTCCCACGAGCGCAAAGCGCTCCCCGGGGTTGATCTGGAAGGACGCGCCGCTAAAGAGGACGCGCGCGCCGAAGCTTTTTTCGATCTTGTCGACCAGGAGGATCATGGTGCCGCCTTTGACCTTGTGTTCCTATATGAAAAAAGGCCCCAACTTGCGTTGGAGCCTCATTCAATGCTCGGGTGGAGACGAGGGGGATCGAACCCCTGACCTCTTGACTGCCA
>DBEZXT010000003.1:0-2957 GCA_048291645.1 Collinsella aerofaciens | reverse complement strand
GGCTACACGATCCTGACCAGCATGGGCCTGCTCTAACCGATTTGCATCGGGCGTCATGTCCGCATGCTCTGCTCTCGTCCAACCCTCAAATTCTGCACCACACATCCGAAAGGTCGCCCCATGGCTTTGACCGACATCTCTCATCCCACCGACATCGCAATGCTCACCGATCTGTACGAGCTCACTATGGCCCAGGGCCTGTGGGAGAGCGGCAAGGCCAATGAGCAGGGTTGTTTTACCGCGTTTTACCGCGACCATCCCTTTGGCAGCGCCTATGCCGTCATGTGCGGCACCGCCGAACTGCCCGAGCTGGTCGAGAATCTACGCTTTACGCCCGAGGACATCGACTACCTCGCCTCGCTCCAGGCCCCTGCCGGCGGCGCGATGTTTAAGCCTGGATTCCTCGACTACCTGCGTGATTTTCGTGCGCATGTAAACATCGACGCCGTTCCCGAAGGCGAGCTCGTCTTTCCGCGCGAGCCCATGGTGCGCGTCACCGGCCCCGCGCTGGAGTGCCAGCTGCTCGAGACGGCGCTGCTCAACATCGTCGGGTTCCAGACGCTTGTCGCCACCAAGACGGCGCGCGTGGTGCTCGCCGCCGACGGTCGCCCTGTGGCGGAGTTTGGCCTGCGCCGAGCCCAAGGTCCCGATGGCGGCCTGGCCGTCGCGCGCGCGAGCTACGTTGCCGGCTGCTCCTCTACGTCCAATGTGCTCGCCGGCCGCCGCTACGGTATTCCCGTCTTTGGCACGCATGCGCACAGCTGGGTGATGAGCTTCGATTCCGAGCTCGAGGCCTTCCGCGCCTTTGCCAAGTCGAGCCCCAAGAACTGTACGCTGCTCATCGACACCTATGACGTGCGCGAGGGCTGTGAACATGCCATTACGGTTGCCAAGGAGATGGAGGCGGTGGGCGAGCGTCTGTCGGCTATTCGCATCGACTCCGGCGACCTCGCCAAGCTCTCCAAGTATGTTCGCGGCCGTTTTGATGCCGAGGGCCTGCCCTATGTGGGGATCTCGGTTTCTAACGATCTGGATGAGTACACGATTCAGTCGCTGCTCGACCAGGGCGCGCCCATCGACAGCTTTGGCGTGGGTACCAAGCTTGCGACCTGCTATGACCAGCCGGCGCTGGGCGGCGTGTACAAGCTTTCCGCCCGCCGTGCGAGCGAGGCCGACCCGTGGACGCCGGTGGTCAAGCTCTCCGAGCAGCCCTACAAGCGCACGATCCCGGGTGTGCAACGCGTGCGCCGTTATTTCGACGGCTTTGGCGGCCCGGTCTGCGACATGATCTACGACGAGGACCATCTGGCGGGGGAGGGCACCGCGCGCGGCAATACCCTCGTGGCCGTGAATGATGCCGCCCTGGTGACCGACGTGTCCGAACTTGAGTATCGCGAGCTGCTGGTGCCGATCGTGCGCGATGGCAGTGCGGTGGCTCCGCGTGAGAGCATCCAGGACGCGCGCGAGCGCTGTGCTTGGGCGCTCGATCATCTGGACGCAGCTTTCAAGCGCTTCCTGTACCCGCAGACCTATGTGGTGGGCATGGAGCAGGGCCTGGCTCAGGTGCGCGACGAGCTCGTGCGCAAGAACATGGCCGCGGCTTCTGCCTTTCCTTGGACTCACTAATTCCTTGGGCGGTAGGGGCGAGTCACGCTCCCTTGGCCGCCAACTCGGCCGTTCGCTGAACAGTTGATTGGTTTGACGTATGACGACTTCTTATAAAACGATGGTGGTAAAGATCGGTTCGTCCACGGTGGTGGGTGCCGATGGCAAGGTCAACCGCGCCTTTATCGGCGGACTTGCCGATCAGGCCGCAGCGCTGCGCAAGCTCGGCTGGCGTCTGGTCGTGGTGAGCTCGGGCGCTATCGCCTGTGGCTATCCCGTGTTGGGCTTCGACCGCAAGCCGGTCGGCGACCTTCCGAGCTTACAGGCTTGCGCCTCTGCCGGTCAGTGCATCATCTCGTCGGCCTACGACGAGGAGTTTCATGCGCGCGACCTGCTCACCTCGCTCGTACTGCTCACGCGCCATGATACGGCCCGCCGCACGTCCTACCTGCATGCACGCGACGCTCTGCTGCGCCTGGTGAAGCTTGGCGTGGTGCCGGTCGTCAACGAGAACGATACCGTTACCGTCGATGAGATTAAGTTTGGCGACAACGACACACTGGCGGCGCTTGTGAGCTGCCTGGTTTCTGCCGATCTGTGCGTGACGCTCTCGGACATCGATGGTCTCTATACTGCCAATCCGCATGAGGACCCCACGGCCGAGTTTGTTCCTGTCGTGCATAAGATCGATGCCAAGATTATTGCCTCGGCGGGCGATTCTTCCACATCGGTGGGCACGGGCGGCATGATTACCAAGATTCGCGCGAGCCGCATCCTGATGACGGCGGGCATTCAGAGCGTGATTTGCTCGGGCGAGGAGCCCGATGCGCTCGTGCGCCTAGCCCGCGGCGAGAGCGTGGGCACGCTGTTCGATCCGCCGGCGGAGCGTCTGGACATCGCACCCCGCAAGTTGTGGATCGCGCTGGGTGACAAGGCACATGGCTCGGTAACGGTTGACGACGGTGCCGCGAAGGCGCTGGTCAGCCGTGGTTCTTCCTTGCTTGCGGTGGGTATTCGCGAGGTCGATGGCCAGTTTGCCGAGGGCGATGTGCTCGATGTGTGCGATCCGAGAGGTATGGTCGTCGCCCGCGGTATCGCCGAGGCCGATTCGGACGTGCTGGAACTTGCCGCCGGCCGCCGCCAGGACCAGATCGCCAGCAACCGCCTGCTGGCAGACCTGGCCGAGAAGCCGGCGATACACAGGGATAATTTAATCGTCTTCGCCTAACCAATTGACGCTGCAAACGCCCCTAAGCGGCAATCTGACGTTCAATCGTCGGGCATGACCAAAAGGTCAATGCCCTCCTCTTTCACGTCACCTTGCTCGCTTAGGGGCGTTTTCGCTTTCCGTC
>DBEZXT010000002.1:0-23404 GCA_048291645.1 Collinsella aerofaciens | reverse complement strand
TCCTGGAAGTTGATGACCACCGCGGCGCTGGAGTTGAGGCCCTTGATGGCGGGGTCACACTGGTAACCTGGCGCGGCAAGGACGCAGAAGTCCGGCTCGCCGGTGCGCGCGATTTCGCGAGCGAGCGGGCGGGCGAGCATCTGCTTAATAAAGAGCGCCTGGCTGGCACGCTCGCAGGCGACAAGCAGGCGACGCGTATGGTTACGATCGGCGCCGGCCATACCGCGGGTGACGAACACATCGCGCTCGTTGAGATAGTCGACGATGCCGGCTTTGATGACCTCGTAGCTTTCGACGGACAGCGGGCGGTTGACGGCACCCCAGGCAATCTTGTCGTGCACGTCGGGCGTGTCGACGATAAAGCGGTCGTTGGGCGAACGTCCGGTACGCTCCCCCGTCTCGATCACGAGTGCACCGTTGGAGGCCATACGGCCCTCTTCGCGGCGAATCGCATGCTCGACGAGCTCGGCTGCCGGCAGGTCAACCAGCAGGCGGGGCTGGTTCTCGGCGGGATCTTCGACCAGCGTGATGCCAAAGTTGGACAGAACTTCTGCGGGGGTAACACCGGGCATGGGGCCTCCTTTAAAAGCGCGACACGTGGACGCGGCGCACACTTTACTCACGTAAAGCCCGTTGTACCCGATATGCAAAAACGTTTTTGCGGCAACGGCGAAGCGCCCGCCCAACGGTCAAAAATCGCACGCAAGCGGCCTAGTCGTTGGGGACACCCTTGAACAGGCAACAGCCAAGGAGTGTCCCCGGATGCCGGCACTTAGGGACGTTCCTAAAGTGCCGGCACATAAGGAACGTCCCTAAGTGCCGACTACTGAATGGCGCCGCCGAAATTATTGAACAACCTGTTCAAAAACACGAATGGATACCACCGCGACTATACTAGAGCGCAGCAATAGAAAGGACCTACTTTGAGCATCACGCCCCTCGATAGCATTCGCCGCGCCATCGCCCGCCGCAATGGCGTCGCCGACCCCGCCGTAGCGGGCAGCGGCACCGCAAGGGCCCAGGGCGGACGCATCGAGAACGGCCTGTTCCCCGCCTCCCACACGGCCGAAGAGCTCGCGCGCATCCAGGAGCTGAGCCAGCGCAACGCCGGCGGCCCCGACAGCAGCCAGGCCACGCGCCGTCGCCGGCGCGAACGCGATCGGGAGCCCAGCCCCGTCCGCCGCATGGTCAACGCTTGGTGGAACCGTCTGCTCGGCGCCGTCTACGGCGGCGGCTTCTCCATGCAGGAAGCGGAATACGAGGAGCACGCCACCCGCCGCGACTATCTCTGGAATACCCTGGGCACCGCCGTGTGGGGCATGGTGTTTCCTCTGCTCACCATCGTGTCGACACAGCTCGCGGGTGCCGAGGAGGCCGGTAAGTTCTCCATCGCCTTCGTCACCGGCACGCTCATCATGATCGCATGCAACTACGGCGTGCGCAATTTCCAGGTATCGGACATCGACGAAAAGACGTCCTTCGCCTCCTACCAGCTCAATCGTTGGATCTGCGGAGCCCTAGCCCTAGGCTGCGGCCTGCTCTACAGCAGCGCCCGCGGCTATGACGCGCATATGACGACGATCGGCCTGGGCGTCTACCTCTACAAGGTGATCGACGGCGTCGCCGACGTGTACGAAGGCCGCCTGCAGCAGGCCGACAAGCTCTACCTGGCCGGCATGAGCCAAACGCTACGCTCCGTCGGCGTCATCGCGGTCTTTAGCGTGGCGCTGTTCCTCACGCGCAGTATGCCCATCGCGGCCATGGTCATGGGTGTCACCGCCATCGCCTCGCTCGTGCTGGTCACCGCGCCGCTTGCCCTGCTCGAGACCGAAAAATCGCGCCGCGTGAGCCTGCGCGAGGTCGGCCACCTGTTTGTCCAGTGCGCCCCGCTCTTTGGTGCACTGTTCCTGTTCAACCTAATTGAGAGCATGCCCAAGTTTGTGATGGAAGGCACGCTGGCATACAAATATCAGCTGTACTTTAATGCCCTGTTCTTTCCGGCGCAAGCTATTCTGTTGAGCATTGGATTTGTCTATAAACCGCAGCTCCTGCGCTTGTCGAGCATTTGGGCTAATCCTCGTAAGCGTCATCGCTTTGACCTGATTATTGTTGCCGTTATGGCGCTGATCGTGGTCATCACCGGCGTGTGCGCCGCATTTATGGCAGGTCCCGGTATTCCCCTCATGAGCTTTATGTACGGTCTCAGCTTTGAACGCTACCGTACGCTGGCGCTGCTGATGGTCGTCGCCGGCGGCGTCACCGCGGCCATCGACTTTATCTACGCCATCATCACGGTGCTGCGCCACGCTGGAGACGTCACCAAGATCTACCTGATCTGCTTTGCCGTGAGCGTGGTGCTCCCGGTGATCCTGATTAAGCTGCTGGGTCTGATGGGCGCTGTGGTGAGCTACCTAGCCATCATGGCCCTACTCCTGGTGCTACTGATTATCGAGTACGCCCACATCCGCCAACGCATCGAGAGGGACCGGAATCCGTACGGCGCCTAATTGCGGCGATGGGAGCAGCTAATTTGCGGTGGAATCACCCCGGCTGGGGTCTCGTTGCGGACACGCAAAACTAAGTGAGTAGACTTTTACCGAATCCCGGACCACACCGACAAAGAACAAGTCCGTGACCAGCGGTTTTATTGAGGCAAATATGTTGGGTGCTCGGCATTTCCAAAAAAGTCTACTCACTTAGCCAGCGGGCAGCCAAATGATTATTTAATCCCCGTCCCAGAGAAATCAATTAGCGGGCAGAAGGGCAAAAGTAGTAAAAAAAGCCCCGTCCCAAATTAGCTACCCCTTGCACCGATTATTCGCCCGGGTTGATGTTCGCGTAGAACTCCGCCCCGTCGTCCAGGCGCAGGATGCCCACTCGACCGAACTCGGAGCCGGTGGCGGCAGCGCAGTCGATGTCGATGCGATCGGGCACGCCGGCAGTGTCCTCGCCGCCCAGGCGCACGATCTGCCCGCGGCCCGACTCCTCGTCGAGCCCCGCAAGACCACCGACCTCGCAATAACGCCCGAGCGACACCGTTGGCGTGTGACCGCTCACAACGACCGGGCCCTTACCCTCGGCAGAAAGCAGCCCGGTCGGCACATCCCAATAGCCGTGACGAATCCACAGCAGGTCATCGGACGACTGTACCGCGAGCATCTGCTGCAGCAGCTCGCGATCGGCACCCACCGCTCCAACGCCATCGGCACAATCGACGCCATGCTCAAGCAAAAACGCGCGCGCCGCCTTCATCTCGATTCCAGCATGTACCAGCAGATACGGGCGCTCCTCGGTCTCGACCACCGCGTAGAGCGGCAGCGCGGCCATCCATCGCACGAGCTCCTCGTATGCCTCAAATTCCATATCGTTGAGCTGCTGACGGGTAGTCCAACCGCCGTTGATATCCCAGGTCTCGGCATCGAGCGGATCTTGGCCAATGATGGCATCGAGCATGATCTGCTCGTGATTGCCCTTGAGCACGCGAGCGTTGGGTAGCGAGCGCACGAGCTTAATAACGCCAACTGGATCGGGCCCGCGATCAATCATGTCACCCAGCACGTACAGCGTATCGTCGGACGCCAGCGAAATCTTGGACAGGGCCTCGTCAAGCGCACGCACGTGCCCGTGAGCATCGGATGTCACATAGATCGCCATGGAACGCCTCTCTTTGCATTGCGGCCGAAGCCCGGAGCCGCAACTAAAACTTCAAGTTGAACTTAAACGTTACCCATTGTACTCCGTTGCAATAAAGCTGGAAAGGGTTGCATACCGTCAACGGTCGTCAGCGCACGCTTGTCAACCCGCACCGCTCACGCCACGCTGTCTGGCACAACGCCCCGACCAGCCTCGCGCTCCGCCGCTGCCTCGTGTCGAAAATGCGCACGCCTGCAATCCACCCCCATAACCCACCATCTTTGGGTACAAATAACCGCAGACAATTGACCGTGCCACGCCAACCACCCAGGAGCGGACACTATCCATGAACCAGATACTTCTCTTTATCGGCCTCGTCATTATTCTGTGCCTGACCATCAAACCCGTCGGCAAAAAGCTTCCCTTCCCCACCCTGCTCATCTTTATCGCGCTGGGCATGCTGCTGGGCGTCAACGGTCCGGCGCACATCGACTTTAGCGACTATGCGCTCACCGAAACTGTCTGCAGCACGGCGCTGCTGTTCATCATGTTCTACGGTGGCTTTAACACCAACATCGACCGCGCCAAGCCTGTCGCCGCGCCCGCGGTGCTGCTGAGCACCCTCGGCGTCGTCATCACTGCCGGCATCACGGGCGCCTTTGCGCATTTCGCACTGGGCTTCGACTGGATCGGCGGCCTACTGCTGGGCTCGGTCGTGGCATCCACCGACGCGGCGAGCGTCTTTAGCGTACTGCGTGAGCACAGCCTGTCGCTGAGAGGTGGCACCGACTCGCTGCTCGAGGTCGAATCGGGCTCCAACGACCCCGTCGCCTACATGCTCACCGCTGTGCTCGCTACACTCGCGGCCGGCGGCGACATCAACATTCCCGCACTGCTGGCCAAGCAGATTATCCTGGGCGTGGGCCTGGGCCTTGCCATCGGCTGGGCGGCGGGCCGCCTGATTGAACGCGCGCACGCAACGGCCAAGGACGCGCAGACCATCTTCTTGTTCGCCGTGGCCATCGTCGCCTACGCGCTGCCGAGCTACCTGGGCGGCAACGGCTTTTTGGCCGTGTACCTCGCCGGCATCGTGCTGGGCGCGAGCGACATCACCGGCAAGGTCGAAATGGCGCACTTCTTCGATACCCTCACCGAGATGGCCGAGATGACAATCTTCTTTTTGCTCGGCCTGCTCGTGACGCCCGCCCGCCTGCCGCAAATGCTGCTACCGGGCCTGGCACTCATGGCGTTTATGCTCTTTGTGAGTCGCCCCTTCGCCGTGGGCGTGCTACTGGCACCCTTTAAGACGAACCCTCGCCAGGTCGCGCTCGTAAGCTGGGCGGGCCTGCGTGGCGCGGCTTCGGTCGTCTTTAGCCTCTTTGCCGTGGTGGCCGGCGTTCCCGGTGGCCACGACCTATTTGACCTGGTGTTTGTGATTGCCGTGTCGAGCATTGTGGTGCAGGGCTCGCTGCTGCCGGCAGTGGCGAAGAAACTCGACATGATCGACGCGGAAGGCGACGTGCGCCGCACCTTTAACGACTACCGCGACGAGGACGGCATGTTGTTTGTCAAGCTCAAGGTGGGTGCGGGCCATCCGTTTGCCGGTCGCTCGCTCGCCGATATTGGCAGCGTCACGGACATGCTCGTGGTCCTGGTGCTTCGTGACGGCGCGCACCCGGTGTTGCCCAATGGCGATACCGTGATTGAGGAAGGCGACCTTCTGGTTATGGCCGCGCCAACGTTCGAAGAGCGTGCCGAGGTTACGCTGCGCGAGGTCACCGTAACGCCCCATGGACGTCTGGCCGGTCAGCGCCTGCGCGACGTGCCGCAGGGCAAGCACCCCTTTATCGTGGTGATGCTCAAGCGCGACGGCCAAACGATCATCCCCGACGGCAACACCCTTATATACGCCGGCGACGAAGCCGTCATTGCCACGCTGGCGTCGTAGCCATCCCCACCCATAAGTTGCGGTGAAATAGGGACTGAATAGGCCTCTGAACAGCCATTTCAGTCCCTATTTCACCGCAAGTTATTAAGGGGATGGGTTGAAAAACATTTGGATTGACACCGAAATGAAAAAAGCCGGGGAAAACGTCCCCGGCACTTGGAAGCCCTCTCTTTTGAGATGACCGACATCTTTATATCACGAACGCTAGTTAGATGCCATTCATTGAGGGCTTTATCAGGCGCGCCATCCCATCCACATGGCGCAAATTGAAAGCCGTCCGATCTCATGCTATAAAGAAATCGGTACCCTCCAAAAAGAGGGGCCTCCAAGAGCCGGGGTCTTACCCCCGGCATTTTTTGTGCGCAAAGTCACCGCAACCCCTGCCTTGTCCCTAAGAGGGGCGGGGCAGCCGTCCCGAATTGGCCACTCTTGAGCATCAATCGCCTCGGCTGGGGTCTCGTTGCGGACAATTGGCGTCTCTCAAAACTAAGTGAGTAGACTTTTGTCGAATCGCCGACCACGTCACCAAAGCACAAGTCTGTAACCTGCGGGTTTGTTGAAGCAAATTTGTCGGGTGCTCAGGATTTCCAAAAAAGTCTACTCACTTAGCCAGCGTGCAGTCAAAATAGAACGGTCGCGAGCTCATTAGGCTCCATTGGGACGGCTTATCGTGCATTTTCGCGCAGCTGCGGGTGCAGACGCCCCATCCCATATTAGTTACCTTAGTCATCGTCGACAAAGTCGCGGAGGTCGAGGCCTTCGCGTTCGGCTCGGGCTAGGAGCTCTTGGGGCGACTCGTCCTCGATATCCATCACGTCGAGCATGGCGGCCGGAAAGCCCACGCCGGCTGCACTCCCCGCACGGTCGAGCAGGCTCTCGCGCAACTGATCTACATCGACTTCGATTTTCATGGTGAAACCTCCCGCCAAACCAGGCCCTTACTCGTCAGCGCCAAGCACTTCCACGGCAGCAACAAAAGCCGCAACCTGCTTGTCGTCCATCTGCGCAGCCAAACGCCCCACGGGCTCATCGTAGGCGAACTGCACCTTATCGATAAAGCAATCCCAAGCACGCTCGTCCACACGCACGGCGGCCTCGCAATACTGACTGAGCTTTTTGAGTCCATACCAAAACGCATTCACATGGCGCGCAGGGTCCTCATCCAGCACACCATCGTAGCGACGCTCATTGAACTCGCGCATGCGTGCCACGGCAACCTCGAGCGATTCGCCGCCATCAGTCGAAGCCTCATCCACAAGCTCGGGAATCGCGACCTCACGCCGAACATCATGCCTGGTAGCGCCGTCGTACTCGCCCACCAGCACGTCTTCGTCAAGCCGAGAATCATAGTCTAAATAGCTCGAGCCCCGGCAAATCCCATGCGGTGAGCCGGAGCCAAACGCACAGAACAACCCGCCGTCGGCAACAACACAACGGTAGGTCTCAAACGACTTCTTAACCTGAACGAGCAGCTCGGAAAGCAAACCGGCATCGCACGCCGTCTCGCACGCAACGCAAGCAGGCTCCGGCAGCCCCGAAGGCTCCACCGTGCTCCCCGCAACGCGGGCGGCGCGCTCGGCCCGATACGCCTGCGCCGCCAAGCGCGCTCGCTGCGCAGCGCCGCGTACGTTGGTAAGTTCACGCCCCAACGCCACGTCACTAGCAACATCGCCAGCCAAATCGCCCGTAAACCCGTCAGCGCGCTGCGACCCCGTCGCACTCAACTCGGACTCAAACGTCGCTGTGATCATGCCCGCAAGGTCCGTCGCATCGGCGGCACAACGCAACTGCTCCAGCTGCGTACACAACAGATCGGCATCTAGGGGCACGGCGTCCACAACACGCACGTCACTCAGGCGCGCCACGTCCTGCAGCACCATAGCCCCCGCGGCATCGTACGCCACACGAACCCTGTCCGCCGTATTGCCTCGCAGCTTTACCTCGATAAACGCAAGTGTCTGCTCCAGTCGTGTCAGCAACTCGGCCTTGTCCTCCATGCGCAAAAAGGCAGCATAGCGGCGCTCCATCTGCAGCGAGCCCACAACACCCGCCTGCTTGCGAGCGCGCGCAAGGGCCGCGCCCTCGACACGGCGAACATACCCGTCAACAGCCCGCACGGCAGACTCGCGCGCAGCGTGCTCGGCAGCCTCGACGCCCCTAAGCACACCCAGCAGCTCACGAGAGCGCGCCTTGCGCACCAGCTCCCCGCGATCGTACTGCTCAAGCGCCGTCTGACGCTTAGCTACCGATTCAAAGCTAAACAGCCCGTCGAGCAACTCGCCAACGCAACGCTCGTCCACCACGGCAGGCCTCCTCACGCACTACGCACCAACATGCTCGCGGGGCACCCGAACACCGGACGCCCCGCACGCCCGCACTCCTACAAATCCAGTGCCTTCTTCGCGGCGTCGACGGGATCGCCATCCATGTAGAACACCGGGCTCAACCCCGAAATAATCTCGGAAGAAACACTCTGCAGGCCCGCGATAGCGCTCAGCGGCAAAATCACGCGCTTGGCGCCGGCGTTTTTGGCCACGCGCATAATGTCCTCGAGCCCGCGGATCTCATCCATGGAGCCCGACATGCGCAAGATGCCCGGAATCGCCAGCGCGGGCATCACCGGGCGGTTGCACGCCGCGGAGCACAGGCCCACAAACTCGGCGAGCGAAACTTCCTCGGACAGGCCCTTGCTCTGCAGGTCGTTGTAGAACAGCAGGTAATCCTTGGAGCCAATGTGCATGCCCGGCGCCACGCGGTTCGCCAGGTTCACAAAGTTGTCGAACGCGGCCTCCAGGGTATCGCGCACCGGCTTGTTAAAGGCCACGCCCTCGTGCTTAAACTTGCACTCGCCGGCAACGGCCTTGTTCTCCAACTTATACACGGCGACCTCGCCGCCCTGCGACCTGCCCACGCCAAACACGTGGCCGGACAGCAGCGGTCCGTCGGGAATCAGCGTGTCCTCGCTCTGCTCGGGCACGCGCACCACGTGCACGTCCTGCGGATTGTCGGCATCCATATAGCCCAGGTTAACGTCGATAAACTCGACGCCCGCCATAATCTTGAGTTGCTCCTTTACGCGGCGACGACCCTCGATGGCATAGTCCAGCAGCCAGCGCACGTCGTCCTTGTCCATGGCCTCGTCGGGGAACAGCAGTTTGGCCAGGCCGCTAAAGGTCTTGCGCACGGCGATCTCGTCGCGCTTATTAAAGTCGCTGTTAAAGCGGAAATACCGGTCGATATGGTGCGTAAAGTCCTTGCGGCGCATCTCCTTGCAAAACTCCGACAGGCAGTCGGTGATCAGGCCGTAATGCCCGGTCAGCAGGCTCGAGCGCATCTTGGGAATCTCCCAGCCCGGCAGGTAATAGTGGATACGGTCGAAGAAGGCCGAATCGTTGTTAAACTCCGGCGGGAACGGATCAAACAGGTGCGTGGTCTTAAGGACGTTTTGCACGGTGTCGTTGATGTTGCCCTCAAAGACCATGGAGGCATCGGCGTTGATCTGGTCGCGGCCGCGCGCATAGCTGCCGCTCGCCATATAGTCCTTCATGATCTGCACGGCGTTGGTGTCCTTAAAGCGCATGCCGGCGACCTCGTCGAACGTCACGCAGTCCCAGTGACCTACCAAGCCCACGCGGTCGGCGCGCATGGAGTTCATACGGCCGAACAGGTTGGCCGTGGTGGTCTGACCGCCAGAGAGCAAGATGGCGTAGGGCGAGGCCTCTTTGTAGATATGGCTCTTGCCGGTGCCGCGGGGACCCAGCTCGCACAGGTTGTAGTTGCGCTCGATCAGCGGCACCATACGCTCGATAAAGTGCAGGCGCTCTTTCTCGGAAAGCTCGCTGGGCTCATAGCCAGCCGAGCGCAGCAGCATGTTGAGCCACTCGTCGCGCGTAAAGTACTGGCGCTCGTCGACCATGGCATCCAGGTCCAGATTAGGCATCTGGATGGGCGTGAGCGACGCCACGCTAAACGGAGAGTCCTCGGGTCCGCGCTTTTTGCGCTTGGCCTTGGAGCGGCGCGGCGCATCGTCGCCAAAGACCTCCATGCCAAACTCGTCTTCCTCATCCAAGGGGTGACGATACTCGATGCTCATGATGCACCAAATGCCGCCCTGCAGAATCTTGGAATAGTCGCGCACGTACTCGGCAGGCATCACAAACGGCTCGATGGTCAGGTTGGCAAACGACGCCACGTAGATGTCTTTGTACTCGTCGAGCTTGGCCGTCACCTTATCGATGATGGTAAAGCGGCCCAACTCGCGAATCTTGGACTTAATGCGCTCGGACTCGTCGGGACGCACGTAGTTATCGGTGAGGATCCTGCGAATGCGGTCCAAACCCTCTGCCACGGCATCCTCGTCGTCGGTTGAGCAGTACATGCCCAGCAGGTACTCCAGCACAAAGGTGGGCACGTTGGCGCCGCGCTTCATAAGGGCCGTCAGGTCCTTGCGCACGATCTTGCCAGCAAAGTGCTCGAGCAGCTTGCCGTCCAGGCCATCCATGTCGTAGCCGTCGTCCTCGGGGGCCTCGGCCGTAGCCCGGTCATAGCCATCGGTCGAGGATTCGTCCTCGGCGGGCACCGCAGCCTCAACGGGCGCGGCAGCAACCGGCTCCGGGGCAGGCGCAACAGCCTCAGCCGCCGGGGCCTCCACAGGCGCCGCAGCCGCCGCAGGCACCACACCCTCCGCAGGCACATCCACATCAATCGAGGGAACTTCCCACAGACCGTCGTCATGGCTATCAAACATAGGGCACACTCCTAAAAACCAAAGTCAGCAACAGGGGCAAACGAAACGGCAATGGTATACGTCTCGCGCCAAACGATCTTGCCCGTTTCGCGCTCGCGGCAGACCAGATAGTACGGACCCTTGGCCGAGAATCCATCCGCTGCACGCAGCGCAAACTTGGTATGCACCACGCGCTCCTGCGAGTTAGCAGAAGTCTTGTTGGCATGCGCCTTGACCGTATCGCTCACCTCGTTGCCGCTTGCGTCGGTAAACACCAGCTCATACTCGCACGGCAAGACCTTGCCTTGGGCGGGTTCTTCCTGGATCAAGTTGACCGAGAAGAGCGAGTTGGTCACTCGGCGTCCCTCACTTAGCACGCGCAGCGTCGCCACGCGCGTATCGACAAAGTCCTTGGAACCCGAACGCGCACGCCAAAATCCGATAACGGGCACGCAGAGCTCCTGCAGGCTCATGCCGCCGTGGACGTAGTTGTTAGTGCCGCCGGGATGCTTGAAGTGCACGTTCTCGCGCGGGGCAAATCCCTCAAAACCGGCACTCAAACGCCCCATGCCAACATTAACAAACACCCCGCATGCCTCTTCCGAAAGCTTGGCCACGGCTTCGTTGGGCACCACCAGATGACGCTTGCCGTGCATGACAGGAGCGTCAAGGAAGGGAAGGTCTGGCTTGCCGAGCATCTGGCACTCGTTGAGCTCACGACGCGTGTAGATGAAGCCGTGATCCGCCGTCATAACAACACGCGCGCCCGGGGCGTCGGTGCACACGCGGCGCGCCAACGCGGCAAGTTCCTCCACGGTGTCCGCGCAGGCATCGAAAACGTCATCCTGCGTAGCTGCCTTCTCGCCCGTGGCATCGATCTTGTTGTGGTAGAGATAAACGAGCCTGGAGTCTTTGAGCAGCGCTTTGCGCTCGGTTCCCGCCATGTTGAGGTATGCGCTCGAGCGCAAAGCGCGGGCCGTGGGCTCAACGTGGGTAAGTACGGCCTCGCGCTGCGGAGTCGTCGCAGTGGGCATGCCGTCAGCCAACACAAACGAGCCATCCGTTGCAAGTTCAAGCGCATGGTGCGGCAGCAGCGCGGGCATGCCCACCTCGGTGATGGAGGGAAAGACCGCCTGCATGCTAGAAACCTTGACGTTACCGCCGCGCTCGCGCTCGAGAAGCGCCGCGACGTCACGGGCCACCTCATAGCGCAGCGCGTCGCTTACGATAACGACCGTCGTTTTGGCAGACCCCACAAAGGTGGGCAGCACATGCCAGTAGAATTCATCCTGCCGTGCAGGGCCATCGATGTAGCCGCAATCGGCCCACTCCCCTTGCGCAGCGGATGCCCAGCAGGCATTGGCATCGGCCAAAAACCAGTTACTGTAGAGATTCTCCGCCCAGTCCGCCACGGCGCGGGCAGGCTCCTCGAGCACATCGCACTCGACAGAGCGCGCCCGCAAATACGCGGTGCACATATGGCGATAGGCAGCATCCATGGAATACCAATCGGACGTATAGGCATCCCACACCTGCTGGGGTTGCGCCAGATGGAACCCGCCCGCATGTGCCTGCCTAAATGCGCACATATCGGCCACAGCGGCAAGCAAGCCAAAGTAGCTCTCGACACGCCGGTACCAGCTTAGGTCGCAGCGACGCGCCACAAAGGCGTGTGCGTCCTCAACGCGGTCCGCACCCTGGGCAAACGAGCAGAACAGCTGCGAGAGCACGGCCTCATTGACGCACGGGAACACATCAAGCGAGGCAAGCACATCGATCGGCAGGGCCTCAAACCGCGCAAAGAGCCCGCGGGCGTCCTCGACTAAACGGCAAATCTCAAATAGGTCCTCGCTCGATGCCTGGGTATCGGCGGCCTGGTCCCACGTGCGCACCGCCTCAAGGCAATAGGGGCCGTAGGCGGGAGCCACATAGCTTTCGAGTCCCTTGAGCGCCCCCTCGGGAAGCGCGGTAGACGCCGCCGTAAGGAGCACATGGGATGAAAGCATAAGCAATGAGTCGCGCTCATACAGCGGTCCCTCAAACCCATAGCAGCGAAGCATAAAGGCAGAGAGCACATCGCGCACGCAGTACTTGTCCATCAACTCGGCCAGTGCCTCGGGACCCTCGTGCAGCAGCATGGTCATACAGCCACGCAGCACAAACGCGGGGCGCGCGTCACCAAGCTCTTTACCGCCAAAATTCACCGTAAGGATGCCGAGTTCGATATCGGATGCGCCCGAGGCATGCGGAACACACGCGGCAAACTTAGCGCAGCGGGTCTTGGCATCAAAGAACGCCTTGTGCTCGCGCAGACTCTCGCGCACGGCATCGATGTTCTCGATACCAAGCTGATCGGCCAAAAGCGAAAGATAGTCAGCCTGGAACCGATCGGCATACAGCTCGACATCGGCAAGCCAATCGCCCTCAAGCCTGCCGCGCGGGCAACGGCGATACAGCAAGATATCGCTCGCAAGGTCATCGCGGTTGATAAGCTTCTTAACGGCAAACATGCGGCCCTCGCAGGCCTCAACAAACCGCACCGGGCGCTCAAAGTCACCGTGAGCGGGCATAACGCCAGCATCGGCCCCCGCGCCGTCGAAACCCTCGGCGGCCAATCGCTCAAACTCAGGGGCAAACTCGCCGTCCGCATCGTGCCAAACCACCACACGGCGGGGCATACATGCAGGCAACGGTTGCAAAAACCGCAGTTTGAGCTGTTCTTCTACATCGATCTTGGGCATGAATATCCTTACCGTATCTGCAGTTACTTGATCTTTGCCAGCACATCCTGAAACTTGGCGTAGTTGACCTTGACGCCGTCATCCAGGTCGATCTTAATCATCTGGTCTGCCAAGTGATGCAGCTTCTCCTCGTAGCCAATGATCTCTTTGAGCTGGTCGTTGAGCTTTTTGACGCGCTTATCCAAGCGCACGCGCTCGCCGCGCTCGGCGGTGGCAAGGGAATCGTTGGCATAGCCGATCTGGGCACGGTAGCGCTCCTGCTGCCCATGCACATAGTCGGTGCGGATGCGAGCCAACAGGTCGGGCTGATAGCGATGCATGTAAACAAGGCACTTGAAGCCGTTCTTTTTTCCACTGTCGAACAGCCAGTAGATGGGACGCTTCTTATAGGTCTGGCAGTGGTCCTTAAAGAAGTCCTTCAAAAAGTAGGTGCGGATTACCTCGCGCGAGGTGCCCTTGCCGCCGAGCGCCTCGGCAATAAAGGCCAGGTTCTGCTCGAGCGTCTCCTCGCCGTACACGGTACGCACAAAGTCGATAAAGTAGCGCACGATGTCGTCGTCAAAGTACTCATCGTCGGTGATGGGCAGCACGTTATCGCTATCGGGCATAAAGGTCACGTGCGCGGGATCAGACATCTTTGACAGATAGTCGTCGACCGTGGCGCCCTGATCGGCCAGGACCAGTCCGTCCACATCCAGCGAATAGCGACCAAACATGCAGCCCACGGCATAGCTTATGAGCGAGGTGATCTCGTCGCGCTTGGTACGCACGTATTTGTTGCCTTTATAGCTCTCGGGAATCTCATCTGCGGTATCGAAGATGCGCGCCACCGAAACGAACTTATCCTCGACCTCGATGGGCACCTCACCCTCCATGTTGTAGATCTTGGCAAAGATTCGGTTGAGCTCTTCCTCGTTAGTGCGAAGCTGCTCGAAGCGAGCATTGACCTCGGCCTTACGAGCCTCGTATTTATCTTGAAGTAAAGTTGCCATGACAGACCGCCCTTTCTTTGTTGAAAAGTGCGGCTATGCAAATTTAAAATTTGCGCTAGCCAGCTAAACAATTATCAGATTTAAATTCTTTACGGATTAAAGCGCGTCGTTTATTAATTCCCTAGTGTTTGTTGCTCTTTCTATGAATGAGCTTTTCAAATTCGCCTCTGCTAGCGTCCTTAAAATAAAAACGAGCGTCAATATCAATCGCCTTTATCCAGTCGGTAAACGCCTTTTGAGGCAGAAGCATCATGGCAGTCGTTTTTCCACTTGAACCACCAGCTTTATCCTCGAGAAGCATCATTCCATTAGGGAAGTAATACGTACACCCATGTGCAAGTGAATTGCGGATATGAGTTAGTAAAGTCATTCCTTTACCTGAGTCTTTAGGTTCGGGACCCTTGCGACCAGAGATTGTATAAGGTTGAATACAGAGGACCCTCGGACTAACGATATCAATCGGAGCTTCAATCTCTTGTTTAACTCCATCAGCCGACTTTTGATTTACAGTTGTTTTAAATCCATATTCCTCAATCACATCTCCAAGATTATCAGCCATAAGTAATTCACGCTTCCCGGAAGGCACCCCTTCATACTCAAGAAGAGTATCGAATGGCAATTGTTTCAATCCATAATCAGAGGCGGTTCTTCTTTGAGAGGCAGAGTTAGCTACAGATTTAGTCACAAAGAAATCCCAAATAGAAGAAATCTCATCCGGAGTCCAATAGCTAGATTCATGCAGAGACATATGAAATGAAGATATACAGGCTTTGTCCATAACCAGCACCTACACCAAAGGGTTATGTTTGAAATCCCAAGAGGTTTCAAACGAATCCCAATCGGTTTTTGATAGTTCGCGGCACGAGTCGACCATGTCGTTGACCAACGGCTCCTGTTCCTCGTTCTGAATGATCGGGTAGGTTGCGATTTGGCCTACCTCGAAATTAAGCGTCGGCGAGAGCATGCTTGCGACACGCATGATCACGGAGCTGTTACAAGCTCCCTGGAGATACTTGAGTGACTCCTCGTCGCTAAAAACGCTCGTGCCCGCCACATCAAAGATATGCCCAGCAGGCTTAAAACGAAACGCAATGGACCCGCTTGAAATCTTCGACCAGGTAATCGATGGGCTAAAGAAGCAGTTTGTATTCTGTGGCCTGGAAAGCAATCTACCATTCTGGTCTTTGTAATTACGGATCTCCTGTCCGTCATTCTCCCAGTTAACAACTGAGCTATTATTTCCGTACCATTTGCGGAAATCGCCGCCCTTGTTGTAGGGGAACCACTTGCAAGCGCTTTCAATCGACTCTTGAATAGATCCACAGGAATAGACGCTCTTGCAATCATCGACTTCCCACCACTCGCGAACGAAACGAGCGTTCTCGCCAGTAGCAAGCCCTTGGCGCGGCTTGCCATACTCACTGAGCTGTTTTGCGTTTCCAAACGCATCCAGAAGAGCGTCACTGGCCCAGTAGGCTATGGGGGTGCCGGGGATTTGCTTGAAGGTGTCGGCGTCGCGGCGATAGAACCAGCCGCAGTCGGGGTTTCGGATCGCCTCGAGCAACTTGAGACGCTTCGCCTCGCTGCCGTTGATGTCGACGAGGCGAACATAGGCACCCTCGCATGCCGCGCGGCCATTGTAGATGACATCGGCAGTCACATTGACGACCTCACCACCGATGGCATCGAACGCGCGAGGTCCCAGATGGGCCATGGAAACGATTGTCTTGTTGTCGATAACTTTGGCGCGCATCTTCTCAAAGCTGCCCAGGAACATCCAACTCTGCATGGTAACCATTGCGGCGTAGCCCTTATCCTCGACAAGGTTAAAACCGCGCTCGATAAAGCACGTGCAGAGGTCGCTCTTCACGTCGGGGTAGTTCTTCTTGATCCACTTGCTCATGAATGGATTAAAGCTGCTGCTGCCCATATACGGAGGATTCGCAACGGTGCAGGTAAAACGACGGGACAGCTTCTCGCAGATGGCGGCAGCGCTTTCGAGCTTAGTTTTGGCCGTAGCGGCAAAAAGGTCATCGGAACAACTCGCGGCGGCAGCCTTGAGCTCGTCGATCTCGTCCTCTGAGGGATTGAGCAGCGAACCGATCTCGCCCAAATGACTCAGCTCCTCGGCGAGCTTCTTGTTACCCGGCAGCTCGTCCTCCCCTAGCGGGATGCTCGAGAGCACGGTAACGTCGGCGCGAACGCCACGCCTAAAGAAGCGACGGTCGTGCTCGCGGGCGCACATGGCAAGCGCCAGCTCCGCGATCTGTGCCGCGCGGGAATCGATTTCCATACCTGCAAGGTTTTTAGTAAGAATGAGCTCGGGAATCTCGCGCTCACGATAGCCGCGCTCCTCGTACATATGGAAGAGCAGCTCAAACGCATAGACCAAGATATGGCCCGAGCCGCATGCGGGGTCGCAGAGGGTTATCTCCTCGGGACTCGAAATGCGGATGAAGTCCTCGTGCTCAGCATCGGGCTCGATGTAATACTCCATGCGCTCGCGTAGCGAACTCCCCGGATTGTTGAGCATCCACAGACGGCCGAGCGAGTTCTCGACCATATAGCGCACGATCCACTCGGGGGTGAAGAGCTGCGTGGCGGGCGCGATGTCCTCCGCCGCTGCCTTGCGCTTGGACTTGAAGAACTCGTCTTTAACGTCAGCGTTGTAGTACTGATACATCCAACCCAGAACGGTCACGCCCTCGCGCCAGTCCTCGTCAGCGAGGACGGCGTTGAGCTTGCCCACCACGCCATCGGACATCATGAGGCCCTGGGGCAGCAGCAGTTCCATGGCTCCGCCCACGCGTTCAAAGACGCCTGGCAGGCAATCGGCAAGCTCCTCGCACTGAGCCACAAACAGGTAACGCCACAGCGGTTCATCCAAGCCCGCCATCTTGAGTTCGGCTATGCGATCGGTATCGACCGTCGTTATTTCCACGTCCAGTGCGTTCTCCACGGCCTCGCTGCCATGGCTGCCGTCCGCACGACTTAGCATGCGCATACGGCTGGGAAGCCATCCGCGTGCATCCATGAAGCGAATGGCCACGATGCGGTTGAACCAGGTGTAGGCAGCACGGTCGCGCAGCGCCTCGTGACCCACCCCTGCCTGCATGCGCAGCAGTTCGTCGCGTTGCTCGACCTCAGCCGGACTTAGGGGCAGGCCGTTGACGGTCTCGGATCCAGTGGGCGCAGGTGCAGGTTCGGTGATGCCGTAGCGCACCATCTGCGCCTCCACGCCTTTGATGAGCTCCGTGCGGGCCCAAGTGCAGAAGCTCTTAAGAGCAGAATCGTTCATGGTTGATGAGCCTTTCTAAACGCCATAAGCCACCGGTGCGCGCTTTGGCGCCAGTGGCTCTGCGGGCTAGTTGATACGAATCTCGTCGTTTGCAGCGAGTGCTTGCATAAGGCGGGAGCGCAAGTCGTCCACATAGCGCTCCACGTCCTCTGTGGACAAGAGACGACTCGGCTTGACCAGATCGGCTCGGCGCACGGTCTTGATCTTGCGCTGGGGCACGGGCGCAGGCGTGGGCGCTGACGACGCAACGCCCTTGTTGGAGATTTTCTTGACCACCTCACCCGTACTCGTGACTTCGGTGGTGCGGCGCTCGTTGTCCATACGTATGCGGGCCGCATCCACAGCGTCGTACATCCCGTTGGTTGCTGCGCTGAGCCAATTGCCCCAGTTAGTCGCGGCAACGCTCAGCTCATTGAGGCTTTGAGCGCTGTGGGCACGGTTTTTGAACGACTCGTATTTGGTGCCGGCGTCTGCTATGGCATCCTTGGCTTGTTTGACAAAGCCCTTTTGGCTCTCTGCTTGTGCCTGCAAGTCTTGCAGATCGCTCTCGATGCGATGCAAAAGCTCATTGCGGCGGATGCCCAGCAGCTTTTTAATGTCGTCCTCGACGGGATCCATAAGCGGTTGAAGGTCTTTAATGCGGCCGTAGGGCTTGGGATCTTTGAGGATCTCGCGCACCTTTGCCACGTTCTCCACCGCGCTGGGAATGTCATCGGAGGCATACTCGATACCCTCGGTGCGGCTCAAGAAATCCTTGGCGTGGTCAAATGCCGTTCGTTGGTTGGACTCGAAGAACTCAACCACCTTGTCAAAATCGTCCTTGGCATCGAGCAAACGGTCCTCGTGCTTGGTAAACGTGGTCAAGAACGCCTCGGACTCGCTCTGGTCCTTAAGAACGTCGACGACCTCAGAGCGCATCTTCTCGCACTCACTCTCGCCAGGATACGGATAGAGCGGTTTGATGCCCGTATAGAAGCCGTGCGCCATATCGAGGCAGGCTTGACGAAGGCTCTCAAGGCGCTCTTTAAGCTCGGCCACGAGCTTATCCTCATCGGAGGGCACGGTATCAAGGTCAAACAGGTCACGCATAAGATCGCCCGTATCGCGCAGCAAACGGTCACTCATACGCACGCGTAGACGCACCTGCACCTTATCGGCATCCTTGCGCAAGAACGCCACCATTCGATTGTCGTTGGCTTGGATCGTCTGACCGCCAAACAGCACTTGCGCGCGTTGCTCAACCACAAGCTGCGCCACCACATTTGCGATATTGACCTCGCGCCAGCCATAGGGCTTTTGCTGGTACTTGCGCTGAATATCACCCATAGCGGTATCCAAATGACGCTGATGCTGCACTCTGAGGTAATCCTCGACATCCTTGAGGGCGCGCGCATTCCCAGCGTCCATGCCATCAAGCCCAGCTTGAATATTGCCCGCCAGCGTGGAGCGGATATCGGAATCGCCCTCGACCGGCGCGCCGATATAGCCAGCCTTACCAAAGATTACGTCGCACAACTGCGCGAGCACCTGGTCGAAGACCTGCGCAGGCTTGGTGGCACGGACCTCAACCATGCGCCCGTTGACGGCGCATCGTGCATGAAGCACCGCCTCGGTCAAAAGGGTGTCAGCCTCTTTCTCGTTAGAGTCCTTCTCACGCATTTTGGCCTCGACAATCTGGCGGGTGCTCGGCGGTAACTCCTGCAGGTTGCGCGTCTGGGCGTACATGCAAATCTTGGCGGCGTTGACGAGTGGGGTCCAATAATCCACCTCGTCGCTCAAGGCCACGATGGCTTTATCCACAGATTTCAATGCTAACTCGGCATCGTCGGCGCAGCCCAAGTCACTGGCCATGGTCACCACGGAAAGTTCCATACCGCCCATGCTGGATCCATGAATCGAGCCATCCACGTAGCGGTCAAAGGGGAAGTCGTTGGCCTCGCGGGTGAGCTTGCGCGCAGTGTAGATGCTCTCGAACAGGCGCTTCTTGATAGACTCGATCACCTTTGCGTTGTCGATCGGGGTCTGCGCGATCTCCTGTGCAATTTCCTGCTCCTCATCGGTAAGGAAGCTGTAGGTATCACCCTGGCGCGCAACGTAGTTCTCGCGCTCCAAGCGGGCGAGGGATTCCTTGACGCGGTCCTTAAGGGCGCGCTTGTCCACGTCAAGGCTATCAATCATGAAGATGGAGATGTTCTCGACCGAGGCCTTAACGTAGCCGATGTAGCGGATCAAGTACAGGAGCTTAAGCACCCGAACATCGTAGCTCTCAAGACCTTCTGCGTTTTCAGCTGCGCGCTCCGCGCAGACGACGACCTGAATGATGCCGTGCTCCAGGTCTTTAGAGATTGTGTCGAAGAAGCGCCAGAAGGGCACGAGAGCGCCGGTCTGCTCATGCTGGATAGCCTGAGCACTCTCCTGGAAAGCGCTCAGCATGGAGCGCTCGCCCGTGGACATGTGTTTGGCCTTGACGCCGTGCTTGCGCACCTCGGTCATGACGTCGGGCAGCAGCTTGAACTGATAGCCTACAAACGGGTAGCTGGCGACAAACTCCTTGGCGTTGGCATAGCCCGCAAGATCGGCGCGCGAGCCTTCAAATGTGAAGTTGTTTTTGAGGACCGCGGAGTCCTGCTTATAGAGTTGGGCAAGCGCATCGGCCGCCGGTGCGGTCTTCTCCAAAATACGGCGCTGAATGACCTCGTCAGCGCTGGAGCTGGAAAGCGAAAGGCGAGTATCAAATCGACCCAAGATCTTAGAGAACATGCTCGTATCCAGCCCGCCCGGTAAACCGAGATTGTAGATGTCTTCTTGACTCGAAACCATCACCCAAACACGGCCACCACAAACTGATCCAAGTTCCTCGACTACCGTCTGGAGACTCAACAGACGATCCGAATTGCCGCCGTTAGCAATAAACTGGCCAACCTCATCAACCATGAAGACCAAGCGAAAATCGCCACCATTGGCAGCCGCCTGAGCGTCAATGTACTCCTTAACCTTTTGAGCAAATTCATCAGGCTGAAGAAGCTCGTCATCAGGAGCAGAGACCCATGCACTAATTTCATCGTCGCTCATGCCCAGAACAGATTTAAGAAGCTTACGAAAAGCCTTGTTATACCTATAGGTCTTGCGATTTTCAAGCCATGTATTTCCTGTTAGACGCTCAAATTCGTCGCGAAACTCTTGAGTTTTACCTATCTCATCGATGTACTCCTCAAGCTGAGCAAGCTTGGGCTTAACGCCGTAAAACCCTCGCGCCTCATAAAACACGCGCTGGAATCCATAGAGAACAGCAACAGATGCCTTATCGCCCTTCCACGACCCCGCCTTGGTGTCGATATTGAACAGTAAGGTTTGCGTAGGAACGGAACAGGCGTGCTCCATAGAAGCAAACACCAACGGATCGGCAATCTTGCCATCAAAAAAAGAGATAGCGCGCTTCCCATCAACATTGAGATTCCCAAGCAAATAGCTCAAGATTTTAAGAAAGTGTGACTTACCGGACCCATAAAAACCGCTGACCCATACGCCCATTTTGTTGGTAGGGTTATACAGAGAATCGCCGTAGGCTTTAAATAAAGTTGCGAAGTGACCTTGCAGCTCGCGCGTCACCACATACTCGCTAAGCTCTTGCCTAATTGACTCGTCTTTCTCATCGTCAGCGACAACAACACCATTAATGGAACGGTTGATGTCCTTCGCGAAGAGATTGCGAACAGTTGTGTTATCCATTGTAAACTCCTTAAAGCTGGAGAACGGCAGTCAACAAAGCGGGCGGAAAGTCGCACTTAAGAGATATCGATTGCGCGATAGTAATTCTCTGCTGCAAGCCTGTTAAACAAGGTGACAGATGAACCGTTAAAGGTGCCGGGGTAAGCCGCAATAACGGGGACATCAGAAAAGTCAGACTGCATTGAATCGAACAGGTTATGGACTCTCAAAAAGGGGTAAACCTCGCCAACCCCAACGAGCAAAATCGCATCGCCCGGTACATGTGGTTGCGTCAGGTCCAAAACCACATCGGAGACAACATCAGGCTGGCAATAATCAACCACGTCATCGAGCACTGCCTTTGAGCCAAAATCAGTTTCTTGCTCTTGCATGGCTTCAAGAACATCGAGGTCATCAAGAATCGCCAGCACAACGTCATAGAGGTTTACGACCTTGAGCGCACAGGGGAGCTTGCCAGCCGCGGAGTCATGCGCCAGGGTGTCAAATAACGCGCGGGCCTCAAACTCGAGCGCCGGGTCGTAGCAGAAGGTATGAAATCCAATCTCGTTGCCGATGCCTTTGTTGGAGAGAAAATCCTCGTTGCTCAGACATGCGCGGAGGAGCTGAGAGCGCCGCTCGAACTCCTGGCGGGCGCGTTTGGCATGGGAATGGGCTGCCACGACGCGGTCGCGGGAGCGGATACCGATGTTGGCGGTGATGTCGGTCGCCGGAGTTATCGCGGGACCGTCGGCGGTGCTGATGTGCGCCATGCTAGATTACCGCCCTTCCTGTAAGGGCAACGACAAGCGACTGTTCGCCAAGCCGCAGAAGGGCATGCTCAATATCGGGGTCAAGGAAGAGCGCAGACAGGCGCTCGGACTCCGGGCCCTGGCCCTCGCCGATAAGGCCGGCATGGCGGAGCGTCTGGCGGAGCGAGCCCTTAATGCGCTTGACCGTGGCCTCAGTCCAGCGGGCCGCGTCCGGATACTCCGTGGTAAAGCGTGTCATAAAGGCGTTGAGGTCAACCGCCGTAAAGGCATAATCGAAGTTTTGTAGGCGCTCCCCTACCTCGATGAGCACGAGCTCGCGCACGATATCGTAGCGGCAGATCATGCTGTAGAAGATGGCCTGGTCCGCCTGCGTGGGAGTGCCGGATGCCATGAGCCTGGTTAGGGATGACGCAGCCTCGACGGCGGTTTTGGGGTCGATGCCGCGCGCGGCGCATACGGCGTCCGTGGGCACCATGGCGTCAAGGCGGCGAAGGCACACGGTTGCGCGGTTGGCGACCATGCGCTCCGTGGGATATTGAAAGAGGTTCTCGCTCTTTACGCGTACAATGACCCGCTCGTCGCTTGCGCCCTGCATACGAAGGGCAGCAACGATGCGCATCTCATGCGGGAGGAATTGCTCGCGGGTGAGCACCCCCCCCCCGAACGCTTTTTGTGGTTACATCCACAGTACACGCTCCAAGGGTGTCAAAGGCTGTCACAAGTGCGCCGCAACCCGGCAGGCAGGCGCGGCGCACATGACAATAATCATACCTGTTGGTAAAAAAGTTACCACGCCCAGAGTGTCAAATGTTGAGCAACAAATTTTAATCCGGTTAACGGTCATTTTCGCAGCTTAGAAACTTTAACGAGGTCGCCCCAAATCACACTTGCCAGACAACCGCGCTTACGAATGCAGGCACGCATACGCACAACGCCACCCTCCGCTACACTCAACATAGAGTTCTACATATGATTCTATGTAAGGAGTTTCATATGCCTGTCGTAAAGCCTATTTCTGATCTGCAGCGCAACTCTGGCGCTATTGCAGAGAGCTACCACAAGACCAAAGAGCCCGTCTACCTAACCAAAAACGGGTCCGCATCGCTTGTCGTCATGGATGCCGAGGCCTATGACGAGCAGACGCGCGCACTAACCGCCATTCAGGAGCGCGAAGATCGCATTCAGCGCTCCATCGCTCATGGTTACGACGACCTCACCAACGGTCGTGTGCGCCCCTGGAAACAAGCGAAGGCCGAGGCGGATCGGATGCTAGCCCCGAGCCAAGCCCCTCTCCCATGTAACCATACTGTAAATCATAGCGGCGCAGTCGAGTTTTACCGTGATGCGGTCGCGCCTGGCGCTCCACTGTGCTAAAGTATCCCGAACGTTCAAACGACTACGAGGGAGACTAGAAGATGGCACGTGTGCACAACTTCTCAGCTGGCCCGGCCGCACTGCCCACAAGCGTGCTCGCCGAGATCGCCGACGAGATGATGGACTACCGCGGTTGCGGCATGTCCGTGCTCGAGATGAGCCATCGATCTAGCATGTACCAGCAGATCATCGACGACGCCGAGGCAACCCTGCG
>DBEZXT010000001.1:0-8733 GCA_048291645.1 Collinsella aerofaciens | reverse complement strand
CGCGGCACATCGACACAGGTGCGATAAGATAGAACGCCATGTCTGGCTGCGCGGTTTACGCAGGCTGGGCAAATCTGTACGACGCCGCCCGGAACGACACGGGGCGGCACAGATCCATAAAGGAGGATCACTGGTATGAGCCAGACCCGTCCCATTGACGAGCATTCCATGCACACCCGTACCTGCGGCGAGCTTCGCTTCGAGAACGTGGGCGAAGAGGTCACCCTCACCGGTTGGGTGAGCCGTCGCCGCGACCACGGCGGCCTTATCTTCTGCGACCTTCGCGACCGCGAGGGCATCACGCAGCTCACTTTCGACCCCGAGCACTCCGACGGCGATGCCTTTAAGATCGCCGAGACCATGCGTCCCGAGTGGCCCATCAAGATTCACGGCGTCGTGCGCGCTCGTGGCGAGGAGACCACCAACACCAAGCTCGCGACCGGCGAGATCGAGGTCCTGACCGACCACGCCGAGGTGCTCAACACGTCTGTCACCCCGCCTTTCCAGATCGAGGACGGCATCGAGACCAGCGAGGACACCCGTCTGCGCTATCGCTATCTGGACCTCCGTCGTCCCGAGATGATGGCCAACCTCAAGCTGCGCTCCGACTTTACCTTTGCCATTCGTGAGGCGCTGCACAACCGTGAGTTCATGGAGGTCGAGACGCCCTCCCTGTTTAAGTCCACGCCCGAGGGCGCCCGCGACTTCATTGTTCCCAGCCGCATCCAGCCGGGCAACTTCTACGCCCTGCCGCAGTCCCCGCAGCTTCTGAAGCAGCTGCTCATGGTCGGTGGCGTTGAGCGCTACTACCAGGTTGCCAAGTGCTTCCGCGACGAGGACCTGCGTGCCGACCGCCAGCCCGAGTTCACTCAGGTCGATATCGAGATGTCCTTCGTGGACCAGAACGATGTCATGAGCGCGCTCGAGGAGGTTCTGTCCGATGCCTTCGGCCGCATGGGCGTCGAGATGCCCACGCCGCTGCGTCGCATGAACTACTGGGATGCCATGGACACCTATGGCTCCGACAAGCCCGATACCCGCTATGGCATGCACTTGGTCGACCTGACCGACATCTTCGCCAACTCCAAGTTCAAGGTCTTTGCGACCGCCGCAAACGAGGAGGGCTCTGTCGTCAAGGCCATCAACGCCAAGGGTGCCGGTGCCTGGGCACGTGCCAAGATCGATAAGCTCGCCGGCGTGGCCTCCACGTTTGGCGCCAAGGGTCTGGCTTGGATCGCCTTCCGCGAGGACGGCTCTATCAACAGCCCCATCGTCAAGTTCTTCTCGGACGAGGAGATGGCGGCTCTGCGCGAGCGCATGGACGTCGAGCCCGGCGACCTTGTGATGTTCGCCGCCGGCCCGCGCCTGCTCTCTGACGAGATCCTGGGCGGCATGCGTTCCCACATGGCCAATGCGCTCGAGATCAAGCGCGAGGGTCACGACTTCCTGTGGGTCGTCAACTTCCCGCTGTTCCATTGGGATGAGGACCGCAAGGCTTACGCTGCCGAGCACCAGCCCTTTACCCTGCCGACCGAGACCGACATCGCCAAGATCGAGGCCGACCCGTTGGCAGCCGGTTCTTGCACCTACGACTTTGTCATGGACGGCTTTGAGGCCGGCGGCGGCGGTATGCGTATCCACAACGCCGAGATGCAGATGTCCATGCTCAAGCTCCTGGGCTTTACCGAGGAGCGCGCCGAGTCGCAGTTTGGCTTCCTCATGGAGGCCCTCAAGTTTGGTGCGCCCCCGATGGGCGGTTTCGCTTTGGGCCTGGACCGCGTGTGCATGCTGCTTACCGGCTCCGACTCCATCCGCGACGTCATGGCGTTCCCTAAGACGGCCAGCGGCTCCGATCTCATGTCGGGCGCCCCGAGTGCCGTTAGTGGCGCCCAGCTCAAGGACGTCAGCCTGCGCCTGATGTAGGCAAGCGGCTACATATTGCCCGCAACGAGGGAAGGACGCGTGCCTTCCCTCGTTTTTTATGCGCCGAGGTTGTGAGGGCATGGGGTGACCGGGCGTCGCGGAAACTACGACCCGGTATTTGCGTCCAAAACGGGTCGCAGTTTCCCAAACAGGGTCCTTTTGGAAACTGCGACCCAGAATCCAGCCAAATAACGGGACGCGCTTTCCGGTCGAGCTTCTGGCGGGCTTCAACAAGCATCTAACGCTACAATAACTACCACGTGGCTGGGTTTGCCGGCCGAATGTGCGATGTCGTGGGAGGGGACATGGTCGAGTTTACAAAGACGATTAAAGATCCGTTGGGACTACACGCCCGCCCGGTTGCGCTGCTCTATGACATCATTGCCAAGCACCGTAGCGACGTGTCGGTCAGCATCGGCGACCGCCATACCGACGGTCGCGATGTCATGGGCCTCATGGCTCTCTACGGCGAGTGCGGCGAGGACATCATCTTTCGCGTTTCGGGCGTAGACGAGGCTTCCTGCGTTACGTCGATCAGAAACCTCTCGCTCTAAGCATGACAAGGCGCGGCAAAGGACAGCTCTTTGCCGCGCCTTTTTGTTTCGTATAGGAAACTTTTTCGAAATCTGAATGGGGACCCTTTCCAAAAAGTTAACCACGTGCTAGTTTACTAAAGCGAACATAGACGTGGTTAACTTTTATCACGTCGATGTTGAGGACGAACTGACGTTAGGAGCCACTCATGTCTTGCGGACCGCAGATGCCGGCAATGCCGCTTTCGATGGTAAAAGCGGGCGAAACCGTGCGCGTGTCTCGTGTAAAGGGCAATGAGGATATGAAGCACCACCTCAAGGACCTCGGCTTTGTCGAGGGCAGCGAAATCCACGTGGTGAGCTCGAGTGGCGCCAATATCATCGTCACGGTGCTGGGCGCACGCTTTGGTATCGATTCCAAGGTTGCCATGCACATCATGACCGTCGGTTAGTCTGCAGCATTTCATAAAAACCGAAAGGGGGACAAGAGGATGAAGACGTTGGGTGACGTTAAGGTGGGCGAGAGCTCCACCATCGTCAAGCTTCACGGTGAGGGTGCGCTTCGCCGCCACCTTATGGACCTGGGGCTCATCAAGGGCACTTCGTTCAAGGTCGTGAAGGTTGCACCGCTCGGTGATCCGGTCGAGATCAACGTGCGCGGCTACGAGCTTTCCATCCGCAAGGAGGAGGCCGCCGTCGTCGAGGTCCAATAAGGGCTCGCGGCGTATATTTCTGCAGATAAAGTTAGGTATTTCTAACTTAATGCAGCATTTTTGAAGCACATTATCCAGCCCGCGCGGAGAAAGCAGCGCGGGCGCACAAGGAAGAAGGATTGAATGGCGGATTCTCAGATCCATGTCGCGCTGGCGGGTAACCCCAACTGCGGCAAGACCACGCTTTTCAACCTGATCACCGGCGCCAACGGTTACGTTGGCAACTGGCCCGGCGTCACGGTTGAGAAAAAGGAGGCCAAGCTCCTAAGCGACAAGAACGTTACCATCACGGACCTCCCCGGCATCTACTCGCTTTCCCCCTACAGCCCCGAGGAGCAATGCTCGCGCGATTACCTCATGAGCGGCGAGCCCGATGTGGTCGTCCAGGTTGTCGATGCCACCAACCTCGAGCGCAACCTGTACCTGGCGCTTCAGGTTATCGAGACCGGCCTGCCCGTGGTCGTTGCCCTCAACATGGCCGACCTGGTCGAGAAGAACGGCGACAAGATCGACACGGACAAGCTCTCCAAGAAGCTCGGCTGCCCGGTCATGATGATCTCGGCCCTTAAGAACAAGGGTATTAAGGAGCTGTTCGAGCAGGTCAAGAAGTCCGCTGCTTCCAAGGGCCAGGTGCCGGAGCACAAGTTCGACTCCTCCATCGAGGACGTTCTGAACCACATCGAGAACAACCTTCCGGCGAGCGTTTCCGCCAACAAGCGCCGCTATTACGCCGTCAAGCTGTTCGAGCGCGACGCGGACGCCTGCAAGCTCATCAACCTCACCAAGGAGAAGGCCGCTCGCGTCGAAGAGCTGGTCGCTCAGTGCGAGCAGGACTGCGACGATGACGCCGAGTCCATCATCACCGGTGAGCGCTATGGCGTCATCACGCACATCATTGATGAGTGCCTCACCAAGGCTCCGGCCAAGATGAGCACCTCCGAGAAAATCGACCGCGTGGTTACCAACCGTATCCTGGGCCTGCCGATTTTTGTGGCCATCATGTTCTGCGTGTACTACATCGCCGTTTCCACCCTGGGCGGCACGGTGACCGACTTCACCAACGACCAGCTCTTTGGTACCGACGGTTGGTACGTGCTCGGTCAGGGCCGCGACGCCTACGACGCGGCCGTCGAGGCCGCGGGCGACAACGCCGACTCGGTCGACCCGGCGCAGTATGGCCCGTATGTTCCGGGTATTACCACCATGGTCCACGACGCGCTTGTAGCGGGTGGCACCGAGGACGGCGGTCTGGTCGATTCGCTGGTCTGCGACGGCATCGTCGGCGGTCTGGGCGCCATCTTCGGCTTTGTGCCGCAGATGTTCCTGCTCTTTGTGATGCTGTCTTTCCTGGAGGACTGCGGCTACATGGCCCGCGTCGCCTTTATCATGGACCGCGTGTTCCGCCGCTTTGGCCTGTCCGGTAAGTCGTTCATCCCCATGCTCGTGTCCTCGGGCTGCGGCGTTCCCGGCGTCATGGCCACCAAGACCATCGAGAACGAGAAGGACCGCCGCATGACGGTCATGACCACCACGTTCATTCCCTGTGGCGCCAAGCTGCCGATCATCGCCCTGCTCATGGGCTCCATCATTGGCGATTCTTCCACCACGGCCGCATGGATCAGCCCGCTCTTCTACTTCCTGGGCGTCTTTGCCGTCATCGCCTCGGGCCTCATGCTCAAGAAGACCAAGCTCTTCGCCGGCCGTCCGACCCCGTTTGTCATGGAGCTTCCTGCCTACCACTTCCCGGCGATCCGTTCCTGGGCGCTGCACGTGTGGGAGCGCTGCTGGGCCTTTATCAAGAAGGCCGGCACGGTCATCTTCGCGTCCACCGTCGTCGTTTGGTTCCTCTCCAACTTTGGTAGCTATAACGGTTCCTTTGGCTTCCTGCCTGCGATGGACGGCATCCCCGAGGAGTTTATGGACTACTCCGTGCTTGCCATGCTGGGCAACCTGGTCGCTTGGATCTTCGCCCCGCTCGGCTTTAGCACCTGGCAGGCCACCGCACTGACTGTCTCTGGCCTCGTCGCCAAGGAGAACGTCGTCGCCACCGCCGGCTCGCTGCTGTCCGTCGCCGATGCGGGCGAGACCGACCCGAGCCTGTGGACCGCGTTTGCCGGCATGTTCCCCACCATGGGCGCCTGCGTTGCCTTCGGCGCGTTCAACCTGCTGTGCGCTCCGTGCTTTGCCGCTATGGGTACCATCCGCAACCAGATGGATTCCGGCAAGTGGACCGCGATTGCCCTCGGCTACGAGTGCGCCTTCGCTTGGGTGATCGGCCTGTTCATCAACCAGTTCTATAACCTGCTTGTCCTTGGGCAGTTTGGCTTCTGGACGGTTGTGGCCATTGTGCTGCTGGTTGCGATGCTCTTCCAGATTTTCCGTCCCATGCCTAAGCATGCATGGACCGACGAGGACGAGACCAACGCTGCTTCCGCCGCAGTTTCCGCGTAAGTCCGAATAAGGATTAACCCCTTTCCATGAGCCCGGGTGTCCCAGCGACACTCGGGCTTTTTGGTGCAATGGGGGACAGATTGCTTTGCTCCAGAAGTTAAGATGTGGCGTTTCCGCAGATAAACCCGACCAAAATAAACCTGTCCCTTTTTGGTAGGTGGAGAATGGGGTAAAGTAAGTGATGGTTAACTAGAGGAGGCTTGCTATGGCACCTATCGATATTGTTGTACTGGCTGTAATCGGTATTGCGTTTGTCGCGGTATGCGTGCGCATCTACCGCAAGGGCACCTGCGCCGACTGCGCTCAGGGTGGCGTTTGCACGGGGCATTGCTCCAACAAAAAGACGTGCGCCGCACTTAAGGGCGTGGACAAAATCGCCGAAGACTTGGGCCGCGGTATTCATTAGCCGACCGGCGTTTGGGTATGTTTGGCCGCGGATACGGCGGTTGCTGATACGATAAGAACGTTAGCAACTGCCGCCGAGCGGCTCAAACGAAAGGAACCCTGTATGGAGTCCTCCGCCTATCCGATGCTCTTTAGCCCGATCAAGGTCGGTACGACCGAGGTCAAGAACCGCGTCTTTATGCCGCCGGTATCTACCAACCTGGCCGATCACGGATATGTGACCGACGACTTGGTCGATCATTACCGTGCCCGTGCCAAGGGCGGCGTTGGCCTGATCATCACCGAGGTCGTGACGGTCGAGCCCACCTATACCTATCTGCCGGGCGACATGTGCTGCTACGACGACACGTTCATCCCCGGCTGGGAAAAGCTCGCCGCCGCCGTGCATGAGTACGGCTGCAAGATTATGCCGCAGCTCTTCCACCCCGCCTACATGGCCTTCAACATTCCGGGCACGCCGCGCCTGATCGCTCCGTCCTTTGTGGGCCCGTCCTATGCCCGCGAGGCGCCGCGCCCCATCACGGTCGACGAGATTCACGAGCTCACGCATCAGTTTGGCGACGCTGCCGTGCGTATGCAGAAGGCCGGTGTCGATGGCGTCGAGGTCCACGCAGCGCACGCCCACGGCATGCTCGGTGGTTTTTTGACCCCGCTCTACAACAAGCGTACCGATGAGTACGGTGGCTCGCTCGACGCCCGCATGCGCTTTTTGCTCGAGGTCATCGCCGAGATTCGCGAGCGCTGCGGCAAGGACTTTCTCATCGACGTCCGTATTTCGGGCGATGAGTACACCGATGGCGGCCTGACCCTCAACGACATGATCTACGTCTCACGTCGCCTGGAGAAGGCCGGCGTCGACATGATTCATGTGTCGGGCGGCACCACCATCAAGCGCGGCTCCGCGATTCCCGCCGCCGGTACCCAGCAGGCGTCGCACGCCGCCTGCTCGCGTGAGATTAAAAAACACGTCAACATTCCCGTCGCCACGGTCGGCCGCATCAACGAGGCCTGGATTGCCGAGGAGCTGATCGAGGACGGCGCTGCCGACATCTGCATGATGGGCCGCGCCAATCTGTGCGATGCCGAGTTCTGCAACAAGGCCGCTGCCGGCAACGCCGACGACATCCGTCCCTGCATCGGTTGCCTGCGCTGCCTGAACGGCATTATGTTCGGCAAGCGCATCTCCTGCACCGTCAACCCGGACGTGGAGCGCGACGAGGCTGGTTACGAGCCTGCCGCCGAGGCTAAGAACGTGCTCGTTGTGGGCGCCGGTCCCGCGGGCATGGAGGCGGCGTTCATTGCCGCCAAGCGCGGACACAACGTGGTGCTCGTGGATAAGCAGGATGAGCCGGGCGGCGAGATGCGCATCGCAGCCGTTCCGCCGGCAAAGCAGGAACTCACCCGCGTGATCAAATACCAGTATCGCCGTCTTGCTGAGGCTGGCGTGAAGTGCGTCTTTGGTACCGAGCTTTCGGCCGAGGACATTCAGCGTGACTACGCGGGCTACGAGGTCGTCCTGGCTTATGGCGCCGAGCCCATCGCTCCGGCCTTCATGCAGGGCTTTAAGCAGGTTATGACGGCTGACGATCTGCTGGGTGGCAAGGCTTTCCCGGGCAAGAAGATCGTCATCGTGGGCGGCGGCACCGTCGGTTGCGAGACGGCCGATTACCTGGCCCCGTTGGTCAACGACCTGTCGCCGGCCAATCGCGATGTCACTGTTATCGAGATGACCAAGACGCTCGCCGCCAACGAGGGCGGCGCCGGTCGCGCGGTGCTCATCACGCGCATGCTCTCCAAGGGCGTCCACGTGCTGACCGAGGCCAAGGTGACCGAAATCACAGAGGACACCATCAGCTACGAGAAGGACGGCGAGGTCCACACCATCGCCGGTGCCGATACACTGGTGCTTGCCATGGGCTATCGTCCCAATACCAAGCTGGCCGACGACCTTGCCGCTGCCGGCGTTACCACCCACGTGCTGGGCGACGCCAACAAGTGCGGCAACATCCGCGATGCCATCGGCGACGGCTACAAGGTTGCCTGCGAGCTCTAGTCAACCCCTTGTTGTGTGGGGGGCAGGTTACTTTGCACCAACTTGGCGCATGTAAACCTGGCCCCATTGACGAGGTTTCCGCCATCCCTGGGTGGCTTCATGGAGTAGCGCCCGTGCGCATCGATTCCCTCTCATAGATGTGCGGCACAAAGGGCCCCGAGCTCACACGAGCTCGGGGCCCTTTTCGTCTGGATTGGGGACGCATGGCCGGACGTAAACAATTTGCGTCTGGTAATAAGCGTACGAAAGCGCAATTTACGTCTTAATTTCGGACGCAAATCAAGACGAAAACCGTTTACGTCTGCTTTAAATCCGTACGAAAACGGTTTTCGTCTTGCAGGGCAGTTGTCGTTTCTACAGTTCAGCTTCCAGTTCGGCTTTGTGCTCGTAGAGGTAGTCGCGCATATAGGGGATGGCAAATGAGACCTTGCCGTACGAAGGAGCCTCGATAATCGATTCTCTTAACAGGCGGCTGCGGACGGAGCTCACCTGTTGAGGCGTTTTGTTTAGGGCGTCGGCAACCATGCTGGTCGAGCTCGTCTGCCCCAAAGACGCCATGCTCAGCAGATAAGCGATGCACGTGGGCGGAATGCGCTGCAGCGCGGGCTCAATCACCATGGCGCAGAAGCGTTCGCGTGCCGTTGCAATGCCACGC